>NZ_JBFPKG010000012.1:0-169126 GCF_040948665.1 Paraburkholderia sp. BR14320
CGAGCTTCCTGCGTCATTCGGAAGTGGCCGCGAACAAGTACGGCCTGAAGACCGTCGACATTCTGGTCGAACTGGGCAAGCGCCGCATGGTCGGCGGTCAGGAAGACATGATCGTCGACGTCGCACTCGACTTGAAACACGCACGCCAGGCTTGATGGGCGCGAATGAGCCGCCTCATTGAAGCTGCCAAAAAAGATCGATCAAATACACTATCTGGAGACTGGAATGAAAAAACATTCCATTGCAATTCTTTTGGGATTTCTGCCTGCCGGATACGCGTTCGCGCAGAGCAACGTCACGCTGTACGGTCTGATTGACGGCGGCGTGTCCTATGTGACGAACCAGGGCGGGCATTCGGTCACGAAGTTTGACGACGGCATCTATACGCCGAACCTGTTCGGCTTGCAGGGCGCCGAAGATATCGGCGCTGGAAACAAGGTCATTTTCAAGCTGGAGAACCAGTTTCAGCTCGGTACGGGCGCGACGGTGCAGCCGGGCATCTTCGGGCGAAACGCTTACGTGGGTCTGGATAGTTCTACCTTCGGCAAGCTGACTTTCGGCAATGTCTTAGATTTCATGACGACGTCGCTGTCCGAGGCAGGCAATGCTCCCGCCGTGTTCACTGGCGGCTTGTACAACTTCGCGGCAGGCCCGTTCCAGAAACTGAATATTCCGCAAAACCCGACCGGCTGGTTCGACTGGAGCCGCACGAGCGGCATCCCGGCGGCCAATTCGATCAAGTATCAATCACCGGTGTTTGCGGGCTTGTCCGCTGGGGCGTTGTATTCGCTCGGCGGAGTGGCTGGTTCGTTCGGGTCGAATTCGACCATGAGCTTCGGGCTGAATTACGGTGCCGGTCCGTTCGGAGTCGGGGCCGCCTACACCAAAGCGAAATATCCCGGCTCCAGCACGGGCTCGCCGCAAATTCCGATCACGAACTGGGGTGTCGGCGCGCACTATGTAATCGGACCCGTCTACACGGTCGCGGACTTCACGACCGTGCGCAACTCGTTCAACGGCGCGGCGGCCTATGCCGCGCAAGTTGGCGCCAGTTGGCAGATTACTCCCGCATGGTCCTTCGGCGGGAACTATATGTACCTGAAGGGTAACGAGGAACTCGACAACAACCACGCGCATCAGCTCGGCGCAACGCTGAACTATTCGCTCTCCAAGCGGAGCATGGTTTATGCGGAGGGCGTTTATCAGAAGGCGAGCGCAGGTTCGCACGCTGCCATCAACGGCATCATGGGTCCCAACGGATCGTCCAGCACGGCGTCGCAGGCCATTGCACGTGTTGGCCTTCGCACCGCGTTCTGATTCTCGACTGACCTTGTAGTTTCATCCGCATCGGGGCCCGCCGAGGAAACTCGGCGGGCCTCATATCATCTGCACGAGAGCGCGCCGCCAGGCATGGCGGCACCCTCTCCATCCAGCTCGGCGCGTCAACGGCAACACGCTAAAAGCGTTGCGCCGACGAAGCCGACGAAGCCGCCCGCCCCGCGCGCCGCCGATAGAGTCCAAGCGTCGCGCCAAGCCCGCACAGCGCGGCGAAACTGAGCCAGTAGCCGGGCGCGGCCTTGTCGTGCGTGGTTTCGATCAGGAAGGTCGACACGGCCGGCGTGAAGCCGCCGAACAGCGCCGTCGCGAGACTGAACGCCAGCGAAAAACCCGCGACGCGCACCTCCGCCGGCATCACCTCGGTAAGCGCGGCGACCATCGCGCCGTTATACATGCCGAAGAAGAACGAGAACCACAGCAGCACGCTCAGCATGCGGCCGAAACTCGGCGCCGCGGCGAGCCACGACAATGCCGGATACGCGGTGAAAATCGCCAGCACGGCAATGGCGAGCAGAATCGGCTTGCGGCCGATCCGATCGGACAGCGCGCCGCCGATCGGCAGCCAGATGAAGTTCGACACGCCCACCAGCAACGTCACCATCAGGCTATCCGACGTCGACAGTTTGAGAACGGACTTGCCGAAGGTCGGCGTGTAGACGGTGATCAGATAGAACGTGGTCGTCGTCATCGCGGTGAGCAGCATGCCGGCGATCACCGTGCGCCAGTTGCTGAGCAGCATCGCGAAGATCTCGCGCGTCTGCGGATGATGGCGGCGCGCCTCGAACGCGGCGGTTTCCTGCAGCGAACGGCGCAGGAGGAACAGGAACGGCACGATCGCGCAGCCGATGAAAAACGGAATACGCCAGCCCCACGCGCCGATCTGCTGTGCGCTCATCCAGTGATTCAATCCGTAGCCGAGCGCCGCCGCCATCACGATCGCGACCTGCTGGCTGGCCGACTGCCAGCTCGTGTAGAAGCCCCGTGCGCCGGGCGTGGCCATTTCCGCGAGATACACCGACACGCCGCCCAGTTCCGCGCCCGCCGAGAAGCCCTGCAACAGCCGCCCGAGCAGAACGAGCGCGGGCGCGAGCAGGCCGATGGTCGCGTAACCGGGCACGCACGCGATCAGGATCGTGCCGCTCGCCATGATCGACAGCGTGACGATCAGGCCGGTGCGCCGCCCTACCTTGTCGATATAGGCGCCGAGAAAGATCGCGCCCAACGGACGCATCAGAAAGCCCGCGCCGAACACGGCGAAGGTCAGCATCAGCGACGCGAACTCGCTCGACGCCGGGAAGAAGATCTTCGAGATCGACGTCGCGTAGAAGCCGAACAGAAAGAAGTCGAACTGTTCGAGGAAGTTGCCGCTCGTCACGCGCAGTACGGCCGCGGCTTTGGACGAGCGCGCCCCGACCGGCGTGCCGGCTAGTGGTTCGGTAGCGTTCATGAATATGTCCCCTGTTGTTATGCCAATATGCGGCGCGTGTCGCGCCTAGTCCGAGCCGAGACCCAACGTATTGGGCTGGCGCTTTTCGATAGACGATTTGAGCAGCGCCGCCGAACGGAAAATGCCGTGCGCGAACTTGCCGTACGGAAGCGTTGCGAACAACGCGATCACGATGCCCAGATGCACCGCCAGCAGCCACGGCATCGCCGCCGTTTCGCGTAAAGCCAGCAGCCCGAGGCCCGACGCGCTGGTGAGCAATAGCAGCGCGATAAAGGCACGGTCCATCGGACGCTGGCGCGCATCGCCCTGCTCCGGATGGCGCTTCAGGTTGAGCCACAGCAGCCCCAAGGGCCCGACGATCAGGCCGATCCCGCCCGCCGTACCCAGCAATACCGGCAAGCTGAAGAACGGATACGGGGCTTCCTCGCCGAGCAGGTAGTGATAGAGCGTCGCCACCACCGTTGCCGCGAAACACAGCATGAAGCCGTAGAACGTGAAGTGGTGAAAGCGCCGCCGCGCGAGCGTGAAGGCATCGTTCGATTCGTTGCAGCCGTCGCCATGTCCGCCGTCGAGATACTTGAGCGTCAACGCGTTTTTCGCCGCTTCCGTCACAGCCGGCGTGCTCGCGTTCGCGGTTCCCTGCGACACGTCGCGCCAGAAGCGCGTCACGCCGATGCCGAGCGCCACGATGGCAAACAGGAAGACCGCGCCGAACATCGCCGCCAGCAGGTTGTGCGGGAAGATCGCGTAGAAGTTCGCGGGCGCGACGTTGCCGCTCAAACCGCCATGCATGGCCGTGCCGAGCAGCAGAAAGAGAGCTAGCCCCGCCGCCAGCGCGACCGACAGCGTCACGCCATTGCGCTTGTACAACCCGCCTAGCGCCTTGGGCCACGCGTATTCGGTGTAGGTTTCGAGGCGCACTTGCGCCATCGCCTTCGGCACGTTGACCGCGAATTCGTGCGGCGGCGCGTACTGGCACGCATGGTAACAGGCGCCGCAGTTATGGCACAGATTGGCCAGATAGTTGACGTCGGCCTTGCCGAATTCGAGGCGGCGCGTCATCGCCGGGAACACCGCGCAGAAGCCTTCGCAATAGCGGCACGCGTTGCAGATCTGCATCTGGCGCGCCACTTCGCCTTCGCTTGCGGTCAGCGGCACGATTGGAATCACGCGCGAGCCGCCGCGCGTGCGTTGCATGTCTTGCTTCGATTCGAACGCCGCGGCGCGCGTGCGTTCGGGCGCGAGCGTGTCAGTTTGCTGCACAGGAAACCTCCGTTGTCTGCAGTGCGGCGCGCGCGGCCTGAGTGCCGGCAATGCGCCCGAACGCCGTGCCGATCGACATGCCGACGCCCGCTGTATAGCCCTTGCCGAGCACGTTGCCCGCCATCATCTCGCCCGCGACGAACAGGTTCTCGCTCGCCTCGCCGCCGAAGTGCACCTGGGCGCGGTCGTTGGTCTTCAGGCCGAGATACGTGAACGTGATGCCGGGACGCAATGCGTAGCCGTAGAACGGCGGCGTGTCGATAGGGCGCGCCCAGTGCGTCTTGGGCGGCGTGACGCCTTCGGTATGGCAGTCGTCGAGCGACGTGTGATCGAAGCTGCCGACGCGGCAGGACTCGTTGTAACGCGACAGCGTCTCCATGAAGCGCGCTTCCGGCAGCTTCAACTGCCGTGCGAGTTCGGGCAGCGTGTCGGCCTTTACGCCCGGAAACACCGGCGGCATGAAGCGGCCGATCGCCTTCGAATCGATGATCGAGTAGCCGATCTGCCCCGGCTGATGCGCAACGAGGCGCCCCCAGATCGCATAGCGTTTCGGCCAGAAGTCCTCGCCTTCGTCGTAGAAGCGCTCGGCCTCGCGATTGACGACCACGCCGAGCGACACGCAGTCGATGCGCGTGCAGATGCCGCCGTCATAGAGCGGCGCGCGCGCATCGATGGCCACGCAGTGCGACTGCGACGGATCGCCGATCATGTCCGCGCCGGCATCCATCATGTGGCGGATCAGCACGCCCTTGTTGAAGCGCGTGCCGCGGATCAGGAAGTTGTCGGCGGGCCATTCGCCGCGCTCGTTCTGTCCCCAGGCCTCGCGCAGCCATTCGCGGTTCGATTCGAAGCCGCCTGCCGCCAGCACGCAGGCGCGCGCCTCGAAGCGCTGGTTACCGCTTCGGGCCGCGACGAAACGGCCGCCGTCGAGTTCCACCGAATCGACGGGCGTGTCGTAGCGAATCTCGACACCCAGCGCTTCGGCGCTGCGGTAATAGGCGTTCACGAGCGCCTTGCCGCCACCCATGAAAAACGCGTTGGTGCGCGCCACATGCAGCGCGCCCGACAGCGGCGGCTGAAAGCGTACGCCGTGCTTTTGCATCCAGGGCCGGCACGACGACGACGCGCGAATCGTCAGCCGCGCGAGATGCTCACTCGTGATACCGCCGGTGACTTTCAGCAGGTCTTGCCAGAATTCTTCTTCCGGATAGGCATCGACGAGCACGTCCTGCGGCGCGTCGTGCATGCAGCGCAAATTGCGGGTGTGTTGGGAATTGCCGCCGCGCCATTCGCGCGGCGCGGATTCGAGCAGCAGAACCGACGCGCCGGCTTCGCGCGCCATCAATGCCGCGCAAAGCGCCGCATTGCCTCCTCCGATTACGAGTACGTCGACCATCTTGTGGGCCTCCTTTCGGACGCACTCTAATGGTCGCGCTCGTCCTCCGCCATCAGCGGGCCGTCAACGGGCCTTCAGTTTTTGTGAAGGCCTCCGACTGACGCAGGCGCGCCCCGGGCCAGCGGCCTTCGCGCACCAGTTCGCGCGCGACGTCGGCGAGCACCACGCGCGCGGCGAGCCCCGCGGGCGAAAGCTCGTCGTCGGAGATGCTCGCGATCATATTGGGCCGTGTGGCGAAGCTTTCGGTCACCGGCACGCTAGCCAAAACCGCGTTCTCCGGCCGCGCGAGCGCGGCGCCGGGCTGGATGGTCGCGGCGATGCCCGTGCGCACGACGTCCATCAGCAGCGCGAGGCCGTCCACTTCGGCCGCGATGTTCGGTTCATATTTGGCCCGCTTGAACGCGGCGGACAGCAGCGAGCGCAGGCCGTGCGCGCCGCTCGGAAGGACGAGCGGAAGCTTGCCGAGTTGCCCGAGACGCACGCTCGCGCCCGCCGGCATGTCTTTGAGCTCGTGCCGGCCGATCACGAACAGCCGCTCGTCGAGCAGCGACACGACGCTCCAGCGCTGCGCGGGCTCCGGGCGAAACAGCACGGCAAGATCGATCTGGCGCGCGCTCAGCATCGACGCCAGATACCCGGACAGGCTTTCGACGATGCGCAGCCGCACGTCGGGATAGCGCGCGCGCATGGCCTGCATGAAGGGGACGCCCAGCACGCTGGCGGTGCTCGGCGCCATGCCGACGCTGACGTGGCCCGAGAGCCGGGCAGCGCGCGCGGCGAGCGCCGCGTCGTCGATATGACGCAGCGCGAGTTGCGCCTGACGCCAGAACGCGAGACCGGCATCGGTCGGCACGACGCCGCTGGAAGTGCGCTGCAGCAGGCGCGTCGACAGTTCGCCTTCGAGGCGGCTGATCTGCTGACTCAGCGCGGAAGTGACGACGCCGAGTTCGAGCGCGGCCTTTCCCATGCTGCCGTGTTCGACGACGCTGAGGAAATAGCGTAATTGTCTGAGTTCCATTTCACGATCGGCGTGGACGAGAATCGCGGCTATTGTCGCAGATTGAAAATGGGTACAGACGGCGCGTCACGGCTCGCATTCACGTGCATACCGGGTCATTGGCGGCTCATGATTCGTCGCCCTTCGGGCTTGACTCATCAAACAGCGTACCCGGCCAGCCAGCGTTCCCATCACATCGGGTCATCCCTTAGAACGATCCCAGCGTCATGCGGGCGCAACGCGCCAGTCCGATCGTGATCGAGCGAATCGTCTGGATCACGGCCGGGCAACGATCATCGCCGGGGTGACGGCCGGTGAGTTATCCGCTCGATTGGCGACTGAGGCCCGGATTTTCTCCGGTGATCCGCCTGATGATCGCGAGCAACTCCTCGATATCGACGGGTTTGACGAGATGCGCATCACACCCCGCCTCCGCCGAGTGAGCCACGTCCTCTGGCTGACCATATCCCGACACGGCGACGATTTCGAGGTGCTTGCCCGCCGCCTGATGATCCCTCAGCCGACGCGCGACCTCATAGCCGCTGATTCCCGGCAGCCCAAGATCGAGGAACACGATCTGCGGCTCGAACGCAGCCGCGATGTGAAGCGCGTCTTCGCCGCTGTGTGCGGTGCGCACATCGTGCGTGTCGAGAATCATCGCGAGCGAAAGCGCGGCGTCGCTGTTGTCGTCGACGATCAGAACCCGCAATCGGTCGGACGCCGGCAGACCGGCTTCGGTACCGTCCTTAGCGTCCTGGTTACGGCCCTGGCAAACGGGTAGACGTATTTCGAATTCACTGCCTCTGTTCTTGCCTTCGCTCCTCGCGGCAATGGTCCCGCCGTGCATCTCGGTCAGCGTCTTGCACACCGACAGCCCGATCCCTAGACCGCCCCGCGACGGCTCGCCGTGGCACGAACCCTGGACGAACAGATCGAACACGTGAGGCAGTGCATCGTCCGAAATACCCGTGCCCGTGTCCGACACAGTCACGGACACTTCCTGACCGACGAGCGTCGCGCATACGACGATCCGGCCACCATCGTCGGTGTATTTGATCGCGTTATCGAGCAGATTCGAAAATGTCTGAGTGATGCGCGCCGGGTCGCCGTGCACGTACAGCGGGTGTTCCAGCGGCAGACGCACGATGTCGTGATGCCGCTGCAACGCAGCCGGCATCGTGATTTCCAGAGCGTGGTCGAGTGCCAGCCTGATATCGAACACCTCGCGCTTCAACACGATCTTGCCGGTGGTGATTCTCGAAACATCGAGCAGGTCGTCGATCAGATGCGACAGGTGACCGGTCTGGCGTTCGATCACATTGCGCAGCCACTCGCGTTTGGCGGGATCGGCTCCCGCGCTGTGACCCAGCAGATGCGCGGCGTTGCGCACGGGCGCCAGCGGATTGCGCAGCTCGTGCGCGAGCGTGGCCAGAAAGATGTCCTTGCGGCGATCCGCGTCGCGCAGTTTCGCCTCCGCGTCGGCGCGCTCCGTCACGTCGCACAAGCTGCCAATGAACGTGTAATCGTCCTGATGAACGGGCGGTCGCAGATACCCGAACATTTCGACGGTCCTAAGCGCACGGTCGATTACACGGTGCAGCCGGAACGCGACATGCACCGGCTCGCCGGAGATTCGCCGGGACTGGAAATGACTTCGCAGCAGTTCGACATCGTCCGGATGAACGACCGACGTCATGAACTCGGTTTCCGTCAACGGCCCCCTGTCATCGGGTTGCCCGGTGATTTCATACATCCGGCGGTTTTCCCACACGCCTTGTCGCGACGCGCCACACCACTCGAAGATGCCGATGCCCGCCGCGCTCGTCGCGACTCGCAGCCGCTCCTCCGTGAGCTTCAGCGCGGTCAGCGCGGTGTGCAGGCTGTCCTGTGCCGCCGCCACCTCGGCCGCCTGACGTTGCATGTGCGCCTCGATCGCGTTTTCGATCATCGCGCGAAAGGTGCGCTCGACAACGTCGTGCGCGCGCATGTGAACGTCGACGGAAGCGGCAACGGGACCGAAATACGCGCGGATCTCGTGCTTCAGAGAGCGCTGCATCAGATCCATGTTGCGAAACAGATCCGTGACCCGCCAGTCGTCCGGCCAGAACCTGCCAGGCTGCGCGATGCCTACATGATCGGATAGGGACGGGTCGCTGTCGGCGACCAGCAAGGACGCGCATACCTCGGCCAGCATGTAGGCGAAACAGTCGGTCAGTCCCTGTCCGCTGTCCGCATCGGCGGGGTGCGCGCCCTGCTCCGAGGTCTCGGCGATCCAGCGCTGCATCAGCTGCTCACGGGTACGTCCCAGCTGGCGCGCCAGCCCGTTTAGCGTGATCGCGCCGCGGGAATCCGGATCGAGATCCCGTTTCATCGAGACGCCCCCGGACGAGCGCGGTGAGCCCGCGATGCCGCCCTGGCACGCTGGCTTATGTCAATCAACTTCTCTCTCATGGCCCGTTTTATATCGGATATGTCGCTTGCGACTATTAATAGTATCGATCGGCCGAGGTTGGACTCCGGCCCGCCGCAAATCGTCTCACACTGTACCTGCTGCGGGGCGGCGGTTTAACCGAGACAAACCCGCAGCCGCGTCTGGCGAGGCTAGACCAAACGCGTGACACTTCCGGGTAAGATTGCCGGAACGCGATCAAGACGCGAAGGAGCCATGGCGATGGAGGAACCTCGGAACTCGACGCGACACAAAGGCCCCAAGGTCGCGTTTGCCCTGCAAGGCGGCGGTTCGCACGGCGCGTTCACGTGGGGTGTGCTCGACCGTCTGTTGGAGGCTTCGTCGCAGGCAATGCCACTCGATATCGCGGCAATCAGCGGCGCGAGCGCGGGCGGCATCAATGCGACGCTGTGCGCGGCGGGTCTCGCAACCAGCGGGGCACCGAAAGCACGCGACATGCTGCGCGCCTTTTGGGAAGCGGTATCGCGCGCCGGCGCGCTGGCGGGCAACGCGCTCCTCGGCTTTTCCGAACCCGGCCCATTCGGCGGCTGGAATATCGACTGGAATCCCGCCGCCATCATGCTGGAGGCCGTCGGACTCGTCGCTTCGCCTTATGGCAATCCGTTTTACCGCGATCCGCTCGGGCCGGTGATCCGTGCCGCGCTCCCCGAACACGATCTGGCCGCGCTCAATACGACGCGCGACGGCCCGCAACTATTCATTTGCGCAACCGACGTACGAACCAACCAACGCGCAATGTTCACCCGCCCCGCTATTTCCATTGACGTATTGCGCGCTTCCGCATGCCTGCCGAACGAGTTTCGCACCGTCAGCGTGGGCGGCATACCGTACTGGGACGGCGGCTATCTGGGCAACCCGCCATTGGCGCCGTTGATCGAGCATGCCCAGGACCTGATTCTCGTGCTCGCGAATCCGTTCGTGCGCCACGATATGCCGCCCAAAGATGCGCGCGGCATTCTCGACCGGCTCAATGAAATTGGGTTCAACGCGTCCGTGGTGCTGGAGATCAACGCGATCGAAGCGGTCAACCGTGTGCTCGATTCGGTCGGCGAGGAAGCGGCGCGCAAGAGCCGCTACAAGCCCGTCAGGTTCCACCTGATCCGCGACGACGATTTTCTGGCGAAGTTCGGTTTCGTGTCGAAGAGCAGCACGTCGTGGTCGTTGCTCAACACGCTGTTCGAGCGCGGCCGTGAAGTCGCCGACGTATGGCTCAAGAGCGACTATGCGAAGCTCGGGCAAGCGTCTTCGGTCGACGTCAAGGCTTCGTTGATCGATCCGACGCTCAAGCACAGCGGCAACGCGAGCGCGCGACAAAACTGAAATGGACGGACGGCGCCTCTGACGACATCGCTCGGACTCGTCGAAGCCGGACGCGGCATCTCGATCATGCCGCGTCGCGCGGCGCCCCGCGACGCTCAATCGAGACTCGCGATCCGTCCGCTCGATCCGGCGTGGATGCAGTCGGACTGGTCGCGTATCAGGCTGGCGCGCTCAGCCTGCGGCGGTGTCAATCGCCTGTCCGCGAGATGACCCTCGCGATGGCCTGCGCCGCCGTCGCAACGTTGTTGTCATTGAGCGCGGCGACGCACATGCGCCCGGACCGGATCAGATAGACGCCGTCCCGTTCGCGCAGCGTGTCCACCTGCTCCGCCGACAGCCCCGTGTACGTGAACATGCCGCGCTGCTCGAGGTAGCGCGCGAGCAGCGTGTCCGGCACCTTGCCGCGCAGGCGTTCATGGATCTCCGCGCGCATGCGCATGATGCGCCGGCACATCGAGCCAAGCTCCTGTTGCCACGATTGCCGCAGCGCCGGTGTGGTCAGCACCCGCGCTACGATCTTCGCGCCGTGCGTCGGCGGATTGCTGTAGTTCGCGCGCACGGCGCTCGTCAATTGACCCAATACGCGCGCGGCAATCTCCGCCGACTCGCAAATCACCGACAGTCCACCGCACCGCTCGCCATACAGCGAGAAGTTCTTCGAGAACGAATTGGCCACCAACGCCGGCACGTTCTGGCGCACCAGTTCACGAATCGCGAATGCGTCGGCGTCGATACCTGCGCCGAAGCCTTGGTATGCCATGTCGATAAAGGGCAGCAGGTTGCGCTTTCTGATGACCTCGATCAGTTGCACCCATTGCGCGTCGTTTAGATCGACACCCGTCGGGTTATGACAGCACGCGTGCAACAGGACGACGCTGCGCGCGGGTAGCGCGTCGATGGCCGATAACATCTCTTCGAACTTCAGACCGCCGCTCGATTCGTCATAGTACGGGTACGCGTTGACTTCGAATCCCGCGCGCTCGAAGATGAAACGGTGGTTTTCCCACGTCGGATCGCTGACCCATACGCGCGAGCCCGCAAAGTAGCGCTTGATGAAATCCGCACCGACCTTCAGCGCGCCCGAGCCGCCCAAGGTCTGCACGGTCGCGATGCGCCCCTCGGTACGCGCCGCCGAGTCGTCGCCGAATACCAGCGATTGCACGGAATCGCGGTAGTGGGCGAAGCCCGCCATCGGCAGGTACGGCTTGGGACCGAGCTCGGCGAGCAGTTGTCCTTCGGCCTCGCGTACCGCCTGCATTACCGGCAAGCGGCCTTGATCGTCGTAGTAAATGCCGATGCTCAGATTGACCTTATGCTCGCGCGAATCCTTCGCGAAGTTCTCGTTCAACGTGAGGATCGGGTCGCCCGCATAGGCATCGATGTGTTCAAACATGCTAGTTCCCTGGATCAGGCCAAAAGATTGCAAAAGCGCGATGCCTAGCGCGTCGCCACGCCGACGGCGACCGAGGCGGCGGCGCGCCTATTGCGCACGCGATAGCCGACGCCCAGCGCAACGAGCCAAACGGGGATCAGGTAGACCGACATGCGCAGATCCGGTATCAGCCACATCACGACCAGAATGCCGGCAAGGAAGATCAGGCAAAGATAGTTGGTAAGCGGATAACCGAGGCTGCGGAACAGGGTCCTCTCACCGGCGCGAGCTTTCGCAGCGCGGAAACGCAAATGAATGATACTGATCATTGCCCAGTTGATGATCAGCGCCGAGACGACGAGCCCCATCAACACCTCGAATGCCTTGCCCGGCATCAGGTAGTTGATCACCACGCAGGCGGCAGTCGCCACGGCGGAAATCCCCAGCGCGACGAGCGGAATCCCGCGCGAGTTGACCTTCAGCAGAGCGCGCGGCGCATTGCCCTGGCCTGCGAGGCCGTAAAGCATGCGGCTGTTGCAATAGACACCGCTGTTGTACACCGACAGCGCGGCGGTGAGCACCACCGCATTGAGCACGTTGGCGACGAAGTTGCTGTTCATCGCGTGAAAGATCAGTACGAACGGACTGCCACCGGCGACGACTTTTTCCCACGGATACAGCGACAGCAGCACCCCGAGTGCGCCGACGTAGAAAATCAGGATCCGGTAGATCACCTGGTTGGTCGCGCGCGGGATCGTGTGCGAAGGATCTTCGGCCTCGGCCGCCGTAATGCCCACGAGTTCCAGTCCACCGAACGAGAACATGATGACGGCCATCGCCATCACGAGACCCGACACGCCGTTCGGGAAGAAGCCGCCGTGGCGCCACAGATTCGCCACGCCCGCGTCAGGACCCGCATGGCCCGAAATCAGCAGATAGCCGCCAAAGCCGATCATGCCAACGATTGCCGCGACCTTGACGATCGAGAACCAGAATTCGAGTTCGCCGTACGACTTCACGCTGGTGAGGTTGATCGCGTTGATTACGCCGAAGCACACCAGCGCGGACACCCACGTTGGCAGACCCGGCCACCAGTACTGCATGTAGATGCCAACGGCCGACAGTTCCGCCATGGACACCAGCACGTACAGCACCCAGTAATTCCACCCGGAAACAAAACCGGAGAATTGCCCGCAGTATTTGCCTGCGAAGTAACTGAACGAACCTGCAACGGGCTCGTCGACGACCATTTCGCCGAGTTGCCGCATGATAAAGAAGGCGACGATGCCGGCAATTGCGTACCCGAGCAATACGGACGGCCCTGCCGTCTTGATGGTCTGCGCGATGCCGAGAAAAAGACCCGTGCCGATTGCGCCTCCAAGCGCGATCAACTGAATGTGACGATTCTTCAGGCCGCGCTTTAGCGTGCCCTGCTCCTGATGTGCCACGATGTTGTCTCCTGTGTCCTGCGGTTGGTTCTGGACGCCACGCCTCGTTTTTCGCCTGCTCTGGTCAGAGCAGGCGAAATATGCCGAGGCCTCACAGCCGACGCTTGTGACGCCGGTGTCGTGTCTTGCTGGGATTAGGTATTGTTGAAGTGGCGACGAACGGGTTGTATGCGCGTCAAACTTTCAGCGTGCCCCGCTCGATCTGATCGCGTTCGAGCGACTCGAACAGCGCCTTGAAATTGCCTTCCCCGAAACCTTCATCGCCCTTGCGCTGGATGAATTCGAAAAACACGGGGCCAAGCAGCGGTTTGGAAAAGATCTGCAGCAGCAGGCGCGGCGATCCGTCCGCCGTCGTTCCATCGAGAAGAATGCCGCGCGACTGCAATTGGCCAACGGGTTGACCATGGCCCGGCAAACGCGTTTCGAGCGCATCGTAGTAGTAGCTGTTCGGCCCGGTCATCAGCGGCACGCCTGCCATCTGCAGGTTGTCGATCACCGTGATCAGATCGTCGGTCAGGAAGGCGATGTGTTGAATGCCCTCGCCGTTGAAGGCCATCAGGAATTCTTCGATCTGGCCGCTGCCCTTGCCGGATTCCTCGTTCAATGGAATGCGGATCTTGCCGTCCGGCGCCGTCATCGCCTTCGACGTGAGCCCCGTGTATTCGCCTTCGATGTCGAAGTAGCGTAGCTCCCGGAAGTTGAACAGCGTCTCGTAGAAGTTGGCCCAATACGTCATGCGCCCGCGATAGACGTTGTGCGTCAGGTGATCGACGAGGCGCAAGCCATGACCGGCCGGCCGGCGCTCGACACCTTCGATGAACTCGAAATCGATGTCGTAGATCGACTTGCCGTCTTCGAAGCGGTCGATCAGATAAAGCGGTGCGCCGCCAATGCCTTTGATTGCCGGCAATCGCAACTCCATCGGACCGGTAGCGATTTCGATCGGCTGAGCGCCCAGCGACAGCGCACGGGCGTAGGCCTTGTGCGAATCCTTCACGCGAAACGCCATGCCGCACGCACTCGGGCCATGCTCGGCGGCAAAGTAAGCGGCCTGACTATTGCGCTCACGATTGACGATAAAGTTGATTTCGCCCTGGCGGTAAAGCAGCACGTCCTTCGAACGGTGGCGAGCCACAAGTGTGAAGCCCATCTGCTCGAACAGCGGTTCGAGGACGTTGGGCACGGGCGAAGCAAATTCAACGAATTCGAAGCCCATCAGTTGCATTGGATTGTCAAACAGGTCGGCCATGATCTCTCGGGTTCAGCGAATGGTGAATGATTGATAGCGAGCGACTAGCACTGAGTGTGATGCGGAGGCATGTTATAGAAATGAAAGAAAATTTCTCTGTTCGTCTAGCAGGCAGCGTCTTCTCGCCACCTGCGCATCTGAGCATTTCTCAACGTACATGCTCGCGTCGCAGCGACATCTGGAATCAGTTTAATTTTTTATCGATGCAATAGGATTTCGTAGCGGACGCAGACAAACCCTGATTTGTGCATTAACATTTCATTTCGTTGCGGAACAAGGAAATAACAGTGCATACAATCGACATAGACCGAATCGACGTGCGTTTGCTGGAGATTCTTCAGTCGCGAGGGCGCATCTCCAATCTCGAGCTGGCGGAGGCGATCAAGCTGTCGCCCGCGCAAACGCTGAGGCGTCATCGCCGGCTCGAGGAAATGGGCGTGATCAAGTGCTACGAGACGCGGCTCGATGCGCAGCTGCTGGGCTTCGGCGTAGTGGCTTTCATCCAGGTGACGATGGAGCGAGGCCATGTGCGCGACCTGTCGAAGTTCAAGCGGATGATCTCGGAACTCACCCAGGTTCAGGAATGCTTCGTTGTCACGGGTGATATCGATTACATGCTCAAGGTCGTCGCGCACGACCTCAAGGCGCTGTCGGAGTTTCTGCTCGATACGCTGATGCGCATTCCGGGTGTGAGCGGAGTCAAGTCGAGCGTTTGCCTCGATGAAATCAAATGCACGGGCGCTGTCCCGTTGGCGGCCTAGTGAATCGACTCGGAGACCGTACTGACGATCAGCGAAAACAGGCGGTCCATTTCCCCTTCGATCTCGCTGCCGCTGAACGGATCCAGATTGGCGCCGAACACCTCGTCCAGTTCCATCCAGTCGTCCGCAGTCAGATATCGCAACGCGGCGGCAAAATCACTTCCTCTTCCAGCCGCCTGTGCTGGCTGTAAAACGCCGCGTATTGAACCTCCGCGGCAATGCAGAGCGCAGAACTAGTGCACTCTGCCGACCGACCTCAACATCGAGCGTCCTTGAGCAGTCAGATGCCCTCGCGCGTACCCAGACGCGAGCTTTTCCAGAAATACGAGTTGATGTTCACACAGCGCGTCGAGATCGCCGGGATCGAAATTTTCCGGACGCGGGTTTGTTTCGAGAAGCATGAGCGTTGCGATCTCATGTGGGCTGAGCATCATCGTCTCCTTGGCTCTGACGTTCCATGCAACATGGTCCTGTCTTGAAGGATAGATGCTCACCAAAACGTGTCGACGTGCATTTTGTCGCACACCTCGGCGCCAGAATGCGGCGTCTCCGCGCAGGTCGAAGCCTCAGCATGCCGCCAGGGTTCGTGCAGGATGTGCCGCCGCGATAGAACCCAACCGCCCCGCAACCCGTTCTATAGCCGCGATATGACTGAGTGCCGCACGGTACGTCTCGTCGATACTGCGCTCTCCATCCAGAGCGACCACGCCGTTGGCCTCGAACACGGCGCGATAAGCCGCCACCTGGCGCGTCAGAAAGCTCATCGGCGGCGGCTGGTCTTTCTCGTCGTTCCTTGACCGCACGCGGCGGTGTGAAGTCGCGCCGCAAACGTTCAGACCAAAGGCGACGTCGGGACGCAGCACATGGCCAGCGATGCTGCGGAGCACCGGCGCGGTCTCAGCGGGATCGGCGCGCGTGCCGATCTCGGCCTGAGAGGTGAACACATAGCGGTCGCAAAAGACCACGTCGCCTCGCTCCAGTGCCGGTATGACCGTGTCGGTCAGATGCTGGAGGAGGTCTCCCATGATGGACAGCAGAATGCCCAGCATGTCGACGCGGCGTACGCTTGCGTCGGGCCCCGGGCTGGTTTTGGAGGTATGCCAGTGGCTGTCGACCATATCCCGGAACACCGCGTCTTTGCGGATGCGACTGGTCGGTGTAAACGTCGTCACGCAGTTGAGCCCGGCACGCGTGCACGCGCTTTCGAGCTTTTCCATCAGTGAAGACTTCCCAGCTCCATCCACACCGCACAACGTGACTAGCACGCCCGGATAAGCATGGGTTTTGAGCTCGAGCGTTTCGAACACAGCATTCGACATGAAATCACCTCAGACCATAACTTCGCGACACTCCGCGAGCATCTCGTCACGGGCATCGACCGGTGCGAGGACCGCGGTGAAGTGCTTGAGCATCGGCGGCGCCGAGACGATGCGCATTCCGCGGATCGCATCGCGTCGTTGATAGACGCGGACCAACGCGGCCGCAACCGCCGCGAGATGGCTATCGGTGTAGACACGGCGGGGAATGGCGAGCCGCAGCAATTCCAGCCTCGGAGCGCTGAGCGCGCCCGTCGATGGATCTTCTTTCAGGAACGCCAACGAGCCCAGACCGACGGCGCGCACGCCGCCCTCCAGATAAAGCTCGGCAGCCAGCGCCTCGGCTGGAAACTCCGAGCGCGGCACGTGCGGCAGGAAGGCGGCCGCATCGACATACACCGCGTGTCCGCCGGTGGGCCTCAGGATCGGAACCCCGCCGGCAAGCAGTGTGTCGCCTAGCCGTTCGACCTGACCCACGCGGTGTTGCAGGTATCTGTCGTCGACCATCTCGCGCAGACCGATCGCGAGCGCTTCGAGATCGCGGCCTGCCATCCCTCCGTAGGTGACGAAGCCTTCGTGCAGCACGAGCAGCGGCACGACCTGGTCGTAGAGCGCGCGCGACCGTGTCGCGAGCAAGCCGCCGATATTGACCAGCGCATCCTTTTTGCAACTGAACGTGCAGCCCTCGGCATAGGAAAACTGCTCCTTCAGAATTTCCGCCACCGACCGGTTCGCATAGCCGCTCTCACGCTGCTGGATGAAGTAAGCATTCTCCGCGCAGCGCGCCGCGTCGAAGTACACGGAAATCGCAAACTCATCGGCCAACGCTTTCACCGCGCGCAGGTTCGCCATCGATACCGGCTGGCCGCCGCCCGCGTTGTTTGTCAGCGAGACCATGATCAACGGCACGTTGCCGCGCCCTTCGCTCTCGATCACGTTGCGCAGCTTCTGCACATCCACGTCGCCCTTGAATGGATGCTCGACAGCGGGTTGGTAACCGATTTCGGCGACGCACGATATCGCGGTCCCGCCGGCAATCGATACGTGCGCCTCGGTCGAATCGAACGGAGCGTTGAACGGCACCACCTGGCCCGGGCGCACGAGGGTCCGGAACAGGAAGTGCTCGGCCGGGCGCCCCTGGTGGGTCGGCAACACGTATTCGAAGCCGAGCATGTCCCGCACGGACTGCGTCAGCTTCGTAAAGCTGCGGGAGCCGGCATACGACTCGTCGCCGGTCATGATGCCTGCCCACTGGTTCGCGCTCATCGCGGTAGTGCCGCTGTCCGTCATCAGATCGATATAGACGTCGTCGGCTTCGAGGCGAAACACGTTGTACCCGGCAGCGGCAAGCCGCGCCTGCCGTTGCTCGCGGTCGATCAGCCTGATCGGCTCGACCATCTTGATCCTGTACGGCTCAGGCTGGCTGTTTTCTGGAAGCATGCACTCCTCCTGCGTTGAAAAAATGCGCGGGCCAGCGGATGACTGGCCGCTTCGGGCATCACATACCGCGTCAGGCGCTTTGCTCGATCGGCAAAATCTCGATCGGCGTCCAGTCCGGATCGCCGCCGTCCGCGGACGTGCGGTGACAAGCGCGCGCGTTATGGGCCGCCTCGAAGCGTTTCTCGATCCGGTTCAGGATCGACCAATACGCGCCGCGCTCGCCTTGCGCGATCGCTTCGACCAGCGCGTCGTTCGCGTTGTAGTTGAACAGGCTCGCATTGGTCCCGAAGAACCGCCGATCATTGCCGATCAGATCGGCAATGAATTGCTGCGGATCCGGTCCCAATGCGGTCGGCAGATAAAACACCGGATGCAGAAGATCGTCGTTGCCTTCGATATGGCCGTGCAGATTCGGATTCCCGGCATGGAGGCCTTCGCGGCGGATCATCTGTTCGAGCTCGGTGCCCGGGAAGATTCTCAGCCCGACGGTGACCGAGACGCGCTCCGGATCGACCCGCTTGATGAACTCGATCGTCTCGCGCGCGGTCTCCTGCGTCTCGCCGGGCGCCCCGAACAGCAGTTCGATGATGTGCTCGAGGCCGTGGCGCTTCGCGGTATTGACCGCATGTTCGATGTCCGGTGCGCTAAAGGTGCGGCGCAGTATCTTCAGCATCGTTGCGCTAGCGGTGTCGACGCCGAAGTTCATGCCCACGCAACCGGCTGCTTTCATCGCGGCCGCGAGTTCATCGGGAAACGGCCGCGGCATACCGTACGCATACCACTGGATTTTGCCGGCGAGCCCGTGCCGGATGATGGCCGCGCACAGCGCCATCGGATGCGCGACGCTCAGATTGAATTCCGAGTCGTTGATATGAAAGACGTTGACCCCGCGCTCCTCGAGCGATGCCATCTCGGCGACGACATCATCAGGTTCGCGCATGCGCACCGAACGGCCTTTGATCAGCGGCTCGACACAATAGATGCAGGAGCGATTGCAGCCGCGTTTCGTTTCGATGCCGATCTGGCCGCCTTTGGCGAAATAGTGCGGGTTGTTCACCAGTTCGCGTTTGTGAGGCCCTATGCTGGCCAGTGGTCCGCATGTGTTGGGCGCGAGCGGCGTAGCGTGCACACCGGCCGTATCGCGGTAGACCACGCCGGGTATGTGCGTGAAACTCCTACCTTCTTCGAGGCAGGTCAGCAACTCGGGAAAGCTGAATTCGCCTTCCCGGACGATGCCGAAGTCCGCGTCGAGGTAAGCAAGCAATTTCTCCGGCATCACCGAGTAGCCCGCGCCGCCCATCACGATCGGGACCGCGCGCGCACGCCGAAGCATCGCAACGATGTCCCTGATGCGGTCGAGAAAGCTGTAGCCGCTGGAGAAATAGACGTCGTCGGTATTTCGCAGCGTCACCCCCCAGTAATCCGGCGCGGTGGTGCGGCAGTGCTCGGCAATGGCCGCCTCGCAATCGTCGGAGAAGCACAGGTCGAGCAAATTGAGCTCGAACCCTGCTCGCTCCATCGGCGCCGACAGATAGTCGAAGGCAATCGGCGCAATCGCCGGCTTGATCTGGTTCGTGTTGACGAAGGTGACGCGCTTGGCCATGTTCGATCAGTCTCAGTGGAAAGTTTCGCGAGGGTTCACGGGCATGCGGCTAGACGGCGACGTCGATCGACATCTTCTGGCCCGCGCGGGCCACCGTCATCTCGCTCATGAATTCACTGAACCGATGCAGCATCACCGTCGCGAGGTGCTTCGCCTTTTCCTCGCAGTCGGAGAACGCATAGAAGCCCGGACCCGCGCTGCTCATCCCCGCGTACACCGCGCCCTCGCGTTGCATCGTCTCGTCGAACTCACGCATCACGTCGGTCCGGAAGATGCCTTCGAGCACCTTCATGTTGCTCATGCTGTTGAGTTCCCAGCCGTGCTTCAGAAACGCGAACAGGTCATTGCGATGCAGTGCCGGCCTCAGTTTCTGTTCGATGAAGTTGCGCCACGCGACGCCATAGCGCTTCTGCCACTCGACGAAATGCGTCGGCACGAAGCCCGCCTCGGTGGTGCCGGACATGTCCGCGCCTTCGCCATGCGCACGCAGCGCTTCGGTCGACAGCGTGTCGTAGTTGCCAACGGCGGTGGTCACCCACAGGTTTTCCGAACTCAGGTTGCCGAGGAAACGACCGTTGCCGTGCTTCTCGTCGACCCAGACCAACCCGCCGAAGAACAGGCACGCTTCGCCGACGCCGGTCTCGAGGCCGAAATACACATGCTCGTCATCCTTCGCGGTCTCGACGTAGTTGCGGGTGATCATTTCCCACATGTCGTGCGGCGAAAACGGTGAGCCGAACAACGCGTTCAAGCCGGCGAGCGTCGCGGTGTTGAACGACACGTTCGAGCCGAATCCGCTGTGCTGATGCTGAATGCTGCGCAGCCGATCCACACGGATGTCGTCGCGTGCGTAGCCGACCGTTCGCTTGAACAACTCGAGCATGTGCCGCCCGCTCGGCACGTCGCAGCCGCCTTCGCCGTTGTTCGTCTTCGTGACGGTGATCCGGTGTCCGACCGTGCTCGTCGATACGCCGAGTCCGCCGCCCCCGAAGCCGGGCATCATTTGCATGAAGTCGAATACGGCGAAGTGAAGGCGCCCTGGCACCGAGACTTCGGCACGATCGTAGCTCGGCACCGCGTCGCGCTCCCAGTGCGGCAGCACAGTCAGATTCGCCCCCGGCAGGAACTGCCCCGCTTTCGCCTTCCAGGCCTGATTCATTGCTCTACCTCCGTCCTCGTGAGTTCTACGAATTTCACAGCGCACCGTCCGTGTTCGCGCTGCTAGTGCACTGTTCGTGCCAGGCGTTCTTTTGCTGCGCGAACTGAGTCCCCGTCAGATGCAATGACGCAAGCAGGCAGCCAGATTTCAAAAGGCGGGGCGATACATCCGCACGTATAGATGTTTGGACGTTGACACGTGAACCGGGCCGGTATCAGACGTCCCGCAGTCGAGCGGCAACCAACAGACGCCCTTCACATGTTGGCCCGGCACCGACATTCGGCAGGCTGCGGGGGGCTCCGCCTGAAAGTGCGTCGGCAAATCGCAGACACCGCTTCAATCCGCGCGATAGCCGCGCCGCCTTTTCAGATCTGGGCACTTCGTTCCGTTCTTGCATGGGATGAGGACGACTTGCGTGGTGCCAACGGATGACTGGCATGAACCCTGCAAAAAGCGTCCGCAAGAAGTGGCGCCAGTCGATTGCCACTCGTGACCCGCCTCTTGATCTTTGCCGGGAGCCGCAGATGACAGCAAGCTTGAAGGACGACGCGCTGGCGCGACGCCATATCGATTGGCCGCGCGCGTTGCGAGCGATCAAGGCGTTGAGGGAGAACGTAGACGACATTCAGCACGCGTACGAAGTGATGATCGCGCTCGACGGCGGTCAGATGGAGACGATGTACCAGCGATTCCTGAGCGAGCCGGGCGCCGGCGCGCTGATTTCCGAGCAGCCGTCACTGCTCGGCACGCTCGCAGATACCGACACGCTGCTGCGCTTGCCGCCTGGCTCGTTCGGCCGCGCCTACATGGCGATGATGGAGCGCAGCGGCTACAGCGCCGATGGTCTGCTGCAAGCGAGCCGGCTGGCCGCCGGCCTCGAAGAAATCCTCCCGGGCCCGGACCGTCAGTGGTTCATCGAGCGCAGCGGCTGCATTCACGATCTGCTGCATGTGTTGACGGGCTACGGCCAGGACTGGGCCGGCGAGACCTCGCTTCTCGCCTTCGACTGCGGCCTCGAACCGATGCGTGCGCGCATCGTCGGTCTGCTCGGCACCGCGCTGACCGCGCCGTGGTGGCCGAACTTCTGGGTCCATCGTTTTCTGCGCCGCGCGTGGCTGCGTGGCAAGCGCGCGCGCATTCCCCTCTCATACCGCTGGGAAGAAGCGTTGGAGCGGCCGCTCGCACTCGTCCGCCTGCAACTGGCGATCGAGCCGGTCGCGCTCGCGCATCCCCAAGGCATCCTGGCCGGTGGCCAGACTCTGCCGTGGCGCTACGCCGCGCCGAGCAACGCGTGAACGGAAAGGAACCCAGCATGGCCAGCACACCGAAAAATGCGTCGATGCGCAACACCGTATTCGGCATCGTACGCACGCAGTTACTGCGCGTCTGCCGCGAGCATCAGCGCGACTTCGACGCCGAGATTCACCTCGAGAGTTCGCTGATCGCCGATCTCGGTCTCGACTCGCTATCGCTCGTCGAAGCGGTGGTCGCAGTCGAGCAGGCGTTCGGCATCGAGCGCCTGCCGCTAGAAGCGTTGAACGAAGAACACGCGGAAACGTACTTCACGGTCGGCTCGCTCGTGGACCTGTGCATCCGGCACGCCCCCGTCCGCCTGGACGCCAACGAGGGGATGCGTACATGAGCTCGCGCCTTTCGCTGGCCACCTCGCATGCAAGACGTGGCCGGCTTGCGGCCGCGGCAGTTGCTGTCGGCAACACGCTCGGCCGCTTGCCGCTGGCCGCCGAGGCGCTGCCGATCGCCGGCGCTTTCGTCTGCTCGCTGCTGCTCTACGGACGGATCGCCGGCGTCGCCGTTGAACCGGGCTGGCGTGTGCTCACCGGCCTCGCGTCCTTTTTCCTGCTGTTCGTCCAGCTTCGCTTCATCGACGATCTCGACGATCTCGAACGCGACTATCCCGCCGGGCACGTGCTGTTGGCGGGCCGCGAGGCACGACGCACACGTCTCGTCGCCAGCCTCGCGACAAGCGCGCTGCTGCTCGTTGCGCTGAACACCGGCATGGCGCACGCGAGAACGGCCGCAACTGCCGCCACCGCTCTCGCCTTCGCCGCGCCGTTCGTATTCAAGCGGCTGCTCCCGAGCCGCCCGCTGCTCTGCTTTCCCGCTTTCGAGGGGGCGCCCTTCGTGATCTTCATGTACGGCTATTTCTTGTGGCGCGACATGGCTGGGCGCGAATTGAGCTTCTACGTCGTGACGTGCGTAACGGGCTTGATGTGGAGCGGCTACGAATTCTGGAAGTTCTCGCGCAAGGTCGGCACCACTGCGCTGCAGCCCTATCACCTGTCGGTGCACGGAATCCGCGTCGCGCTGAATCTCCTGCTGATTCTCGCGCTCGGCATCAACGTGGCGCTGTCGCGCCTCGCAGGCCTGTCGCAAACCTATTCGATCTATGCCGCAACGCTGCCACTCGCATGGCTCGTCTGGCTCAACGCGAGCTGGCCGGGCCCTGCGAGCAGGCCGGCTCGGCCACGCTGGGCGGGCACGCGCTTCATCGTCGCCGTCGAGCTCGGACTGCTGGCCGAGATTCTCCTCAAATGACACCCAACCCTGGATGGTCACCCACGATGGATAAGCACGTTCTCGTCACCGGTGCGCGAGGTCTGTTGGGCGCCGAAGTGATCGCCCGGCTCACGGCGATGGGCTACCCGGTCGTCGCATTCCTGCGCTCCGAAGGACCGGTCGTCCGCAACGACGGCACGCCGCTCGCGGCCACCACGTACGACGGCCACCCGCCTGCAGCCGGGAGCTTCGCATGTGTGCGGGGCGACGTCGCCGAACCCCAGCTTGGGCTCGATCCACGCACCTACGAGGCACTGCGCGCGACGACGGGCGCGATCGTCCACTGTGCCGCGCTAACCAGCTTCGGTCGCAAGCCCGAAGTCTACGAGGCGATCAACTTTCGCGGCACCGAACGCATCGTCGAGTTCGCGCAGCCTCGCGACGACGCGCCGATTCCGCTGCTCTACGTGAGCACCGCCTATGTCTGCGGCGAGCGCCCCGGCGTGTTCAGCGAGGACGATCTCGACCTCGGCCAGCGTCTGGGCAATCCGTATGAGCAGAGCAAGTACCGCGCGGAGCAGTCGGTGCGGGCGGCGATGCGCAACGGTCAGCCGGCCGCCGTGCTGCGCCCGTCGATCATCGTCGGCGACTCGGCGACCGGCGTGATCCGCAAGTTCGACACGCTCTACACGGTCGTGCGCCTGACGGCCGCCGGCCTCGTGCGCACGATGCCCGGCGACTACGGCGCGACGCTGAACATCGTGCCGATCGACTGGGTCGCCGACTGCGTCGTCGAGGCGCTGGTGAAGTTCCCGCTGGTGCGCGGACGCACGCTGCATCTGACTTCCGGCGCGCCGACCACGCTGCGCGAAATCAACGACGTCTGCGCGGAGTTTCCGTCGTTTCACGTGCCTCGCTATGTGCCGCGGCATGTGTTCGACGCCGCCGCGATGAAACCGCTCGAGCGGCGCTACTACGACGAGGTCGTGAAGCTGTACGAGTCGTACCTGACGCGTCAGGTGCGTTTCGGCCGCGACGCGACCGCCGCGATCCTGCCGGCCCTGCCTCGCGCGACCGGCAAAACGCTGCTGCGCAGGATCTTCCGTTACGGGATCGCGGCGGGCTACTTCGTGCCGCGCACGACTTGACGCTCAGGGAGCCTAACCATGTTGATGACCGATCCGATGCTCGCCGAGCTCTGGCAAAAAGCGCGCAACGCGTTGAGCGCCCAGTTCGAACAGCGGGCACCGTGCGCCGTCTTTCTCGAAGGCTCGATCGCCGAAGGCTTCGGCAACGAGCGCTCCGATGTCGACTTCGTCGCGATCGTCGATAGCGGGCTGGAGCCGGCCACGATGCCGTACATCCTGTTCATCGACGGCCGCCGCATCGAAGTCAGGTTGCTGAGTCCGGCGCGCCTGCGCCGCGAACTCGCGCAGGTTCGCGCAGCACTCGGCAAAGGCCGTCGCGCGGTCGCGCGGCTGTCGTGGAATCTGCTCGAACGGTGCCAGCGCTTCATCGGCGCGCTGCCGATCGACAACCCCGCGTTGATCGAAACGCTGCAAGCGGAGCTTGGCCGCGACGCGCTCTGCGAGGCGGTGGCGCTGTGGTTCGAGGATTTCGCGCGCCATACCGGCCGTTATGCGGTCGCGATGTTCGCGCTCGGCGAGCCCGACTACGCCCGCGCGTGGATCAGGACCGCCGCGTTTCATGCGGCGAAGAGTCATGTGGCGCGCGTCGGCGAGTGCTACATGAGCCCGAAATGGCTGTCGCTGCAGCTCGAACGCGCGGCTGTCGACGCCGGCCTCGCCGGCCGTCTGTGGAACCTGCTGCACGCGCCGCGCGAGCATGGCGCCGACAGCGCGTTCCTCGCGGCCGGGGTTGCGCTCCTCCGAGAGTTCGGCGTCAACGGTGTGAGCCTCGCGGCGGAGAACGTGCTGATCGGCCCGGGCAAGGACGCGACGACCTGGCAGATCGGCGAACGGGTCCATGTGCTGCGAGGCAGCGACGTCTTCGCCCTCGACGACGAAGCCGCCCAGGCGTGGCGTGCGATCACCTTCGACACCCCATGCACGGCGATCGCGAGCCGTGGCGACGCGCAGGCGGCGAGCCGGCAGCGCGCGCTGATCGCCGAATTCAGCCGGCTGGGTCTCGTCAGCCTGCGCTGGAAGGGCAGCGGAGAAATCCACGCGCGAGAGCAGGCGACGTCGACGCCGGTGTCCCGTGCGCCGCTGATCTCGATCGACGGCGCGCGCCTCGCGGCCGGCCGCGCGAGCGGTGCCCAGTTGCTGCCGATGCCCGCCGGGCGCTTCGCCGAAGCGGGCCTCGAGATGGTCTGGGCCAACATCGGCCTCGAGAATGCGCGCGAGGACGCCCAGGGCGCACTGCAGCGCGGCCAATGGAAGGTGCTCGAGTACGCGCTGCAACGGATGATGCAGACCGCCTGCATGGTCACGCTCGGCGCGCACGGCGTGACGCCGCAGTCGACGATGGAAGAAGCGACGCTCGACGCGATCCGGCTGCTGCCTCTCGATACCGCGCTGATCGACGGCATCCGCGAACTCGAACAGTGCTCGATCGGATCGGCAACCGATGCCGAGCGTTACGTCGCGCTGGCCGATGTGCTCGCGCAGCGTCTGCGCAACCTCGGCGGCGACCCGCAATTTCCGGCGAGCTTCGATACGGCGTCGGGCTGGCGCGGCACGATCCACGCCGCCTACGACTGGATCAACCTCGGCGCGCATCTGCACGCGCGTTTTCCGCAGACCGCTCACGGCGGGCGCGGTACCGCCGAGGAAGCAAGAGATCTGCTCGCTTCGTCGAGCACCTGAGCAACGGGGACCTCAATGAATTTCGACACCATTGCACGCGCACGCGGCGAATTCGAAGCGGGCGGAAGCTACGCACCGCACGAGACCTTCGACGCAAGCAGCAGCGCCGACTCAACAGCATCGCCACGCGTGATCCTCACCGCGGCAAGTCCCGCCGAAACCATCGAGCGGCTCGCCGGCAACAAGGGACGATCGCTCCATCGGCTGGCGAATCTCGGTGTAGCGGTGCCGCGCTGGGCGATCCTCGGCACCGACTGCTTTGCGGAGTTCCGCCGCGACGGCGGCCTCGATCAAACCATCGCAGCGCTGCTCAGCGACTTCACGCCCGCGAACGCCGCCGCGATCGCGAGCAAGATCCGCGAGGCCGTGCTGACGTGCGACATCAGCGCCGCGTTGCGCGCCGACATCGCACGCGCGCACGGCACGATCGGAGACGGACCGCTCGCGGTGCGTTCGTCCGGTGTCGAAGAAGACAGCGCGAGCTTCTCGTTCGCAGGCCAGTTCGACACCTTCCTCGATGTACGCGGGCTCGACTCGACGCTCGAACACGTGCGCCGGTGCTGGGCCTCCGCGTATTCCGAGCGCTCTCTGCGCTACCGGCATCAACACGGACTCGACATGGCCGGCGCCGGCATGGCCGTGATCCTGCAGCGCCTCGTTCAGGCGGACACGAGCGGCGTCGTGTTCACGATCAACCCGGCCAACGGCAACCGAGATGAGCTGGTGCTGAGCGCCGTCTACGGGCTCGGCGAAGGACTCGTGTCGGGCGCCGTCGACGCCGACACGATCACCGTGGACCGCCAGACCGGACAGCACAAGCAGGTGGTGATCGGTGAAAAACGCGAGCGTCATGACGGCCGCCACATCCGCGAGGTGCCGGCCGCGCTGCGCGATGCAGCAGCTCTCTCGAACGACGAGATCGAGCGCGTCGTGGCGGCGGCCCGCACGCTCGAAAACAGGTTCGGCGAGCCGCTCGATATCGAATGGTGTATCGCGGAACATCAGTTGTGGATTCTGCAGGCGCGCCCGGTGACCACGCCGGTCGCACCGGCCCCATCGCGGACCGGCGAATTCCAGCTGTGGGACAACTCCAACATCGTCGAGAACTATCCCGGCGTGACCACGCAGCTAACCTTCACCTTCGCGCAGCACGTCTATGCGCAGGTGTTCCGCGAGTTCTGCCGGCTGCTCGCGATTCCGCACAAGCAGCGGCGCGAGATGGACGGCTTCCTCGGCTCGACGCTCGCGTTCCTGAACGGGCGCGTGTACTACAACCTGCTGCACTGGTACAAGCTTTCCGGGCTCGCGCCGTTCCAGGACCTCGGCCGCAAGATGATGGAAGTCCAGATGGGCGTCGACGAGCCGCTCGATCTGGCGGGTTTTGCCGAGCTGATCAAACCGTACAAGGCTGGCTCGCGCGCTGGGCTCGCCTGCATCCGCGCCGTGAGCGGCACGAAGTTCGCGTGGCACTTTGCGCGTCTCGAGCGCAACGTCGGGCGCTTCCGCGCGTTCTTCTATCCGGTCTACGACGAGTTCAACGCGCCCGACTATCGTTCGCTTCCCGCCGACGCCGTCTATGCGCACTACTGCCGCTTCGAGCAGGCGCTACTGGCACGCTGGGGCATGATGATCGTGCTCGAATCGGCGATCGGTCTCAGTTACGGCGTGCTCCGGCGCCTGATCAAGCGGTGGATTCCCGATGCGCCCGACTGGCTCGAAGTGGCGGTGATCGGCGGCATGGACGACATCGAGTCGATCGAGCCGGTTCGCAGGTTGGCCGCGCTGGCCGAAGCCGTGCGGTCAAAGCCTCGGGTCGAAGCGCTGATCCGCAATACCCCGTCAAGCGAAGCGTATGCGGCGCTGCGTGAATGCGGCGCGCCTGAGGTCGTCGCCGACATCGAGCGCTACCTCGCCGACTTCGCGTACCGCAGCAACAACGAGCTGAAGCTCGAAGAACCCGATCTGCGCGAAGACCCTGGCGTGCTGTTCGATATGTTGAAGGCGTCGCTCGCGCATGGCGCCGCGACGATAGATCGCAGCGCCACCGAAGCGCGCATCGACGCGTTGGTGCGTGAGCGGCTTAATCCGCTGCAGCGCTGGATTTTTGCCCGCGCACGCGGCCGCGTGCGCGCCGCGATCCGCGCGCGTGAGACCGTGCGCTTTTGCCGTTCGCGCGCGTTCGGCGTCGCACGCCGGATGTTCCGCGCGATCGGCGAGGGTCTCGCCGCCGACGGCGTGCTGGCCACAGGCCGCGACATCTTCCATCTGCGCCTCGACGAAATCCGCGGCTGCTTCGAAGGCACCGTGTCCCACCGCGAACTGCGCCCGCTCATCGAGCAGCGCAAGCGCGACGACGCGAGCTATCGCGCGATGGACGACCTGCCGCCACGCTTCGTCACGCATGGGCCGGTTACGGCGTGGCTCAGCAAGCCGGCGAACCTCGCGGCGTTGCACGCGGCGCCTGCCCATGCGGCCGGCGCCACCCTGCGCGGCACACCCTGCTCGCCGGGCTTCGCCGAAGGATGCGCGAAGGTCGTGCGCGAAGCGAACGAATTCGACGGCGGCATCCTCGTCACCTATCGGACCGACCCCGGCTGGGTCCCGGTATTCGCGTCGGCGAGCGGGCTGCTGATCGAGCGCGGCAGTCCGCTGACCCATGCTGCGATCGTCGCACGCGAAATCGGCATCCCGACCGTCGTACAGATTCCCGGCCTCACCACGCGCGTGCAGTCAGGCATGCAGCTCAAGGTCGATGGCCATAGCGGCGTGATCGAACTGCCCGAGCCGACCTGAAACGAATCCCCACCCCCTGACTGACCATGCAACCGCCTCTGAAGGAAACTGCCATGTACCGCCTGCTCAACGATCGTCGCGACCTGCCGCATCTGTGGCTCTACATCGAGTGCGCGCTGATATTCATCCCCGCCGCGGCCGTGCTGTATTGGCTCGGCCACTTCCCCTGGTGGGCGGGCGTGGCCTATGTGCTCGTCTGGAACATGTTCGGCGACCGCTTCACGATGAGCTACCACTGCACGCTGCATCGGCGGCTCTTCAGGAAGAAGTACCGTGCGCTCGAAATCCTGCTCGACTGGGTGCTGTGCCCGTTCTTCGGCCAGACGCCGGGCACGTTCTATGTCCATCACATGGGCATGCATCACATCGACGACAACCTGCCACGCGACCTGAGCTCGACGATGCGCTTTCAGCGCGATAGCGTCATCGGCTTTCTGCACTACTACCTGCGCTTCGCCGCGCTGGTGCCGGTCGAGCTCAGCGTCTATCTGTGGCGCTCGCGCAATACGAGGCTGATCCGGCAACTGCTCGTCGGTGAGATCGCGTTCTACGCAGCGATTGGCGCGGCCGCGTACTGGAACCTGCGGGCAACGCTCGTCGTGTTCGTGTTTCCGTTCGTGTTCGTGCGGCTGATGATGATGATCGGCAACTGGGTCCAGCACGCGTTCATCGACCCCGATCATCCGGACAACCCGTACAGGAACAGCACCAATACGATCGACTCGCGTTTCAATGCGCGCGTCTTCAACGCCGGTTATCACATCTACCACCACGTCCGCAAAGGCACGCACTTCAGCGAGCTCACGAAGGAGTTCGCCGCGAACCTGGAGAAGTACGGTCAGGAGGACGCGGTCGTGTTCGATCGCATCGACATCGCGCAGATCTGGCTGCTGCTCGTCACGCGCCAGCACCGCAAGCTCGCCAGGCATTTCGTGCGCTTGCCGGGCGCGCCGGCGCGCAGCGACGACGAGGTGATCGCGCTCTTGCGTCGCCGTCTGCAGCCGATCCGCGACTGGTCGCCCGCTGCTTCGCTCGATCACGGAATCTCGACCAAGTAAGCGGGGAGCCGTCACCATGAACCTGACGCTAGTCGATGCCGTTTCAGCGCTGCCGCGCGGCGACGCACGAGGCCTTCGCTTTGTCTCTTCGCACGGCGACGAGCACTACTATCCGTACGACGCGCTCGAGCGCGAGGCACGCAAGCGTGCGCAAAAGCTCGTCGCACTGGGCCTGAACAAGGGCGACCGTATCGCGCTCGTGATCCTCGACCCGGAAGCGTTCATCCTGAGCTTTCTCGGCGCGTCGTTCGCCGGTCTGGTGCCGGTTCCGATCTTTCCGCGCGGAAGCCTGAACTTCAGAACCCGCGAACGTTACGCCGAAACCGTCAGTCACATCGTGCGCTCGGCAGGCGCGCGGATGCTGCTGACGTCGAACTCGACACGCGAGACCATCGAGGACGTGCTGGCCGCCGACACCGGCCTCGAACGCATCGTGACCGTCGAAGCGCTGCTCGAGAGCGAGCCGCCCGCGTGCGATTTGCCCACGCCGCATCCCGATGATCTGTGCTTTCTGCAATACACGTCGGGCAGCACGTCGCTGCCGAAAGGCGTGATGGTCACGCATCGCAATCTGATCGCGAATGCGACAGCGTTCCTCGGACCGCGCGGCATCGATCTGCACGAGCAGGACGTCTATGTGAGCTGGCTGCCGCTGCACCACGACATGGGACTCATCAGCGTGCTCGGCGCGCTGATCTGCGACTTGCCGAGCGTGCTGCTCTCAACCGAAGCATTCGTGCGCCGGCCCGGCCTGTGGATGGAGGCGATCACGAAGTACCGCGGCACGATCAGCTTCGCGCCGAACTTCGCGTATGCGCTCGCCGCGCGCCGCACCCGCGACCAGGACCTCGAAGGCCTGGACCTGAGTCGGCTGCGCGTGGCCGGCTGCGGCGCCGAGCCGATCAATGCGCAAGCGCTACGCCAGTTCTCCGCGCGCTTCGAGCCGGCCGGTTTTCGCGCTGAAGCGCTGCTGCCGTGCTACGGGATGGCCGAAGCAACGCTCGCGATCACGTTTCACGACCACGGCCAGCCGATCGTCACCGACGTCGTCTATGCGGCCCCGCTGGGGCTCGGTCGGGCGATACCGGCCGCGCGTGATACCGGCTTGCGCACGATCGAACTGGTCGGCTGCGGCCATTGCTTTCCCGGACATGAGCTTCGGATCGTCGATGAATCCGGGCGTGCGTTGCCCGAACGCTGTGTCGGCGAGATCGTCACGCGCGGGCCCAGCATCACCGTGGGCTACTACGGGCTGGCCGAAGCGAGCGCCGACGCGTACCGCGACGGCTGGCTGCAGACCGGCGATCTCGGCTACGTCGCCGGCGATCAGCTCTATATCTGCGGCCGCAGCAAGGACCTGATCGTGATTCACGGCTCGAACCTCTATCCGCAGGACATCGAATGGGCGGTGGCCGAGCTGCCGAGCGTGCAAAGCCGCGGCGTCATCGCGTTCAGCGTGATGCGCGACGGCGACGAGACGCTGGTCGTCTGCGCCGAGGGCAAGCCCGCCGAGGCCACGGCGCTGCGCCGGGCGATCGCGCAGAAGGTCGCCGAATGCGCGGGCCTGCAGGTCGGTCACGTCGCCATCGTGCAGGCGGGCAGCTTGCCGCGGACTTCGAGCGGCAAGGTGCAGCGCCGCCGGACCAAGGCCCAGTTCGAAGCCGGCGAGCTGGAGGAACACTCGTGAGCATGCGCTGGCGCGAGATCATGCTGACGGTGTCGGGCACACTCGCCCTCGCCGCCTGTCACGCGAAAGAAGCCGAGGTGACGCTGCCGCGCCCGGTCATCGCGGTGGTCGTGCATCGGGACAGCAAGCCCGTGCTCGCGACGCTGCCGGGCGAAGTCAACGCACGCTATGCGACGCCGCTGTCGTTTCGCATCGCCGGCAAGCTGGTCGAGCGGAAGGTGCGGCTCGGCGATACGGTCACGGCCGGTCAGGTGCTCGCGCGGCTCGATGCCGACGACGCGCAGCGCAGCCTCGCGAGCGCGCAGGCCCAATTGATGGCGGCGCAGCATCGGCTCACCTTCGCCGAGCAGCAACTCGATCGCGACCGGGCGCAGGCGCAGGAACAGCTGATCTCGACGGCGCAGCTCGAACAGACCCAGGATGCGTATGTGGCGGCCGCCGCGCAGCGCGATCAGGCGGTACAGCAGTTCGCGCTGCTGAAGAATCAGACGCAATACACGGTCCTCACCGCGGATCATGCCGGCGTCGTCACCGCCGAAGACGCCGATACCGGGCAGAACGTCGCCGCGGGACAGCCGGTCTACCACCTCGCGTGGTCCGGCGAGGTCGATATCCTCTGCGACGTGCCCGAGAGCCTGCTGAACGCGCTCGCGGTCGGCAGCGCGGCCAGCGTGTCGCTGCCGGCCGTCACGGACCGACGCTTCACCGCGCACGTCCGGGAGCTGTCGCCGGCAGCAGACCCCGGCAGCCGCACCTATCGCGCGAAGCTGACGCTCGATGCGCCAGGCCCCGAGGTCCGCCTCGGCATGACGGCCACCATCACCTTCGCCGACGCGTCCGGCGAGGCGCAAGCGGACGACCCGATCACGCTGCCCGCCAGCGCGCTCTTTCACGACGGCAGCGCGCCGGCCGTCTGGGTCGTGCGCCCCGGCGACGAGGCGCTGGAACTGCGCCGGGTCCAGGTGGGCCGCTATGACGACCGCACGATCTCGGTCGCGCGAGGCCTCACCGACGGCGAGCGCGTCGTGCTGCAAGGCGTGCATACCGTCAGCGCCGGCGAAACCGTGCGCGCGGTCGCGCCGTTGCATCCCGAGGACTTCGCATCATGAGAGCGCTGTTCGGCCAGGGCCCCGACGGAGCGGGCGGACCGGGTGAACCGGGCGGACCGCGACGCCCAGCACCGGACGATTCCGGCCGCTTCAATCTGTCCGCGTGGGCGATCCGTAACCAGGCGCTCGTCTTCTTCGCCGTCGTGCTCGCGACGCTGTTCGGCGTGCTCGCCTATTCCCGGCTCGGCCAATCCGAGGACCCGCCGTTCACGTTCCGCGCGATGGTGATCCGCACCTTCTGGCCCGGCGCGACCGCGCGCCAGGTCGAGGAGCAGGTGACCGACCGGATCGGCCGCAAGCTGCAGGAGACGCCGCATCTCGACTATCTGCGCAGCTACTCGCGTCCCGGCGAATCGCTGATCGTCTTCACGATGAAAGACTCCGCGCCGGTGCGCGAGGTGCGCGACACGTGGTACGAGGTGCGCAAGAAAATCGGCGACATCGCGGATACGCTGCCGCCCGGCGTGCGAGGACCGTACTTCGACGACGAATTCGGCGACGTCTACACGAACATCTATACGCTCGCCGGCGACGGCTTCTCGCCGGCCCAGTTGCACGACTATGCGGACGAACTGCGCGGCGTGCTGCTGCGTGTGCCGGGTGTCGCGAAAGTCGATTATTTCGGCGACCCCGACGAGCACATCACGATCGAGATTCCCAACGCGCAATTGACGCGCCTCAGCATCACGCCGCAACAGCTCGCGCGTGCGATCAACGCGCAAAACGCGGTTACGCCGAGCGGCACGCTCACAACCGCGTTCGACCGCGTGTTCGTGCGTCCGAGCGGCCAGTTCACCGACCTGAAGGCGATGAGCGACACGCTGATCGACATCAATCACCGCCTGGTCCGTCTCGGCGACATTGCGACGATCAAGCGCGGCTACGACGATCCGCCGGTCTCGCAGGTTCGCACCAACGGCCGCCCGGTGCTCGCCATCGGCATCACGATGCAGACTGGCGGCGATGTGATTCAGCTCGGCAAGCTGCTCGACGCGAAGACGGCCGAATTGCGCGCGCGTCTGCCCGCGGGGCTCGAACTCGTCCAGGTGTCGAGCATGCCGCACGCGGTCTCGCATTCGGTCAACGGCTTTCTGCGCGCCGCCGCCGAAGCGATCGTGATCGTGCTGGCCGTGAGCCTCATCTCACTGGGCTGGCGCGCCGGCGTGGTGGTGGCGATCTCGATCCCGGTCGTGCTCGCGGTCACTGCGCTATGCATGAACGGGTTCGACATCGGCCTGCACAAGATCTCGCTCGGCACGCTGGTCCTCGCACTGGGGCTGCTCGTCGACGATGCGATCATCGCGGTCGAGATGATGGCCGTGAAGCTCGAACAGGGTTGGGGCCGCGCGAGGGCCGCGGCGTTCGCCTACAGCAGCACCGCGTTTCCGATGCTGACGGGAACCCTGGTCACGGTGGCGGGATTCCTGCCGATCGCGCTGGCGAAATCGGCCACCGGCGAATACACGCGCTCGATCTTTCAGGTGTCCGCGATTGCGCTGGTTGCTTCGTGGTTCGCGGCGGTCGTGCTGATTCCGTTGCTCGGCTATCACCTGCTGCCCGAACGCAAGGACAGCGCGCGCGAGACGCCGCCCCGGCGCGCGCTTCGCAAGCTGCGCCGGCGCGACGACGCGCAGACGCGCCGCGCCCCGCTGGCGGCGCCGCGCGCCACCCGCTTTCATGACCGCTTGCGCGACTGCATCGCGTGGTGCGTGAAGCGCCGCCTCGTCGTGATTGGCGTCACGGCTGCGCTGTTCGTCGTCGCGCTGGCCGGCTTCGCGCTCGTGCCGCAACAGTTCTTCCCGAGCTCCGAGCGGCCCGAACTGCTCGTCGACCTGCGGCTGCCCGAAGGCGCGTCGTTCGAAGCGACGCTGCGCGAAGCCGCGCGCCTCGAAAAGACGCTAGCGGGCCGGCCCGAGATCGATCATCTGGTCGATTTCGTCGGCACGGGCGCGCCGCGCTTCTATCTGCCGCTCGACGTCCAGATGCCTCAGCCGAACTTCGCGCAGCTCGTGATCACCGCCAGGTCCGTCGACGAGCGCGCGAAGCTCGAACGCTGGCTCGCGAGCACGCTGCAAAACAGCTTTCCCGCCGTGCGTGCGCGCGTTTCGCCGCTTCAGACGGGCCCCTCGGTCGGCTATCCGGTGCAGTTTCGCGTCAGCGGAAACGACCTCGCCACCGTGCGGGAAATCGCGGAAAAAGTCGCGGCGACGATGAAGGCCGATGCCCGCACGACGGGCGTGCATTTCGACTGGGACGAACCCGGCGAACGCTCGGTGCGCTTCGAGATCGACCAGCAGAGGGCGCGCGAGCTCGGTGTCACGTCGGAAGACGTGGCGAGCTTCCTCGCGATGACGCTGTCGGGCTATACGTTCACGCAGTACCGGGTGCGCGACCGGTTGATCAGCGTCGAGCTGCGCGCGCCGCAGCGTGAGCGGGTCGATCCCGCCGAGATCGTGAACCTCGCGATGCCGACGCCGAACGGCCCGGTTCCGCTCGGCACGCTCGCGCATCTGCACAACGAGCTCGAATACGGGGTGATCTGGGACCGCGACCGTCAACCGACGATCACGGTCCAGGCCGACGTGCGCGGCAACGCGCTGGACCTCGACGTGACCCAGGCGATCGATCGGACGCTTGCGCCGCTACGCGCGTCGTTGCCGATCGGCTACCGGATCGAGACCGGCGGCGCGGGCGAGATCAGCGGCAAGGCGCAGGCGTCGGTGATCGCGCAGTTGCCGCTGATGCTCGTCGTGGTGCTCACGCTGCTGATGATTCAACTGCGCAGCTTCGCGCGCGTGCTGATGGTCGTGCTCACCGCGCCGCTCGGGCTGATTGGCGTGGTCGCCGCACTGCTGCTGTTCGGCAAGCCGTTCGGCTTCGTCGCGATGCTCGGCGTCATTGCGATGTCCGGAATCATCATGCGCAACTCGGTGATTCTCGTCGATCAGATCGAACGCAATATCGCCGCGGGCCAGGGGCGCTTCGACGCGATCGTGGGCGCCACGGTCCGGCGCTTCCGCCCGATCATGCTGACCGCCGCGGCCGCCGTGCTCGCGCTGATCCCGCTGCTGCAATCGGCCTTCTTCGGGCCGATGGCGACCGCACTGATGGGCGGCATCACGGGCGCGACCGTGCTGACGCTGTTCTTCGTTCCCGCGCTCTACGCGACCGCGTTCAAGGTGCGGCACTTCGAACGCGTTGTGCGAACCGCGTCTCCGACGATCGAATACACGTGGAGCTGATCGTGCGCACAGACTGCAACTCCGTCGACGGGCCGGCGAGCGCGCCGCATTTCACTGGCGCGCCGCGCCGAGCGCGGGCCGTAGCGAGCCATGGCTGGCGCGCGGCGTTCGGCGCGGCCGCTGCGATCGCGCTTGGCGCATGCTCGTTCGGTCCGAGCGGCGAGCCGCCGGCGATGCCCTCGCCCGCCCATTACAGCGTCGAGCCGCAGCCCGCGCAAACGGTCGAGGCGCTCGGTGTCGCGCAGCGCTTCACCTCCGGCGCGCAGCCGGTGCCGCAATGGTGGCGCCTGTTCGGATCGACGGCGTTGAATGATCTCGTCGAAGAAGGCCTGCGCAACAGCCCGACGCTCGCCGCCGCCGACAAGCACCTGGCCGCCGCGCACGAACAACTGCGCGCGCAGATCGGCGCCACGCTGCTGCCGTCGGTCGACCTGGTCGCGCAGGCCTCGCGCGGACGCGATCTCGGCATTCCGGTTCCTGGCGCGCCGAATACGCTGCTTTACAACGAGTTCATCGGCGTAGTCCAGGCGCAATACACGTTCGACCTGTTCGGCGCGGTGCGCAAGGCCAACGCGGCGCGCTCCGCGCGGGTCGACATCGACGCGTATCAACGCGAAGCCGCGCGCCGCGCGCTGGCCACCAACATCGTCACGGCGACGATCGAGGCGGCGATGCTGCGCGCCGAAATCGATGCGACCGAGCGCCTGATCGTGCTGGCTGGCGATCAGGCTCACGATACCGAACGGCATTACCAACTCGGGTCGCTGACGCGCGGCGACGTGTCCACTGCGCGGCAAAGCATCGCCGCGCTCCAGGTCAGCGTGGCCGATCTGCGGCAACGGTTGACCGTGACCCGACACGCGCTTGCGGTGCTGCTCGGCCGCACGCCCGACGCGGCGCCGCCCGAGCCCGATCTGGCGAGCCTGCATTTGCCGCGGGACCTGCCCGTCGTGCTGCCATCGGACCTGTTGCGCTCACGGCCCGATATCGCGGCCGCCGAGGCGGCGCTGAAAGCCGCCGCGGCCGATGTCGGCGTCGCCACCGCCCAGCTCTTTCCGAGCCTGACGCTGAACGCCTCGATGGGACAAGGCGGGTTCAGTTGGCCGCTCGCGCTGTCGGGCGCCGGCGCGATCTGGAGCATCGCCGCGACGATGTCGCAAGCGCTGTTTCATGGCGGCGCGCTCGTCGCGCAGCGGCGCGCGGCCATCGACACCTACGAGGCCGCCGTGTTCGAGTACAAGCAGACCGTGCTGGCCGCGTTCGAAAACGTCGCGGACACGCTTGCGTCGCTCGAACACGACGCGCAGGCGCTCGAAGCGGCGAGCGGCGCTGCCCGCGACGCACGCGAGACGTTCGACGATGCCACCTCACGTCACCGGCTCGGCGCGCTGCCCGCTGCATCCGCTCGCGGCGGCGAGCAGCAGTACGAAGCAGCGAGGCTGGAAGAAATCCGCCTGGTCGGCCGGCGCCTGGCCGATACGGCGACGCTGTTTCAGGCGATGGGCGAGTTGCCGCCGGGCAACACCCAGACACCCGAGCATCTGGCCGGCAAGTGATCCGCGCGCCGCTCCCGACGGCGCGCGCTTGCGTTCAAGCCTGCGGGTTGCCGCGGAACGCCGACAAGATAAGTCAGACCGAGCGGCGAGCCCTGCACCGGCAGCGTGCCGATGTCCCACTCGAAGCTCTGCTGATCGGGGATACTCGCGACCATCTCACGCATTTCGTCGGGGTTGTAGATGCGCAGCATCGACACGATGCCGTCGAACAGACACAGCAGCGGGATCGCCGGCAGCACATAGGTGAGCGCTAGCCGCGACCAGCGAAACGGTCGGATCAGCGGAGTCAGCGCGAGCATCATCAGCGGCATCACCAGGATGAACACGATACCGAGCAGCCGGTGATCCGCACCCTCGACGACGACGATCGCGCGGCGTTTCGTCACAGCGTCGGCGAGGATCGCGCGCGCATCGTCCGGCCGAAAATGGTGGAACGAGTTGAACATCGTGCGCACGCCGTCGAATCTCGATGGCACGTTCATCGCGTCCACCGGTTCGCTCACATAGGTGACACAGTTGGTCGCCCCGGCCGAGATCCGCTCGTATGCCGCGCGATTGGGATAGAAGTCCGTCAACTGCACCATCACGCGGCCGGACAGCGCGAGCAACGGTGCAAGCGTCTGCCACGGCCCGCCGCCGCCCGAGCACAGATCGACGATCCGGTCGCTGCCGACCCGGCGCATCGCCGCGCGCAGCTTGCCCGCGATCACGTTGAAGCCCTTGTGGGAATTGGCCAGAAAATGCAGCCAATCCGTCCCGCCGTCACGGAGGGCGCGTGGGCACCAGGGCTGGTCTTCGATTTCGAGCAGATGCAGGCGTCGCATGATCACGCGGGCAACCGGGGTAACTGAAAACCACGCCGCTCGGTCAGTCCTGGCGGGCGGCAACTTACTACCGATGTTAAACGAGCAAACGCGCGGCCTTCTTCAACGGCATGAGTCGACTATACGCTGAGCCGCCCCGCGCGGGCGACGCTCGCGGTTCACATCCCGCATAATGACGACGGATTAGGACTTACCCGCATCAGCCGCCGGACGGCGGCCGGGAGATGAACGATGCAAAACGACAGACCGCCGCCGCGGCGGGTGACATATGAGAAAGGGATCCGGATCGGTGGCTCGGGCTGGTTCGGACGGTTGCTGACCGTCGCCTTGAGCGCGCTCCTGTTCGTGGTGGCCGCGATGCTGTCGATCGTGCTGTTCGCCGTGCTGTTCGCGGTCGGCACGGTCGTGGTCGGCTATCTGTGGTGGAAGATGCGCAAGTTGCGCCGGCAGGCGGCCGCGTATGGCGACGACGGCCGCACCGTCGACATGGAGGTCGTTCACAGGGACACGCCCGACGACGATGGCCGCACCATCGACATGGAGGTGGTCCACAAGGAGCCGCCCCGCGACGATTCCGCGCCACGCTGACGATCGGCTCCGCGCGTGTCTCAAGCCGCAAGGGCCGCTTCGACCGCGCTCACGTAGTTGCGAAAGCCGGCCTGCTGTAGCGCCTCGAGTAGCCGCAGCAGTTCATGCCGTGCGGCGTCGGTGAGCGGCGCCTGAAGCACGAACGCCAGCGCACGGCCACGCGCCGCGAATAGCTCGGACCACGGCAACGGTTCGCGCTGCGTGTAGGCCTCGAGTGCGTCCACGTAGTGCAGCGTGCCGGCAGGATCGCCCGCCTCCAGCATCGCTTCGATGGCGTCGCGGTAAAACCACAGGTGATTGTGGCCGACCGCGCCAAGGCGCAACAGCGCCTCGCCTTCAGCCAGTAGCCGCGTCCGCTCGTCCTTGTCGTCAACCGCGCGGCTCAGTGCGCTCAAGGTCTTTGGCCCGGAAAACTGACTGCCCACTTCGCGTGAGATGGCCAGTGCTTCGCGCAGCGCCATTACCGCTTCACTGCGGCATCCCTGGTCCAGTAACAGGCGCCCCTGCATCTCCAGGTTCTGCGCTTCGAAGCGGCGCGCACCCAGTTGCCGGATCACGCGCAGCTCCTGCGCCAGATGCTTGCTGGCCGCCTGCACGTCGCCCAATTCCTGGCACGCGAATACCCCCAGCGTCTCCCCCAGCAGTTGCGCGCGAGGCTGCCCGATCAGCTCGGCGGTGTGGGCGGCGGCAATGGCGTCCTCGCGTGCCGGACCCGCGTCGTTCAGATAGATGCGGCTGAAGCCCTGCATCGACAGATTAGCGACCTCGATGCGGCCGAAGCCGTGTTCACGGCTCATCGCCACGCATTCGCTGAAATGATGGAACGCGGTCCGCATACGTCCCTGCGCATACGCCGCATCCGCCAGGCCGCCGAGCGCGCGAGCCTCTGCCTCGGGCAGATCGAGGCGGCGCGCATAGGCGAGACCGCGCTCGTGTTCGGCGCAGCAGGCGTCGATCTTGCCGAGCGGAAACAGAATGTTGCCGCGCAAATAATGCAGGCTTGCCAGCTCGGCCAGCCGGTTGTGCCGCTCCGCGATCCGTTGCGCTTGCGCGAGCAGGCCGAGTGCTTCGTCGAGACCCTCGCTGACCCGCAGACCTTCCGCGAGGCCGAGCTGGCAGTCGCATCGGGCGGTGTCGTCGGTGGCGGCGGCGAGTGCGGTGCGGTACGTCGCGATCGATCCCGCAATGTCGCCCAGGTCGCGCTGAAGCTCGCCCTTGCAGCAGCTCAGTGCATGGCGGTCCGCGTCCGACTGCGCGATCTCGATGCCCCGCTCGGCCAGCCGCAGCGCGGCTTCGAAACGATGAGCGGCGCGCTCGGCCACCGCCGCGCCCAGGTAGGCGTGCGGCGCATGCGGGTCTTCGGCGCGGTCCAGATGCTGGGCGTGCAACGTGGCATCGCTGTGGGCGAACCATTCGGCCGCGCGCAGATGAAGCTCGCGGCGGCGCGCGCGCAACAACGTCGAGTAAGCGCTTTCCTGGATCAACGCGTGCGCGAACAGGAAGTCCTCGCCTTCCGGCAGCACCAGTGCATTGACGAGCAGGCCGGCGCAGACATAGCCGGGATCGTCGACCAGTTCCCGCAGCAGCGCCAGGCCGAAACGCTGGCCGATCACCGCGGCCGCCTGGAACGCCAGGCGGTCGCGGGGCGCGAGCCGGTCCATCCGCGCGAGCACCAGACTGCGGATCGACGCGGGCACGTTGCTGCCGCTGCCTTCTTCAGCGTTGCGCAGCAGTTGTTCGAGAAACAGCGGATTGCCGCCCGCGCGCTCGATGCAGGCGAGCGCGACGCGCTGCGTCGCATCGATGAAATTGCCCGCCAGGCTCAGCGCCTCGTCCTTGCGCAGCGGTCCGAGATCGATCGTGGCGAACGGCGTGTCGCGGCAACGTGCGCGCCAGCCTGCATCGATCGGATCGCCTTCCACGCGCGAAGTCGTCACCAGCAGGCCCGTGCCGTTGGCAATGCCGGACGCGAACGCCGACAGGTAGCCGACGACTTCGGCGTCGGCCCAATGCAGGTCTTCGACGACGATGAGCGTCGCCGCGTGCGCGCAAGCGTCCTCGGTCAGCATCGTGGCGAGCGCCTGCTTGCCGCGCTTGCGCGCGCCGTGGTCCATGGCCTCGTAGATGGTTTGCCATTCGGCGCTCGGCGGAAGGTCGAGGAAGTCGTGCAGAAACACGATCTGCTCGGCCTTGACGATGCCTTGCGCCGCGACCTGCGCGGCAGCGGCCTGCCGCGCCTCGCTCGATGCACCGGCCGGCAAACCGAGCAGGCTGCCGACGATGGTTCGCACCGGGTCCTGGCCCTTGCCGACGCCGAAATCGAGCACGAGGCTTCGATGCAGCGTGAAACCCTGGGCCTGCGCATGGCGGCGCATCTCGTCGACGAGCCGCGTCTTGCCGATCCCGGCTTCGCCTCGCACATGCACGACGTGCCCCGCGCGCTTTGCCATGCACGCATGCAGGATGCCGTGGAACTGTTCGAGCTCGGCTTCGCGTCCGACGAAATGGCTGTGGCTCGTCCTGACCGGCTCGCTGCCGAGCGCGACGAGGCGCCATGGCCGCACCGGCGTGTCGATGCCCTTGAAGCGGCGCTCGCCGATCGCTTCGCAACTGGCGACGTCGCCGAGCGTGCGCGCTGCGTCGTCGGATAGCCACGTTTCGCCCGCTGGCGCGGCAGCCACCAGCCGGGCGGCGAGGTTGACCGGATCGCCATGCACGGTGTAGTCCTGCGCGTCGGCTCGGCCCAGCGCGCCTGCGATGACCTCGCCGCTCGCAATGCCGATGTGCGCCTGCAATGCCCGCCCGGTCTGCGTGGCGAGCCGCGCCACGCCGTCGTGAATGTCGAGTGCGGCACGCGCGGCGCGCAGCGTGTCCGTCTCGTGCGAGCGGGGTGCGCCGAACAACGCCATCACCGCGTCGCCGATGTGCTTGTCGATCGTGCCGCCATAGGCGAGCACGATCCCGTCGACCAGCGCCGTGTAGCGTCCGATCAGCGCGCGCAAGTCTTCGGGATCGAGCGAGCGCGACAGCATCGTGTATCCGCACAGATCGGCGAACAGAATCGTGACCTGCCTGCGCTCGTCCGCGGGCACTTCGTTGTCGGCGGCAGACTGAGGCGATAGCGGCGCCGCTATCGTTGGCGATGCCGTCGCCGCGGCCAGAATCCGCTTGCGGTGGCCGAGCGACTGTACGCCAAGCTCTTTCAGGTCCGCGTCGGTCAGCTGCCCGAGCAGCGACATGTCGATGTCGTTTGCCGCGAACGCGTGGACGTACTGCTCGAGCCCGAGGCCCCGCAGCCATTTCTCGATATCCATGTTCGTCGCCCTGCCTCCGATGCGTGGCCCCGCGGGCAAAAGCTCTGATGAATAGCGCGCGTGCCGGCCGCCGGCGTGAACGGCCCTGAGGTGCATTGCACTCGCGTGGAGTGCGCCAGCTACGAGGCCGATGAATAATCAGTGTAGGTGTCCGATCAGCACGCTGCATCGCGTTTGACAGCCGTTCGAGCCGCGCAGGATACTGGCTGGCGCGCCTCGCGGCGCCCTCGCATTCGATCGGGAATCCACGTGAAGCCGGGCAAGACCGTTTCCGTCTCCGACGTCCCGCTGCGCTCGCGTTTGGCGGGCCTGCCAGGCGACGTGGCGGCGGGCGCCGTTTCGACGCTCGTCATGCTGTGCTATGCGATGAGCCTCGGCACGATGATCTTTAGCGCCGATCTTGCGCGCTACGCGATGCTAGGCGTGCCTACCGCGCTCGTGAGCTGCGTCGTCACGGCGCTGGTGATCGCACTAACGAGTTCGATGCGCATCAACATCGGCGGGCCCGACAGCAATGCGGCGGCCTTTCTCGCGGGCGTGGCGGCGGGTGTGGCCAGCAGCGTGCGCGCGGACGGCGGCTCACCGCAGACGCAGATCCTCACGGTGCTGATCGCCATCGCGCTTTGTTCGGTGATGACGGGCATCGTGCTCTATGCGATCGGCTCGTCCAGGCGCAGCCGCTCGCTGCAGTTCCTGCCCTATCCGGTGCTCGGCGGGTTCCTCGCCGGCACGGGCTACCTGCTGCTCGCCGGGGCGTTCCGCGTGCTGACGGGCCAGCCGCTGGAGTGGCACACGCTCGCGTTGCTCGCGCACCTTCACTGGATCACATGGATTCCGGCGCTCGTCGTCGGCGTGCTCGCCACGGTGCTGATGCGCACGTGGCAGCACATTGCCGCGCTGCCGCTCACACTGGCCTTCGGTGTCGTGCTTTTCTACGTTCTGCTACAGGTTGCCGGAATTTCGATCGATGACGCGCGCGGCATGGGTCTGCTGCTGCCGCGCGTCAAGCTGCAACTTGCCGGGCTGCCGGAGTTGCACCTGGCCGCGAGGCTCGGACAGGGCGCCATCGACTGGTCGGCGGTCGGCGCGCATCTTCCCGAAAGCCTGGTGGTGACATCGGTGTCGGCAGTGACGATCCTGATGAATTCGACGGCGATCGGCACCGCTACCGGAGAGGACGTCGACCTCAATCGCGAGATGCGCGCCGCCGGCCTCGCCAATCTCGCGAGCGGACTGCTGGGCGGCATGGTCGGCTACCAGTCGTTCAATCGCTCGATGCTCAATGCGCGGGCGGGCGCGACGAGCCGGGTAGCGGGCGTGTTCGCGTCGCTTGCGTGCGTGGTCGTGCTCGCCACCTCGCCCGACATCGTGGCGCTGTTTCCGGTGCCAGTGCTGGTCGGTCTTCAACTGTTCATGGGGCTGCGTCTGCTCGTGCATTGGCTCGCGGGCGCCTGGACCAGGCTCGACTGGTATGAGTATCTGCTCGTGCCCGTGATTCTCGGCACCATCGCGGCGTATGGCGTGATCGTCGGCGTGGTAGTGGGCGTCGTTGCGGCGTGTGTGATGTTCACGCTGCTCTACGGCCGGGTCGGCTGCATACGCATGGAGTTCGACCTGTGCGCGCGGTCCTCGAATGTGGAGCGCAGCATCGAAGACACCCAGGCGCTGCGTGCAATCGGCGCCCAGGTATGCGGAATGTGCCTGCAAGGGTTCCTCTTTTTCGGCACGGCCAATTCGATTCTGCAGCGCCTGCGGGAACGCTTCGGTGGAAGCAACCAGATGCCGATCCGCTTCGTCGTGCTCGACTTTGCGGCGACCCATGGCATGGATGCGTCCGTATCAATCAGCTTCGTCAAGCTGAGGCAATTCTGCGCGGCAAAAAACGCGGACCTCGTATTGACCGCGCTGCCGCCGCGCTCACGCGATCTGCTCGAGAAGACCGGCACGCTCAATCTGAAGATCCATCAATTCGATACGCTCGATGCGGGTCTCGAGTGGATCGAAGACAAGCTGCTAGCGTCGAACTCGCTCGCGCTCGCGCATGGCGGCGATCTGCGGGCGATGCTCGAGCCGCATTTCACGGCCAGCGCGTTGAACGGCTTGATCGCGTGTCTGGAGGAGCGTGATCTGCTTTCGGGCCAGGCACTGTTTCGTCATCGCGAGCCGGGCGATGCGCTGTATTTCATCGCGCAAGGACGTGTCGCGATCTCGCTGCCCCTCGCCGATGGCCGTTCCGCGCGTCTGCGCTCGTTCGGCCCTGGCACGGTCGTGGGGGAAATGGCGGTGTACACGCAGCAGCAGCGCAGCGCGGACGTGATTGCCGAGGCGCCGACGCGCGTGTACCGACTGTCGATCTCCCGGCTGCTCGAACTCGAACAGCACGATCCGGCAACCGCGCAACAGTTGCACCGGTTTCTCGTGAAGACGATTGCGTTGCGCCTTGCCGTTGCCGATGAGGCGCTTCGCGCGGCTTTGTAACTGATGGATGCAGAACCGGCGCATCGCGCGCGATCGTCAGTTGTAGCCGAGGATCGCCGCCGTCGCGACATCCGTGCGGTCGATCGGGTTGCCAGCAAGCAGTACAGTTGGCTCTTTCAACAACAAACGGTATGACGGCACGTAGGTTTCGCTCATCCCATCCGCGTCGCGCGGCTGACCTTCCTGCGGCTTGCTGTTTTCGGGGTAATTCATCGTTGTCTCCTTCTGGATGGCCGGAGTTCCCGTCACGGATGCTTTCAAAGCAGCAATGACCCATGCGTCCGTTGCGACGAAAACTCGCAGCCTGATATACATCATTTAGCAAATTCAATGCCACGGCGGCATCCGTCCGCAACGAAAGCAAGCGATGGCGGTACCGACGGTCGACGATGTGAATGTCTTCCGGCACGCACGTCCAACATATCACACTGTGAGATATATTTTTCCATAAACACACCGTTATTGCATGGGCAAGTCTTCGACTGCCTGGCTCGCCTTTACCGCATCAACATTCGCATGGTACAAACATCGTGTTTGGCAGTTCGGGCTGGCTAATGTAAGCAGGCACACCATCCGGGCAGCGCTGGATCATTCTTCGGCGCCGTGTCTGCAGAGGAAACCGATGCAAGGACGCTGATGAACGATCCTGCTCACTTCCTTCCCTCATTCGTTTGGCGTGCCGATCGCGACGGCGTCATTCGCTATGCCAACCCGTGGACATCACGGTATCTCGGCATTCCCGCTCTTGAACTGGTCGGGATGCACTGGAAGGCCTTCGTTCATCCCGACGACATCGATCATGTGCTCGACGCAGTGCGGCAGATGCGGGACGGCACGCTGCTCGGCAATGTCGAAGTGCGTCTGCTGCGCGCGGACGGCGAGTATCGCTGGCACGTGTTGCATCTTCAAGCCGAGCGCGACGCGAGTGGCCGCATCGGCGAGACGGTGGGCGTCGCGACCGATATCCACGAAGCCCGTCACGCGTGGGCCATGTACGAGGCGAGCGAGCGACGCCTGAAGGCTGCCTTCCACGGCGCTCGCATGGGTGCGTGGGAATGGGACATGAAGAACCGCGTGGTGCGAATGACCTCGCAACTCGCGGATCTGTACGGCTTTCCGCCCGGCACCGATGCGCTTGCGCTATCCGATCTGGAGAATCAGATCGAGCCCGAGTATCGGGCGCTATTCCAGCGCAAGCTCGATGACGCCCTGCAACACGGCGGTCCCTTCGAATTCGATTTCGTGCTGCATGGTGGCTCGGCTTCGCCACGCTGGCTGCGCATGCGCGGCCATGCGGAATTCGACGAGCACGGCACGCTCGCGCACGTGTACGGCGTCACCTTCGATATCAGCAAGCAGCGGGCAGCCGAAGAACAGCTCAGTCTCAGCGAGCGGCGTTATCGGGTGCTGGTCGAATCGACGGGCGCGCTCGTGTGGTCGGCCGAGCCGAACGGCGACATCCGGCCCGCAGACGAGCACTGGAGCCGGTTCACGGGCGACGACGTGGTCCGTCTGGCGGACTGGGGCTGGCTCGACTACGTTCATCCGGACGACCGCGAGGCGGCCCGGCAGGTGTGGGTCGATGTGCTGCAGCGACGCGCACCCGCATCGACCATGTTCCGCATGCGGCGTCACGACGGCCAGTACAGGATGATGCACGCCCAGGCGGCGCCCCTGTTCGACAGCCACGGCAAACTACAGGAGTGGTTCGGCACCTCGACCGATGTGACGCCTCAGTATGAAGCGCAACTGGCGATCGAGGCGCGCAACCTGCGTCTGTCGGTGGCGATGCAGGCGGCGCGGCTGAACATCGTCTGCTTCGACCTGGCCTCGCGCACGCTATCGTTCGAAGAGGGCCTCGCACCGCGGATAGACCATGTGCTCAGCTACGACGAGGCGCTGCGCAACGTGCACCCCGACGACCGCGCGATGCTCGAACAATATGTCTGCCGACTGGCCGAAGGCCACGACCCGGTCGCGAACTTCGAATTCCGTTTGCAGAACGCGCACGGCGAACAATGGATGCACGGCAGCGCGATGCTCCAGCGAAGCGCGGACGGCAAGCCGTTGCGCATCATCGCCAGCGTGATCGACATCACCCAGCGCAAGCAGCTCGAACTGATGCTGCGCGAAACCGATCGCCGCAAGGACGAGTTTCTCGCGATGCTCGCGCACGAGTTGCGCAATCCGCTCGCGCCACTGCGCACGGCCATCGCATTGCTCGACAAGCAGCCCGGCACGGTGTCGCGCCCACATGAGCTGATCGACCTGATGCGCCGGCAGGTCGAGCACATGACGCGAATCGTCGACGACCTGCTCGAAGTGTCGCGCATCACGCAAGGACGCATCGTGCTGCAACTCGAGCCCGTTCTGGTCGGCACGGCCGTCTATCACGCTGTGGAGGCGATCGCGGCGATGGCCGAAGCTCGTCATCAGCAGTTGCATGTCAGTGTTTGCGATCCGACCACGTGGGTATCCGGCGACATCACGCGGATTTCGCAGATCTTCGTCAATATCCTGAACAACGCGAGCAAGTACACGCCGGAGAACGGACATATCACGGTGAACGTAGCGGCCGACGACGAATGGGTTTCCATCGTCACGCAAGATACCGGCACAGGCATTTCGGCCGAGCTTCTGCCGAAGGTGTTCGAGCTCTTTTCGCAAGGCGAACGCACGCTCGATCGCTCGGATGGCGGCCTCGGCATCGGTCTGTCGCTCGTCAAGAAGCTCGTCGAAATGCACAACGGCACGATCGCCGTGCATAGCGACGGCCCCAATCTCGGCACCACGGTGACGGTCCGACTGCCGCGTCTGCACCACCATGAGCGCCATTCGGCGGTCGCGCTGTCGGAGCCCGCGCCGGGGCACGCGCGAACCGCGTTGCGCGTGCTGGTCGTCGATGACAATCGCGACGCCGCCGATTCACTCTCGATGCTGTGCGAATCCGAAGGGCATGTTGCCCGCGTCGCGTATTCGTCAGCCGAGGCGCTGGAAGCCGCCCCGTTATTCGCGCCGGACGTGGCGTTGCTCGATATCGGCTTGCCGGATATCGACGGATACGCACTGGCGAGACAGCTTCGCCGCAAAGGCGATGCGAAGCCGTTGCTGATCGCGATCACGGGTTACGGACAGACGGACGACAGGCTGCGCGCGCAATCGGCGGGCTTCGACTATCACTTCGTCAAACCCGTCAATATCGACAGCCTGCTGAAGCTGCTTTCGTCGCTGATGCAGGGGCGATAGAGCGGCTATCCGTCGCTTGCGATGCCGCACCGCCGCCAACCGGTCACCACGTGCCGCTAAACGCCTGCTGTACCTTGAGCGGGTCGGTCACGCCGTTGGCCACCAGCAACTGCGTCAGCAAGCGCGCCTTCTGCGGATTCAGATCGAGCGATGCGACGAAGCCGCGCTTGTCATCATCCACCTCGACGTTCCGGTTCACGAATCCCGACACGAGGCGGGTCGAACGAACCACCACGATGCCTTTTGCGGCGGCGCGGTCGAGCGCCGCGAGGGCTTCCTTCGACATGTCACCATCGCCTTCGCCGGCTACCACGATGCCCTTCGCACCATCGGCAATCGCATGCTCGATCTGGCGGCCATCCATGTTGCTATGCGCATAGACGATATCGACGCGCGGCAATTGCCCGTTCGCGGGCAGGCTCAGCGCGGTGCGCGCCGATTGCACCGCCGGCATCACGAAGCGCACGCTGGCCGGATCGACGTAACCGATCGCGCCCGCGTTCGGCGACGCGAACGCCTGTACCGCCGTCGTATTCGTCTTGGTGATCCAGCGCGGCGCGTGAATCTGATCGTTCATCACGACCATCACGCCCCGGCCGCGCGACTGCGGGCTCGCCGCCACTTCGACGGCTTCGTACAGATTGTTGGGACCGTCGGCGCTCGTGGAACCGCCCGGGCGCATCGAGCCGACCAGTACCACCGGCTTGTCGGAGTGCAGCACGTTGTTCAGGAAGAACGCGGTTTCCTCGATCGTATCGGTCCCGTGCGTGATCACGACGGCGTCGGCCTCGTTGCGCTCGAAGGCCTCGTCGATCCGCCGCGCAAGCTGCAACCAGATCTTGTCGTTCATGTCCTGCGAGCCGACGTTCGAGACCTGCTCCGCGTTGATGCTCGCGAGCTTCTCGATGCCCGGCACGCCGCGCACCAGTTCCTGCCCCTTCACGTTGCCCGAGTTGTAGCCGATCGCCGAGCGCGGATCGGCGGTACCGGAAATCGTGCCGCCGGTGGCCAGCAGCAGAACGCGCGGCATTGCGGTGACGGCGCTTGCCTGTTGCGATGACGCGTCGGCCGCCTGCGCGCCGGTACCCGCGGCAAGTGCGGCGATCAGCAGTGCCGCCGAACCGCACAACCGCATTGCTTTTCGATTGATCTTGATGCTCATGTTTCGTCTCCACATCGTTTGAAAGAGCCGCGTGCGTATGCACGCGACCTGTGTCCAGCAAAACCTTCGTCGCTCATTGCGCTGGGGACATTTTTCTCGGTTGCGTCAGCATCGCTGGTTGAAGGATCTGGTCGAGCTGCGCCTGGCTCAGCAGCCCTTTGTCGATCACGATCTGCGCGACGCTCTTGCCCGAGGCCAGCGCTTCCTTCGCGACTTCGGTCGAGTGCGTGTAGCCGATATACGGGTTCAGCGCGGTCACGATGCCGATCGAGTTCTCGACGATCGCGCGCAGACGCTCGCGATTCGCGCTAATGCCGTCGACGCATTTCGACGCGAGCGTCAGGCACCCCGCGCGCAAATGGGCGACGCTCTTGAACAGGCTGTGCGCGATGATCGGCTCGAACGCGTTGAGCTGGAGCTGCCCTGCTTCGGCGGCAAAGCTCACTGTCAGATCGTTGCCGATGACTTCGAACGCGATCTGGTTGACGACCTCCGGAATCACCGGATTCACCTTGCCCGGCATGATGCTCGAGCCCGCCTGCACCGGCGGCAGGTTGATTTCGCCGAGGCCCGCGCGCGGGCCGCTCGAAAGCAGGCGAAGATCGTTGCAGGTCTTCGACAGTTTGACGGCGACGCGCTTCAGTACGCCGGAAAGCTGCACGAAGGAGCCGACATCCTGCGTCGCTTCGACCAGATTCGGCGACGTGGTCAATGCGATACCGGTTATTTCGCTCAGGTGCCTGCATGCAAGCTGCGCGTATTCCGGATGCGTGTTGATGCCGGTGCCGATCGCCGTCGCGCCGAGATTGATTTCGCAGATCAGTTGAGCGGCCTCCTTCAGCCGCTCTTCATCTTCGCCGAGCATCACCGCGAAAGTGCTGAACTCCTGGCCGAGCGTCATCGGTACGGCGTCCTGAAGCTGCGTGCGGCCCATCTTCAGGTCGTTGCCGAATTCCACCGCCTTGCGTTCGAACGACGCGCGCAACACGCCCATCGCATCGACGAGTTGCATGATTCCGGCGTACGTGGCGATCTTCAGCGCGGTCGGGTAAACGTCGTTGGTGCTCTGGCCGAGATTCACATCCTCGTTCGGATGGAGAATCGCGTATTCGCCGCGCTGTCGCCCGAGATGTTCGAGCGCGAGATTGGCGATCACCTCGTTCGCGTTCATGTTGGTCGAGGTGCCCGCGCCGCCCTGAATCACATCGACGACGAAATGCTCGTGCGCGGTGCCTGAACGCACTTGCCGGCATGCATGCACGATGGCCTGCATCTTCACTGCGCTCAACAGGCCGAGATCGTGATTCGCGAGCGCCGCGGCTTCTTTCACGCTCGCCAGTGCGTTGACGAGGTTCGGATACACGGAGATCGGAAGGCCGGTGATCGGAAAGTTCTGCAACGCGCGCAGCGTATGAACGCCGTAATACGCGGTCGCGGGCACGGCGAGATCGCCGAGAAGGTCGTGTTCGATACGTTCGGTCGGTGCAAGCATGAGGTCCTCTCAGGTTCTGAAAACGACAGGCGAGCGGGGTCATCCGGCACACGTCGTGTGCAGGTCCGTCGCGTTGAATGGGTGATGCGGTTGGGTTATCGGGGCGGCGCGGTCGCGCAGGCGACGCACTGCTTCGCGAGCACATCGGTCGGATCGACGACGCTCACGCGCGCGCCGTTCGCGCCGATCACATAGGGATCGCGCAGCAGCAGCGGCAGTTCCGTGCAGCCGAGAACGATTACTTCGACGCCTTCGGCGATGAGCCCATCGATCGCCGCGGCGAGGTCTTGCTGGCACTGCCCGGCGGTGAATCCGGCCTTCACGCCTTGCTTGCCGTAAATCGCGTCCATCACGCGCGCCTGCAGCGCGGGTGACGGCACGACCTGCCGCAAACCCTGCGATTCGAGCGCCTTCTGATAGACACCGCTCGCGAGCGTGCCGGATGTCGCAAGCACACCGACCGAGCGCAGCGCGGGAAACGACTCGCGCAGATAACGCACCGTCACCGTCAGCATATTGACGATCGGCACGCCGAGATAAGGCTGAATCCGCTCGACGAAGGCATGCGCGGTATTGCACGGGATCGCGATCAGATCCGCGCCGCCCGTTTCGAGCTTCTTGCAGGTCGCGTACAGCGAGATGGTCGGATCGGGTCCGTCGCCGATCAGGTTCTCCGTGCGATCCGGGATCTGCGGGTTCTGCTCGACGAGCAGCTTGATGTGGTCCTGATCGCGCTGCGCGGGCGTCGCGCGCACGATCTTGTGAATGAAATCGACCGTGGCCGCGGGACCCACGCCGCCCACCACGCCGACCTTGAAGATCGTCTCCGGCGTGTGGTACTGGCCGGACACGACGTATTGCGCGTAAGCCAGGTTCGAATCGACGAGCGGCACACGCAACGCACCCAGTTCGTCCGCGACCAGCGCGATCTCGGTGAGCCCCGGCACGATCACATTGGCGCCCTGCGCGATCAGATCTTCGCAAGCCGCGCGCAGCAACTCGACCGGACGGCCACGCAGATTGCCGCTCTTCACGCCATCCTCGCCATAGACCGCTTCGGTGACGAAATCCGTTCCGTCGCTGATACGCGGATGGATCACTTCGAATTCGGGCGCCGCGAAGTACTTCTCGAACAGACGCTTGCGCCGCGTATAGGCCGACGCGAGTACGCCCACGCGGCGTACCGCGGGAAATCTTCTGCGCACGTGGCTGCGCACCGCCTCGACCATATCGACGATTTGCAGCGGCGAATTGGCTTTCAGTTCGTCGATGAACGTGTGGCTCAGGAAGCACGGCAGCACGACTGTCGTCACGCCGCGCTTCTCGAAACTGCTGATCAGATCGAAGATGTACAGCTTGCGCTGCGTCAATGTCTCGCTGTCGGCATCGGCGCTGCGAAACGGCTGCTGCTCGAAAATCGCATCGAAGTGCTCGGCGTCGCGCGTGGCCGGCGTCGATTTGATCAGTTTGAAGAACACGTCCGCACTCGCGAGCGGGCCGAGCCCGCCCACCACGCCGAACTTGCGCGCGCTCGTGGCAGCGGTTGCATCGATGCCGCTCATTTCGTCTCGCCTTCTAGCTGACCGAACGAAGCCGTCGCGATCGCCGCGCGGCGCTCCTGGCGCGCCACGCGCTTGCCTTCCCACTTCGCGATGGCCGCCGTCGCGATGCTGTTGCCGATCACGTTGGTCGCCGTGCGCCCCATATCGAGAATCTGGTCGATCGCGAGCACCAGCACGACGCCCGATGGCGGCAGATGAAACATCGGCGCCACCGCCGCGACGACGACCACCGAGCCGCGCGCGACGCCCGCCATCCCCTTGCTGCTCACCATCAGCACCAGCAGCATCACGATCTGCGTGCTGATCGGCATGTCGATGCCGAACGCCTGCGCGATGAAGATCGCGGCGAACGCCTGATACATCATCGAGCCGTCGAGATTGAACGCATAGCCGAGCGGCAACGTGAAGCCGACCACTTTCTTGTCGACGCCGAATTCCTCCAGCTTCTCCGTCAGGCGCGGATACGCCGCCTCGCTGCTCGCGGTGGAGAACGCCAGCATCGCGGGTTCGCGGATCGCTTTGAGCAAGGCCCAGATCGGCTTGCCGAGAAACGCGTAGCCGGCAAGAATCAGCGCCGCCCACAGCAGCGCGAGCCCTGTATAGAAGCTCGCGACGAGCTTGCCGTAAGTGGTCAGCATGTCGAGGCCATGCACCGTGATCGCCGAGGCCAGCGCGCCGAATACGCCGAGAGGCGCGAGACGCATTACGTAATCGGTTAGCTTCAGCATGGTGGGCACGAGCGCTTCGACGCCTGCGATCAGCGGCGCGACGCGCGGGTCCGACTTGATCACGCTGAGCACGATGCCGAACAGCACCGAGAAGACGAGGATCTGCAGGATATCGTTGCGCGCCATCGCATCGATGATGCTGGTGGGGAACGCGTGCGTGACGAAGTCCTTGAAGTTCAGGCTCGACGTATTGAGGCCGGTGGCCACGTCAGCGCTCGTCTGGGCCATGTGCAAACCCGCGCCCGGTTGCAGCAGATTCGCCAGCACGAGGCCGAGCGCGAGCGAGAACAGCGACGCGCACAGGAACCACGCGATCGAGCGCAGGCCGATGCGGCGCACGTCGCTGGTGCCTTCCATGCCGGCGAGACCCGACACGAGCGTGGCGAACACGAGCGGCGCGATGATCATCTTCACGAGCCGCAGGAAGATGTCGGTGATGATCGAAAAGTAGCCGGCGATCTCCTTCGCGTGCGCGGCATCGGCCGCCGTGCGATGGCAGACATAGCCGACGGCCACGCCGAGCAGCATGCCGGCGAGGATGTAGAGGGTGAGCCGATTCTTCATGTGTCTCCGTCCTGGGATGGCGCACGAACGGTCGGCATCGACCGGCGCGCGCTCGGGAATGGCCGGCACATCGCATGTCGATGTACCGCTTTTTTGTGTCTGGACGGAATTCTAGAGACGGCAGAACCGCCTTGAATGCTAGTGTTGCATACGGCTATGCAAGTTTCGCATAACGCGGGATAACCCTATCAGCGCTGCTCGGCGGGCCCCGACGAAGCCCGAAGATGCCGCCACAGCGTATCGAGCAGTTCGCTGCGATTCGTCAGATCACGGTACACGCGCAACTCCAGTTGCAGTTGCCATTCCGAGCGGCCGGCGGCGACGAGTTGGCCGCTATCGAGTTCGGCGGCGATCGAGCTCTTCGGCAGCCATGCGACGCCCTCGCCTTCCAGCACGAGCTTCTTCACGACCTCGGCCATGTCGGACTCGTAATGAAGATGCAAGGCGGGCGACGCTTTGCTCTGCTCCATCAGCAACTTGAAGCAGCGCCCAAAGTAGCTGGTCTCCGTATAGGCGATGAACGGCATCGGATGTTCGATCAGGCCCGGCAGACGGTACACGTGCGCAAGCCGCTGGTTGGGCCTGCATACCGGCATGAAGGTGTCGACGCCCACGGTCACGCATTCGTACCTGGTCGGATCGAGATGCAACGGCAGCTGCGGATGGTGATAAGCGAACATTAGCTCGCAGTTGCCGTTGACCAGCATCAGTATCGAATCGTGCACGTTCGCCGGAATCACGCGCGCGCGCACTTCGCCGACATGCTTCGACAGCGTGCGCAACCAAGCGGGCAGGAAGTTCAGCGCGATCGTGTGGCCCGCCGCGATCTGCAGACTCGTGCCCGCGATGCGCTGTTCGGTGCGAATGATCGCGCGCGTGTCGAACAGCTTTTCGAGGATGTCTTCGGCCGCGTCACGAAACAGTTGGCCTGCCGGAGTCAAGGTCGGCGGAAAGCCGGTACGGTCGACGAGATCGGCGCCGACCCATTGTTCGAGCTGCTGAATCCGTCTGCTGAAACCCGACTGCGTGACGTTGCGAAACTCCGCCGCGCGGGAAAAACTCTGATAGCGGGCGAGCGCGATGAAGTCTTCGATCCACTTGATTTCCATCAGCCATCGGTCTCCGGTCCGGCGACGAATCGGCTCGCCGCTGCGCCCGCAATTCTACGCTTGGCCGTGCCGCGCGCTGACTATCGGAGCGAGGTCAAACCGCCATGCACAGGTACTTGATCACGAGGTAGTCATCGATCCCGTAGTGCGAGCCTTCCCTGCCGAGCCCCGACTGCTTCACGCCGCCGAACGGCGCCACTTCGTTGGAGATCAGGCCGGTGTTGATCCCCACCATCCCGTATTCGAGTTGTTCGGCCACGCGCCAGATGCGGCCGATATCGCGGCTGTAGAAGTAGGCGGCCAGACCGAACTCGGTGTCGTTGGCGAGCCTCACCACTTCTTCGTCGCTCGAGAAACGGAACAGCGGCGCGAGCGGGCCGAAGGTCTCGTCTTTCGCCACGGCCATCTGCGCGGTGACGTTGGTCAGCACCGTGGGCTCGAAAAAGCCGTGGCCGAGCGCGTGTCGCTTGCCGCCGGTGACAAGCGACGCCCCTTTGCCGAGCGCATCGGCGATGTGCGCTTCGACCTTGCTGAGCGCCGCGTCGTTTATCAGCGGACCCAGCGTGACGCCGCCCTCCATACCGTGCCCGACCTTCAGGGCTTCGACTGCCGTAGCCAGCTTCGATGCGAACGCGTCGTACACCCGCTCATGCACGTACAAGCGATTCGTGCACACGCAGGTTTGCCCGTTGTTGCGGTACTTCGATGCAATTGCGCCTTCTACCGCTGCATCGAGATCGGCGTCGTCGAATACGATGAATGGCGCATTGCCGCCCAGTTCGAGCGTGACCTTCTTCACCGTGGGCGCACTTTGCGCCATCAGCAATCTGCCCACCCCGGTCGATCCGGTGAACGACAGCTTGCGAACCACTGAACTGCTCGTCATCGCGCCGCCGATTGCCTTCGGATCGCCGGTCACGACGTTGAGCACGCCCTTGGGCACGCCGGCCCGCTCGGCCAGAACCGCGAGCGCGAGCGCGGAGAACGGCGTGGCTTCGGCGGGCTTCACGACGATCGGGCAGCCCGCCGCGAGCGCCGGGCCCACCTTGCGGGTAATCATCGCGTTCGGAAAATTCCACGGCGTGATCGCGGCGCACACGCCGATCGGCTCCTTGAGGACGACGAGCCGCCTGTCCGATGCCGGCGTCGCGAGTGTGTCACCGGCCACGCGTTTGCCTTCCTCGGCGAACCACTCGATGAACGACGCGCCGTAAGCGATTTCGCCTTTCGCTTCGGCGAGCGGCTTGCCCTGTTCCGCGGTCAGGATCAGCGCGAGGTCGTCGGCGTTCTCGATTATCAGCTCGTACCAGCGGCGCATCACGACCGCGCGCTGCTTGGCCGTGCGGGCTCGCCACGCTGGCCACGCGGCGTTGGCCGCATCGATTGCCCGCGTCGTTTCGGCCTCGCCCATCGACGGAACGCTGCCGAGCGTTGCGCCCGTTGCCGGGTCCGATACGTCGAAGCTCGCACCCGAGTCGGCCGGGCACCATTGCCCGTCGATATAAGCCTGATGGCGCAGAAGCGCCGCGTCCTTCAACAGGGTCTTCAATTCCACGTTGCTTTCCTTCATTACACAAAATGCGGTTGATGCGATGTTCCGCGCGCCGGTTGATTGGAAACGTCCGAGTGCTAGCGCGCCTGACGCCATACCGCCTGCTCGTGCCCTTCCGCCAGCAGCTTGCGGGCGATTTCGGCCACCCGGTGCACATGCGCGATCGCGGCCTCGCGCGCGGCCGTGGTATCGCGCGCCTCGATGGCCGAAAGAATCCGGTGCATCTCGTCGACGGCCTGGCGGCCGCGGTCGTCGGAAGCGATCGTCAGCGCTCTGAGCCGGTTGATGCGCGCGGTCAGCGACTGCACGATCTCCCAGGCCACATGCTTTTTCCCGCTGATGAACATGCGTTCGTAGAACGCCGAAGTGAGTGCCCTGACGGCCCGATGATCCTGCGCTTCGAACGCCGCCTGGATCTGCTCGATGAAATCAGCCAGATCGGCAACTGTCTGCTCGTCCGCATGCTGAGCGCACGCCATCGCCGCCTCGCCTTCGAGCAGCGCGCGTATCTCGTAGATCTCCGCCGCCGTATCGAAGTCGAGCACGGCGACGATCGGCCCCTGGTTCTGTATCGAGTCGACGAGCCCTTCCGTTTCCAGATGCCGCAACACCTCGCGCACCACGGTGCGGCTCACGCCGAGAATCTCGCACAGCGAGCGCTCGACGAGCCGCTCGCCGGGATGGAAATGGGCCTCAAGGATCGCCGTGCGCATTTTTTCGAGCGCGAGTTCGCGCAAGGTGGTCGTCGGGCGTTGAACCTTCAGCGATGGCAGTGCGCCGCTCATGACAGTCGCCGTTATGCTTGAGCGAACAGGCGCACATCGCGTGCGTCCCAGTCGACGAGCGCCTGGGTGCCGATCGCGATACCGCTGTCGTGCCGATGCGCGGCCGGCATCCGGATCGAGATTTCCTGCTGCCACGGCGTCGCCACCGCGTAGTGCATCGCGTCGCCGAGATACGTGATATCACGCACCGTCACAGGCAGGCCGCTCGTGCCGCTGGCAGCTTGCAGCGCGCTGATGCGCATCTGCTCGGGGCGGATCATCAAGGTGCCGTCGTCGCCCGCGGTGAGCGCGGGACTGAAGGCGTCCGACGCGATCTCGTGACCGTTCGGGAACACGCCGTTCATGCGGCCGTCGGTGTTCTTCGTGACCTTCACCGGCAAAAAATTCGAATTGCCGATGAAGCTCGCGACGAAGCGCGACGCCGGGTTCGCGTACAGCTCTTCACCGGTGCCCACCTGCTCGATGCGGCCTTTGTTGAACACCGCGATGCGGTCGGACAGGCGCAGCGCTTCCTCCTGGTCGTGCGTGACGTAGAGGATCGTCACGCCCGTCTCCTGGTGGATGCGGCGCAATTCGAGCTGGATTTCCTCGCGCAGCTTCTTGTCGAGCGCCGACAGCGGCTCGTCCATCAGCAGCACGGGCGGATCGTAGGCGAGCGCGCGAGCAATCGCCACGCGTTGCTGTTGCCCACCCGACAACTGCGCGGGCATCCGGTCGCGGCACTCGGACAGATGCACGAGCTTGAGCATCTTGTCGACTTTCGCGTTGATCTCGGCTTGCGGGCGCCGGCGCACGCGCAGCGGAAATGCCACGTTCTCACCCACGGTCAGGTGCGGAAACAGCGTATATCGCTGAAACACCATGCCGATGTTGCGCTTGTTCGGTGCGACCGCCAGCAGCGGCTTGCCGTCGAGCAGCACGCGGCCGTCGGAGGGCTCCTGAAAGCCCGCGACGATATACAGCGTCGTGCTCTTGCCCGAACCGGACGGTCCGAGAAAGGTCATGAACTCGCCCTTGCGCACATCGAGGGAAACCTGGTCGATGGCGACGACGTCGTCGTAGGTCTTGCGCAGACGCTGGATTTGCAGGAATGCAGTCATGGCTTGTTTACCTCGCTGATTACGTCGATTAGCGCGCGCGGCGCAGCACGGCGCCCGCCAGCATCAATACGGTCGTCAATGCGACGAGCAGTGAAGACGCCGCCGCAACGACGGGCGTCAGGTCCTGCCGCAGCGTCGACCAAATACGCACGGGCAGTGTTTGCAAGGTCGGGCTCGACATGAAGATCGACACCACGACTTCATCCCACGACGCCAGAAACGCGAAGATCGCGGCGGCGAACAGGCCGAGCCGGATCGCGGGAAGGGTCACGCGCAGCTTCACGGTGAGCGGCGACGCGCCGCAGATCAGCGCCGCGTCTTCGAGCGCCGTATCGAAGCTCACCAGCGAGTTGCTGATGGAGATGATCGAGAACGGCAGCGCGATGATCAGATGGCCGATCACGAAACCGGTCATCGTGCCGTTCAGGCCGATGCGCAGAAAGAACGCATACAGCGCGACGGCCAGAACGACGACGGGCAGCACCATCGGTGTCAGGAAGAAGCCTTTCACCGCTTCACGGCCGCGGAACTTGCCGCGCACCAGCGCAAGCGACGCTAGAAAACCGAGCAGCACCGAAAGCGCCATCACGATCACGGCCAGCTTCGCGCTCGTCAGCAGCGAATCGATCCAGCCCGGGTCCGTGAAAAGCTGCCGATACCACTCCAGCGTCCAGCCCGGCGGCGGGAAGATCAGCCACTGCGAATCGCCGAACGACAGCGCGACGATGAACAGGATCGGCAGCAGCAGAAACAGTGCGACGGCGGCGCCTATCGCCACCAGTGCCCAGCGAAGCCCGCCGAGACGATCGAAATCGAGCAACATGTCAGCGTCCTCCCTGAATTGCGCGCGCACTGCCGGTGAAGCGCAATTGCAACGCATAGAGCACCAGCGTCACGCTCAGCAGTACGAAAGCGGCGGCACCGGCGAGGCCCCAGTTCAGCAGTTCCTGCACGAGCTGTGCGATGAGTTCGGCGAGCATCATGTAAGACGGGCCGCCGAGCAGCGCGGGTGTGACGAAGTAGCCGAGCGCCATCACGAACACCATCAGCGCGCCGGATGCCACGCCCGGCATCGCGAGCGGCACGAGGATGCGCCAGAACGCCTGCCAGCGGCTCGCACCGCAAACCGCGGCGGCGCGCAGCGTCGACGGATCGATGCCGCGCAGCGTCGCGTGCAGCGGCATCACGAGGAACGGCAGCATGATGTACGTCATGCCGATCGTCACGCCGGTGAGTTTGTTCACGAGCGCGAGCGGCTCGTGAATCAGGCCGATCGCCATCAGCGCGCGGTTGATCGGACCCGTGCCCTGCAACAGCACCATCCACGCGAAAGTCCTTGCGAGCAGGTTGGTCCACATCGACAGCAGCAGGATCGCGAATAGCAAAGAGCTGAGCTTGCGCGGCGCGATCGCGAGCAGCCATGCCATCGGAAAGCCCACTAGCACCGTCACGAGCGTGACGACCGTCGCGACGAGAAAGGTATTGCCGAAGACGCGCAGGTACGTGGTCGAACCAACCAGTTGCTGATAGTTCTCCAGTCCCGGCGTCGGCTCGAGCACGCTGCGCAATAGCAGCGACAGCACCGGCAGCAGGAAGAAGATCAGCAGCAGCAGCATGGCCGGCGTCAGCAGCCAGGCGCTGCGCCAGTCGCGCCGCTTGCGCGCGGCCGTCGCGGGCGGATGCGCGACGGTACTCATTACGTTGGGCATGATGTCTCCTGCTCGGTGTCTCTGTGCGCGCCGATTCACTGCGCGGCGCTCGGCTCTAACGTCGGTCCGTGCGGCTTATTTCGATTGCCATGCGTACCAGCGCTTCGCAATCGCGTCGCGGTTGTCGGCCCAGTACTTCATGTCGAGATTGATTTGCGAGTCCTTGTACTGGTCGGGCAGCGTCTTCGCCATCGCGGCCGGCATCAGCGCGGCCGACTTCACGTTGATCGGCGCGTAACCCGTCTCCGCGGCGAATTTCGCCTGCGCCTGCGGGCTCGTCGCGGCCGCCAGATACTTCATCGCTTCCGCGCGATGCTTGGCGCCCTTCGGAATCACGAGCATGTCGGCGGCGGTCAGGTTCTGGTTCCACGAAATGGCCACCGGCACACCGGTCTGCGCGAGCGCGTGCAAGCGACCATTCCAGAACATCCCGATCGGCGCTTCGCCCGATGCGAGCAGTTGCTGCGATTGCGCGCCGCCGCTCCACCAGACGATGTCGCCCTTGATCGTGTCGAGCTTCTTGAACGCGCGATCGAGGTCGAGCGGATAGAGCTTGTTCGGCGGCACGCCGTCGGCGAGCAGCGCGATTTCCAGCACGCCCGGTGCCGACCATTTGTAGAACGTGCGCTTGCCGGGGAATTTCTTGGTGTCGAACAGATCAGCCCACGTCTGCGGCTGTGCGCCCGTGTACTTCGACTTGTTGTAGCCGAGCACGAACGAGTAATAGAAGCTGCCTACCGCGTCCGGCGTCGCGAAGCGCGGGTCCAGTTCGTCCTTCTTCACGACCGAGTAGTCGATCGGCTCGATCAGGCCGGCCTTTTGCGCGGCGTACGCGAAGTCGCCCTCCACATCGACGACGTCCCAGCTCACGTTGCCGCTATCGACCATTGCCTTCAGCTTGCCGTAGTCGGTCGGGCCGTCCATCAATACGGTGATGCCGCTCGCCTGCGTGAACGGCTGCGCCCAATTCTTCTGTTGCGACGACTGCGTGGTGCCGCCCCAGCTCGTGAAGACAATCGGGTCTGCGGCGAGTGCGGGCGCTGCCGCGAACGCCGTCGCGCAAGCAACGAACAACGGTGCGATAAACGGAATGCTTCTGCTGCTCATGTCTGTCTCCGGGATACGGTTGGGTGTTGCTTCGTCGGTCCGGCGGCGAGAAAACGCGCCGGCTTCATCGTCGTGAGTTGTGAGTTTTGGGTTGCAGCGGTGCCGCGCTGTCAATGCGCGAGGCCGACCGGCTGCACGGTGCCGGCTTCGCTGTCGCCGACATAAATGCCGAACGCGTCCTGTCTGCGTTCGCGCTCATAGCGTTCGAGCATCGAGCGCACGGCGGCGTCGCTCACGTCGTCCCACGGAATCTGGGACAGCGGCACGATGCGCACGCTGCTGTCGAGCCACGGCGAGCCGTTCGGAATCACGCGGCCGCGATAGTAGATATGCACGCCGGGCTCCTTGCCGCTGCCGTCCTCGAATACCGCGAACAGGAAGTCGAGATGCACGCGCAGGCCGAGCTTCGCGAGCACGCCGTGCAGGCTCGCGGGGTCGGTGGCCGGGTCGAGCTTGATGCCGGTTGGCAGCCCCAAACCATTGCCGGTGTCGACGAGCACCAGCCCGTCGCGATGCTCGAGGATCGCGCCGACTTTCGCGCGCGCACCCGCCGCGGCCAGCGCGTCCTGCGACAGGCTGAAGTTCACGTACGCGCCGCGGCAGTAGCCAAGCGGCGACGAACTCGTTTGCACGAAGTCCACCACGCGACCGATCAGGATGATGTGATCGCCCGCATCGACCACCTGATGCGTCGTGCAGTCGAAGCTCGCCGCTGAGCCATCCATCACCGGCGCGCCCGTTTTGCGCGTGCTCCACGGTACTTGCGAGAATTTGTCCACGGCCTTCGAAGCGAACACGCCCGACACATGCTTCTGGTCTTCGGCGAGCACGCTGACCGCGAAGCGGTGCGTGTCCGAGAACACCGCATAACTCGCCGCGGTCTTCGCGATGCACACGAGAATCAGCGGCGGATCGAGCGATACCGACGTGAACGAGTTCGCCGTAAAGCCGCGCGGCGAGCCGTCTGCCTGGATCGTCGTGACGACGGTGACGCCCGTCACGAAAGCGCCGAGCGCGCGTCGAAAATCGACGATATCGAAAGCGGGTTGCGCGCTCGGGGCGGTAATCGACTCAGCCATGGCGTTCTCCGGTTGGTACTGCGACTGCGGTAGTTGCTGCGTTCGTTGCTGTGGTCGTTGCGGGCTTCTTCCGTCGCAGCGCCGATGCTTCGACGAGGAAAGCGAGCAGGCTTGCGTTCACGCGCTCCGGGTCGGTGACGTTCATCATGTGGCGCGCGTTCGCGATAATTTCGGCGCGGCCATGCGGTGCCGCCGCGGCCATCGCCCGCGACATCTGCGCGCTCGAATTCGGGTCGCCCTCGCCCGTCAGAAATAGCGCGGGAACCGCGAGACTCGCGAGACGCCCGACATGCGCGTCGTCCGAGCAGGCGAACAGACGGTAGGTGCGCGCGTAGCCCACCGGATCGACGGCAAGCAGCAGCGCGCGCACCGCCCGCGCGGCCTGGGTCAGATGTCCCGGAATGGGATCGCCGAACCAGCGCGACAGTGTTCCGTCCACCCCGGTGTCGGCACGCGCATCGCCGAGCGTGGCCGCGCGCGTCACCACCGCCTCGCGCTGTGCCGGCGTGCGGTCGTACACCGCGTTCAACGCGGCGACGCTCAGCGTGCGCTCGGGATGGGTCAGCGCGAATTCGAGCGCGACCAGCGCGCCCATCGAGTGCCCCACCACGTGCGCGCGCTCGATCCGCAGCGCGTCGAGCAGCGACGCGAGCTGCGCCGCGTATTCGTCGAGCGAGGGCTCCGCGCTCGGCAGCACGCTGTCGCCGTGCCCCAGCATGTCGTAGACAACGACGCAAAACGATTCGGCTAACGCATCGATCTGCGGCGCCCACACGCTCTGATTCATGCCCACGCCGTGGATCAGCACGACGGTTTCGGCGGCGGCGTCCGATTGCGGCGCGTACACGCTGTAGCAGGTGCCCGCGGTTCGGCCACGCTGACCATGCGAAATCACGCGCGTCGGCGATAAATCGGGCTTCATCGGACACGCTCCACTTCGAACGTCATTGGGTTCTCCTTTCAGGCTTCGAGCCGCAATACAAAATCGATGAGATTATGGTATGCCATCTTATGGCCTACGACAATGCATGGCGTATTATGGAATACCATGATATTGGGGGAATTGCTCAGGCACGCTTTGGGCTAAGCGTTGTGTGTTTGGCTGATCAAACAAACAAAAAAAGGCCGCCGGCAGATGCCGGCGGCCTTGATGGGGCGGCTGCGGATGGGGTTTAGGCGTCGCCGGTCGCTTCGTTCTGCTCCGCAAGAACCGTCAAAGCCAGTTCCGACACCCGCTTGATATGCGCGAACGACGCTGCGGAAGCCGCGTCGCCGTCGCGCCGCTCGATCGCGTCGAGCAGCAGGTTCATCTCGCGGTTCGAGTCGCTGCCGCGGCCCGGCGTTGCGATGGTCAATGCGCGCAGCCGGTTGATGCGCGCGTTCAGCGACGTGACGACCGCCAGCGACACCTGTTTGTTGGCGGCTTCGAACAGCGTTTCGTAGAAGCGCTCGGTGTACTCCAGCACGCGCGGCAGATCGCGTTTCTCGAACGCGTCTTCGATGACTGCGCGGATCTCGCGCAGTTGCCGCACGACTTCTGGCGTCGCGTTCTCGGCGCAGGCCCGCGCGGCGTTCGCTTCGAGCAGCCCGCGCAATTCGTAAATCTCGCCGACCTGTGCGGGGTCGAGCCGCGCGACGATCGGACCTTGCCGCGCGACGATCTCGACCAAGCCTTCGGTCTCCAGATGCCGCAGCACCTCGCGCACGACAGTGCGGCTCACGCCAAGCTCGTCGCACAGCGTGCGTTCGACGAGACGGGTGCCCGGCCGGAAATATCCCTGGACTATCGCGGCGCGCAGTTTGTCGAGCGTGAGCTCACGCAAGGTTTTGACATTGCGGTCGATTTTGAGGTCGTGCATAGGCGGCAGTGGGACGATGGACGAAGGCCCCCACCAAGGGCGCGGGCGTGGAATGCCATATTATGACTTATCCGGCGTCCAGGCTTGCACACGAGGGCACAATCAGCCGCCCAGTGGTTCTGCCCAGGGGTTCTTTGCAAAGGAAACCTGTTTCGGATTCTGGCCTGCCCTGACGGGTTGGTTTCCTCGTAGCGATCGATCGTTTCCGTATCGATGACCATGACGAAGGGCGCGATCGCGTCGTGTCTCAACGCCATGCGCTGCCGACCTGTACGTAGAACGCGTTCTGATCCTTGCTGTGGGCAATGTCGATACCAATCGAAACGCCGAGCTTGCGCGCAATCAGATATCGGAACCCGACGCCGACACTCTGGACGTCCTGAGCTTGGGAGAAGCTCTCCAGTCGCCCGTAGGCCTTGCCGGCGCCAGTAAAACCTAGAACTGACCAACGCGGCGTAAGATCCCACCGCAACTCCGCCTCGATCGAGATCGCATTGCGGTCCTGGTAACGGCCCTTCTGCACTCCACGCAAATCGACGTACGGCTGCGCATAAAACGGAATGTAATTCTGCGTACCGCCGAAGCCCGTGCGCGCGAATTGGCTCTCGAGTTCGGCGAAGCTGCCGGAGCCGGGATAGAAGATGTTGTCGCGCGAATCATAGTCCACGATCAGACTGCCGGCGCCGATCCGCTGATCCTACTGGAAGTTGCGCACCTCGGTGGGAACGACTCCGCCCGCGAAGTTCGACGAAGCATCGAAGAACACATAACGCACGCCCGCATACCAGCGGCTATTGCCAATGCGCGCAAGAAACTGCTGAAGCAGACCCGCGCCCAGCAAGGTGTAGGCCCTTGGCTGCCCGGATAGACCGAAGTAGTCGAGATGCGCGTCGACTTTCGCGACCGCGCCGAGGTAGCGGAAACGGTCGTCGTCCCACGTGTGGAAATGAGCGGCCGCCACGGCCCAGGTGCCGTTCTGCGTGTACAGACCACCCAGCGCCGTGACGTTCGGCGGACCACGGTTGGCAGATTGGCCCGTCGAATCCGTCGCGCCTGATTCGCCAATCGGCCCGGAAAAGAACAGCAGCCCAAGTCCGAAGCCATAGCCAACGGCCGGTTCGGTGATCACGACCGGCACGGGTAACGCGCCTTTGTGTTTGATGAGGAAATCGCTCATGTCGAGTTTCCCATCATCAGGATCGGTAAAACTGAGCGGCTGCTTTTCGTCGGCGCACGCGTCAAAGGACAGAGCCGTGATCGTTGCAAGGACAGCGGCGGTCCACGTCGATATCGTTATATGACTGTGCACGTGTGCACCGGCCCTGGACGATAAAGCTCGCAGCAATTAGCGGCTGTCAAAAGTGAAGCGGGCGTTCAGAAATCCCTGCTGCGCGTGAGCCACGAGCAGCTATCCTCACGCCGCTCATGCGACGTTCATTGAGTTGCAGACCGATTGAATAGCACCAAGGACAGCGCTCATTCAAATCCTTCAAGCATCCGTTCTATGGAAATAGTGATTCATGTAACGCAATTTACGATTCACACGACGGAAAACAATAGTGTCAGTCGTGAATCGCCAGGGCATTCGTCACCGACGTAACGCCGGGAACGTCCTTCGCAATGTTGCCGGCCTTTTCGATCTGGTAATTATCCGGGACATGCCCTGCGAGCGTCACCGCACTACCTTTGACCAGCACTGTGAAGTGCGAGGTGTCGACCCCACCCTTTGTAAGCGCGCGCAGCACCTTTTTGCTGAGGGCTCCGTTCGCTTTTCTAATGTCCGACTTCGATGGAGCCGCCGTCGTGCCCGATTCCGTGGACGTGGCGGCGGACTCGTTTCCTTGCGGCCATGCGTTGATGGATGCGACAGCGATCAATGCTCCACTAGCCAGCTTGAGTGTTCTGTTTACTTTCATGGCTTTCTCCCTTATTGACGCGGCATCCGCAGTCACGCGCCGACCCGCGACGCGCCGCAGCCGTACCGCCAATCGCAATCTTCATCTCGGCCCGTCTGTGACGACGTCCAGACAGCACATCCGATCAGAGAGCGACAATCAGGTCTCCGGCGATCGCTGCCGGGTGTACGCCAAAAATAATTCCTCTGTGGCCTGCACGCTATTGGACTTTGGTCTCATATTCGAGCGATGTGTCAGACGAAGCATGCCGAGCAGAGCCGCGAGTGTGATGCCGAATTGGATGAAGGTGCACGCCACGAGCCCCGAAGTGATCACGCGCAGACATGCGGTCGTGTTGGCCTTCACACCTTTCCGGTCCGTGAGTCCGTGGAAGAACTGCGCGCCTAACTAGAGTTTCGTGAGCACCATCGGTCTTTAGTCCCATTGGCTTCATGCAGGTGGTCGTATAGGTTGATATTCAACCGACCTTTAGGGCGGCGACATATCCACAAACTCGCACCGGAGTAGATCATGAGGATTTCAGCATTTGCGGCCTCAGCCATCTTCGTTGTAGTGCTATCGAATTCGTACGTATGGGCCCAGGACAATTCAGCAAGCAATGCGCCTGCGACCACAGAGCATCCCGACGAAATCGTGCGGATGCACCAACAGGTTGCAGCAGCTAATCGTGTTTACAACAAGAAGGTAGCCGCTGCAAAGAAAGTTTTCGATGAGAAAAAGACAGCAGCCGGAAAGGAGCGTGATGCTGCAATAGCGGCAGCACACCAGGGAGTTGGCGAATAGGCCGAGCTCGCCGATCTTTCCCGTAAGTCAATGTTCTTTCGTCAAGGAAGTCCAAATGGCGGCAGACTCCCGACACGCCGGCGAAGTGTTCGGGTGTCTCGCAGTGTTTGGGTCTCTTCGGGCGACACTGCCTTTATAAGATCCGACGTTCGGCAGACGCCTGCAGCAGCATCGCTCTCTCTCGTGCGAATGCTATTCTGTTGTGGGCAGCTACCAGGAATCCACTGCCATTCTTGCGCGGGACGGTAATCCCTCAGTGTCATCCACCATGCTGGGCGAATACATGAAAGAGGCATGACGCGACCTGGCCCGTCCGCCAGTATCGTCATGGAAGCATCCCCGGAGGATTCACATGTTGCTGTTGTCGCTGATGCGACGCGAAATTGCAGCGCCGGTCAAGCTCATCGCGAACGGCGGGGTCGCTCAGCAACCGGGCGCTTCGGTGTTCCCCATATCGAGCACACAGGGGCTGGGAGATTGCGATCCAGTCCGCGTAGGTCCCTGTGTCTGCTAGCTCCCTTGCGTAGCGCAACACCGACTCAGGCAGCTTGATTGCTGGATACCGATTTCTCATCCGTCTCACTCCTCAGGTCAATGCCCGGACAGTGCCGATCCGTCACGCGCTGTGCGAAAGCGTTCGTGGCGTGCATGACGACGGGATCTGGCTTAGGCCAGACTCGCGCTGCATCGTCAGTGGGGCCGCGCTCGCACTCAGCCGCTTGCGCGGGACCGAAAGCCGCGCCGCGACCGTTTCCCCGGCGCGCACGTCACGCCGCGCAATTTGGACCTGGCTGATACCCAGCATGGCGCGTAACGCTCGCCGCACAATCTGTAATGCGCCACTGAACCGCGGTGTGCGGGTTGCCGGCTCCCAGCGCCGTGACAACCTCGCGTGCAACAGCGGCAAACTCCGCGCCTTTCTTTGCCGGCATACCAACTCTGCAAGCGACTCCAGGTTCGTCTTCTCCGTCACCCGTGCCCAATGAATCTTGACGGTCTTCTCCGGCGCGCCAAGCTCGTCCTCAATTAGCTTGTTCATCCGACCCGTCAGCCCGAGTGACACCGTAGGCCTGCACGCTGTAGTTGCTTGATCCCAGCGAGCCACGCAGGGCGTTGCACACGTCCTGGGCGCAGGCGCGTTTTCCGTTATATTGCAAAACCCCGTTCTCAGCATCCCGGTTGTGTAGGAAGTTCGACATGGAACGTCAGGCCGCGCCCGGCATTGCGCTCGACCCATAACCGACCGCCGTGCGCCATGACGATGGTCCGGCTGATGGCAAGTCCAAGACCGAGCCCTCGCGGTTTGGAGGTGACGAACGGCATGAACAGCGTCTCGAAGCGGTCCGCATCCACACCCGGGCCCTCGTCTATCACCGCGATGCATACCTTGCTGCGATCGTCACTGGCACAAACCGTAACATCAATCCTGCGATGCTCCGCGCGGCAGTCGCGCACAGCATCGAGCGCGTTGAGCAGCAGGTTGACGAGCACCTGCTGGAGTTGAACGACATCACCGCGCGACCGCGGCAGCCCGTCTGCAACGCTGGCGCAAACCGTTGCACCGCGCGCTTGCGTCTCGCGACGCAACAGTCGAATGACTTCACGCACGAGGCTGCCCAGGTCAACCAGACTCGTTGCGGTTGGTTCGCCTTTGGCGGACCGACGCATCTTGCGGACGATGGCGTGCGCACGCTCGCTGTCGGCAACAACGTCCGCTAACAACTCGCGCAGGTCGCCGAGAGCCGGTGGCGTTTGCGCGAGAAACCGCTGTGCCGCCTGGGCATTGCTGAGAATGGCGGTGAGCGGCTGATCGACTTCGTGGCCCAGCGCGGCAGCCAGGTCGCCGAGATCCGCCGTGCTCGTGCGCAGCGGGATGCCTTCCAGGTCGCCGCGCGCCAGCACATCCGTTGCATCCACTCCTTGCGGCTCAATAACGATCACCACCCGCGGCTCCGGTTCGATCGCCAGCGAAGCAGACATGCTGACCTGAGCCTGAAGTTCTCTTCCGCTCTTTGTGCGCGCAACGGCCGACCACGTAGTGCTTTGAGACAAACCTTGCAGGACCCTCTCTGCGGCAAACGAAATCGGGCGGTTGTCGCGGGGCGAAGGAACGAGAATTGACTCGATTTGCATACCCGACATTTCATCGAGCGCGTAACCAAGTACCTGGGTCGCCCTTCCATTGGCCCAGACAACGTGATGAGACTTATCGAGTACCAGCGCGACCGCGGGCACCACCTCAAGAATGCTATGCAGGCTCTGCGCGAGGAGATCTTGTGGGTCGGATAACGCCTGATGTCTCTTCTGCATCGTCGGCTTCACCGCGTGTCTCAGGCCGGATCGTGTCATCCGTATCAACCACTCACGCAAAGCGGCAACCGCACGCGGTGTCATCGAGTCAGTCACAGTGAGCTTTTCGTTTCTCATGTTTCTCCCGATACGCCGGTCCGTGAAATGACCGCCTTGGGCACCTTGAAAGTGTACCAATAGGTCCACAAGCCAACACCAGGGTAAGCCATAAGAAATGTACTGCTCGGTTCATAACTTTAGGGACTATCATCGTTCAATGGAAAAGCGGCAAAAGACGACCAATCGTCGAGGTCGGCGATCGCGCCAGGAAATCCTCGACGCGGCATCGCGTGTGATGTCCGCTTACGGTTATGCCGGCACTTCAATGTCCGCCCTTGTCAATGCAACCGGCATCCCGAAGAGTGCGATCTACCATCACTTTGGCTCTAAAGCCGGACTGCTGGCCGAAGTGATGGCTCAGGGGGCCCGGGGCTTTTTCGCAGCCATGCAGGAAGCTCACCGGAATCCACCTGAAGGTGGCACACCGCGTGAGCGGCTAAGGTGGTACCTCAAAAAGGCGGGCGAGGTGTTTAAGACTCGGGAAAACTTCCTGCGATTGATGCTCGTCCTGGTCATGAGCAACGAGGCCGCGGAACCTGAAGCTCTGCGGATGGTTATCAAAGTCCGCAACGAGGGCCGCGGCTATATGCGAGAGTTGGTCCAGAACGCTTTCAGCGTTCAGGACGACACCCGGGCATCAGAAGTCGTCGACGACGTTGCTCACTTTGGCATGCTTGGCTTTGACGGTGCCTTTATTTCCTTGCAGTCTGGCGACGAAAGATCAATGGACACGCAAATGGAACAACTCACCGACGCCATGATCGCACTCGGCGAGGCGCGTGTTGCATCCTTGAAGAGCGCTCGCTCCCGCGCCGAAAACGCGGTCAGAATCGTGCGTAGCCATTCCCGGAAATCGAAGACAGTATCATCTGAATGAAAAGGACGCACGGGAGCGATACGTTAAGAGCTATCGGCGTAAGATTATGAGCGCACAGGTTTTGTGGCAAAAGGCGACCTTACTCAGAATCGCACACAGTGCGATCAACGCGCTCTCTTAGCGGCCAATTTCTGCGCTAGCATGGGAGTTCGATCAGCATGCAGACGCCGACGGCCATTACGCCCGGAGGCTGTCATTGCTATGACCTCCCCAACATCTTCCGAGCGGGCGGCGTCGCCTATCTCGCATGAAACCGCACCCCGTAGCGGGTCGCAACGCGGCCGCTAACTGCTATTCACGCATGCCAACGCGGGGCCATTTCAAATGGCGGTTTCTCCACTGAAAGCAGCCGTAGATTTGCCAATTGCATCTCCGTTTGCGGCCGCAGGCCTCCGGTTCCGGCAAGTATTGGTCCGATAATCATTCGATTGATCGGTTCGGTCATCCTGAAAGGCCATTCGGTGCTTCGATGTAAATGGTGAGAAACGGGAGTAACTGAGGCGTACCTGGTCTCACAAAGCGGTGTCGTCCACTTTGCTGCCGGAGAAAGACATGACCGGCGTTCATACAAATCGGTCTTGCATACCCCTCGAAATACCGCTCCTTACTTTCCGCGCAATTCTTGTATTTCCAGAACACACGCCAGCAGTAGCGACTTCTACCAAAAGCTTTGCCCTATTGGACCAAGGTCCTATTGTGAGCCGTGTCGTTCCCTAGCAGATTTGAAACGCGATCAGGCGCGCTTTCCATTTTTGCTTCAGGAAATTCGCGCACTCCTCACACAAGAAAGCGCTTTCACTGGTCGGTGCAACGCGAGTCTGCGGCGCGACCGGCTTGTACCGGAGACCATCCATGTCCGATTCGACGTCCACGCCTCGTGCCGCCCCGACACCCGAAAGCGCCGCGACGCCCGCCTCAGCGAACAAGCTGCGCCTCGGCGCGCTCACTGCCCTCGTCGTAGGCTCGATGGTGGGCGGCGGCATCTTTTCACTGCCACAGAACATGGCGGCCAGTGCGGATGCCGGCGCCGTGCTGATCGGCTGGACAATTACCGCGGTCGGCATGCTGATGCTTGCATTCGTGTTCCAGGCGCTAGCCTTGCGCAAGCCCGAACTCAACGGCGGGGTCTATGCATTTGCGAAGGCTTCAGTAGCGGAACCTTCACGGCCGACTTCTGGGGTCAACTGAACCCCAATCTCGGCAGCGTGACGAACCAGGTTCGCAACATGATGCTCGTGACTGGCGTGACTTTCTATTGAGCACTGAGGGGAAAACGTATTGGCGCACGCTCACTTCCCGCAGAGCGGGAACGTCACTGATGCGGATCTGCTCCGTGGAATACATCCGCCACAAGCCACATCGACTTCCTCAGTGGCGCGCACGTGCTGCCCGACACATACACGACGCCAACCAGACAACTTGCTGGGAAACGCGGTGCTCGTGGGCATTCTCTCTCCAGAATCTAGCAGGCCAGTGGCTGTCCGATCCTGAAATCGATCGTCCGGCAGACCGGTATCGTATGAGTCTCGGCAGGAGATCGCCATGCCCACCTATGTTTCTCTTTCCCTACTTCTATTGCCGTTTCTCGGTGCCGGCTGCAATACCCCATCCATTCCCCTTGGCAAGCCGGTCAACATTTCGATCGCCCTCGAGCAAGCCCTCAAGGGCTCATGCAACTTCAGCAATGAACAGGCAGCTCAGAGGCAGGCCCGGGGTGTCGATGCCTACTCATCATGGAGAACCGGCCAGGTTGCTTAAGAATGCGTGCACTGCCGTTACATCGGACTCTTCACACGTCACGGATGTGTGTCGCTCTGTCCTTGCTCCTGCTACCCGGCCTCGTGATTGCCCAGACGACCCCAGCGCGATCTTCGATCAACACTGTGATCGGCGGCAATGTAAAGCAGCACGCGGACGCTGTGCTCGCGATCATGAGCTACACGACGGTCCCGGACGTCACGACCAGCAATCTGTCGGTCAATAACGGCCTGACCGGTAATCCCGGCTTCGGGCAGACGCAATTCGGCGGCGGCTTCACGCTCAGCAGGTCGTTTCCGTTGTACATGGAGGGCACGCTCGCCTACAGCCGCTACGATCCGATTTTCATCGCCACGGATGGCGCCCAGCAGCGTGCGGTGCCCACCAAGTGGAACACCTTCAGCGGCACGGTCGGCCTGGGCTGGGATTTCCGCATCACCGACGAGTTGGCATTCCGCCCGATCCTGAACGGTACGATCGGGCGCGTGTCGAGCGACCTGAAGGTGGGGCAGACGCTGTTCAATCACGTCACCGACAGCAACCTGCAGTTCCTCGAGAACGGCTCGCTCAATGCCTACGGCTATGGCGGCTCCCTGATGCTCGACTACGAGCACTACCGCGAAAACTACGAAATCGACGCCGAATTGCGGGCGACCGATATCTACCTGCGCAGTTTCGGCGCTTCATCGCAGGCCGTTCAGGGCTCGGCCACGGCCCAGCAAGTGAGCCTATGGACACGCTGGCGCGCGCCCACCGGCTGGCACGCGCTGGACCGGCCAGTCCGCTATGTGCTCGAAGCCGCTTACTCGCACTATTTCGGCGACAGCGCCGGGGTGCTGGGTTTCAACGACCTCACGTCGCTGGGAGTCGGCCTCGAACTCGATAGCAGCAGGTATCCCGTCATCGTCACCCGCACGCGCGCGATGGTGCGCTACGTGTTCGGTCGCAACGTGCACGGCGTGTCGTTCGGATTCGCGATGAGTTTCTAGCGGGTCCGACGAGCCGACCGCAAGGTCCAGCGCGGTAAAAAGTGCAGCGCCGGGCTGCTATCGGACTTTGGTCCCATTGGTTTTGCCCGCTTGACCGTGTACGGTAAGACTCCGAAGACGATCGAACGTCGCCGTGCACGCAATTTGCCCGGCAGTCAATCATTAAATGTCTTGTCAGGATCGCCCTCCTGGAAACAGGTTCGCTCATGTCGATGGCATTCGTTATGGAAGTCGGAGGCTACCGCTTCTCGAGCGTTCAACGTCTGACGCGCATTTTGCCTTCTCTCGTCGCCGCAAAAACACAGGGCGTCGCACTGCAGCACGCGAGGCACTGATTTTCTCGAGGGGGAAAAGAGTCACTTCTAATGTCTGCTGCGCGAACGCACCCGACTACGCGGCACCGTACTGGTGGCGACCTTCCTGAAGGATGTCCATGAACGCGTTCATGCGGCGTCAATCTGGCCACGCCCGGCCTCTTTCCGCGCCGAATACTCTCGGGGCTGTAGCTGCTCCGTCGCATACACCAAGGATGGGCGGAACGGCAGGACGAACCACACGGCGTGCTCGCGCATGCATGATGCTGATTGGCATCCTCGCGCTGCTGCCAGCATGGGTCCGCGCGGCCGCAGCAGCGCCCTTGCCTGCCCCGCTGCAAAGCAGCGTCACCGCTATGACGGGTGCCTCTACACAGCCGCCCTCGGCGCCACAGGCCGCTTCTGCACCTTCGCCCGCCAGTCAGGCAGAACTTACGCGTTCGCTGAACACCCTGATCGTCACGCTTGAGAATGAGAAAGGGCGCGAAGCGCTTATCGCCCAGTTGAAGGGACTCCGCGACGGGACACAAGCTCCGGCACCCGTTGCGGCGTCGGCGCAGACTAATGGCGCTCTTCTCGGCGTGATCGCATCGGGCATTGCGTCGGTCGAAACGAATCTGAACGAAGGCCGGACACCGCTGCACTTCTGGGCGGCACGTTTTGCTTCGGCCGCTAGCGAACTGCGAGCCCTGGTCATGGGCGGGAGGGGCGAAACACTCGGCCAGGCTTTGCTCGGCATCGCCTCGACGCTTGCGGGGTGGGGCGCGTATGCCGCGCTGCTAGTCCACTTGCAGCGGCGCGTGCTTGCGCACTATGGCCGGGACGTCACACTAGCTGCGGATCCGAGTTTCGTGGACCTGTTGAGCTTCACGCTGCGCAAGACAGGGCCATGGATCATCGCGTTCGTAGCGGTACTGCTATTTGGGCAGAGCATGCCCGAAGCCATTGGCCGTACGCTCGGACTCGTGATCGCCTACGCGATCGTCGTGGGTATAACCTTCCGGGTGCTCTGCGTGGTCGTGATTTCGGCGTTTAGCACGGCACACCGGCGTGTCGCAGTGCGGCAGTTGCTGGCGGGCGGCCTCTTGCCGATCTTCGCGATAGGGGCATTCGGCGCGCTCGGCGACGCAATGGCCGACCCTGACGTGACGCGCATTGTCGGCCCGAATGTTGCCGGCATCGTGTCGAGCTTCGCAAACATGGCGGCGGCCGTTTTGAGCGGTTACTTCGCGCTTGCATACCGCCGCCCCGTCACGCATCTGATTCGCAATCGACCTTATTCGCGAAGACGCGACCACAAACTTGCCACCGAAGCGCTCGATATCCTCGCCTCGCTGTGGCACATCCCGATACTGCTGATTGCAGTCGCTTCGGTCGTCGCCACCATTGCTGGACGCAGCGACGAGGGCAACGTATGGCAGCCGTCGCTGCTCAGCGCGCTGTTGCTCGTGCTCACGCTGTTTGCGTCGGTGCTGCTGCCGCACCTGACGCGTCGAATGGACAGCCGCGCCGAGCGCCGCGCGCCACACCTGATGCGGCTCCTGCGCTTTGCCAGTTCGCTGCTCGTTCTCGTGATGTGGCTCGCGTACATTCGATTCGAACTGGTTCTGTGGAGTGGCCCGATTGCAAGGCTGGTCAAACGAAGTGCGATGACACCCGGTTTCAGACATGCGCTTTTTACAGTCATCGCGACCGTTTTCGGCGCATGGTTCGTCTGGATTCTCGTCGACACGGTCATTCTCGAGGTTCTAGGCCCGAGCAGTTCACGCAACAAGGCACTGGAGCCCGGCGTTCGTGCGCGTACGATGTTGCCGCTGGTGCGCAATGCAACCCTTGCGACGGTGGCAACCCTGGCCGCCATCATCGGCGCGGCCAGCCTGGGCATCAATCTGACGCCCCTGCTCGCGGGCGCAGGCGTAATCGGTCTTGCATTCGGCTTCGGGGCGAAATCGCTCGTCACTGACCTGATCACGGGGCTCTTCATCATCGTCGAGGAGACCATCTCCGTCGGCGACTGGATCGACGTCGATGGCGGCCATGCGGGCATCGTCATGGATCTGACGATCCGCACGGTCCGGTTACGCGACGGGCAGGGCGCGGTCCACACGATTCCGTTTTCGCAGATCAAGATCGTGAAGAACCTGTCCCGCGACTTCGCCAACGCGGTCTTCGAAGTAAGAGTGCCGTTCTCTGCTGACATTGATCAAGTCACGCGCATCATCGCGGAAGTGGGCACGGATTTGATCGAAGACTATCGCTTCCGCGACGAGATACTCGCGCCGATCGAGGTGTGGGGGCTCGAGCGCTTCGACACCAACTGGCTAGTGGTGAAAGGGCAGATCAAGACTCGACCGCTGCAGCAGTGGAGCATCTCCCGCGCGTTCAACGCAAGGCTCAAGCTTAAGATGAATGCGGCCGGCATCGAGATCCCATTGCCGCAAATGCAGCTTCATACGTCGTCGGAAGAGACCAACCTGTCGCTGCAAACCGACGATCTCCCCTACGGAGAGGGTCCGCAAGCGGCAAGCGCAGGCAGTGCGGCCCCGCCCCGGCCGGATAGCGCTGCCCTACCGGAACTCCACGTACTGCGGCAGCCGCCCCCTCCCGGGAAACCTGGCGGGCAGGCTGTTTCTGCATCGTCAACCGCTCCCCGTCGCGAGGGTGAGATCCGTAATTGAGGCGAGCCTGGCGATGAAGATTTCCTGTCCAACGTGACGGTGGTGAAGGGCTGGCCACCCTCCCCGCCTTGACAGTACAGTCAGCACGTACATCGATATCCGAACTGATGCCGGCAGGCGAGGAGGTCATCGCAAAGCGAACCCTGGCAGCTTTCCCCGATAAGAACTTGCTGCGTGCCTGCCTGCGCGGCACGCCCCAAGGACGTCAGTACAGATTTCATTTGCAAATCCGTTTTTGCAGCGCGCCGCGCGCCTAGACCATTTTTTTGCAACGAGGGAATTGCGAGGAAGAACGAATATTCATACAAACGGTGACTTAGCCATTTGCGTCAGGACACGTTTTGTTTTCAAACATCCACCAAGCCCTCGACGATCGTGATCTGCGCCCGGCAATGTCCATCGCGCTTCTGTTTGGCGGCCTGATACTCCGGCGAGTGATAGCAGTCGAGCGCCGTTTGCATGTCCCTGAAGCGAATCACGACGTGCCGCTCGAACGACTCGCCTTCCAGCACCTCCGACGCGCCGCCGCGCGCGAGAAACACCGCGCCGTACTTGTTGAACGCCTGCGGTGCGATGTCCGTGTAGCCCTTGTATTTCGCCGCGTCGAGCACGGTTACGTGGGCGATCCAATATGCAGCCATATCTCCTCCTTCTAAATCCGGAATGGTTTGCGCAATGCCTGCCGCTTCCTTGATGGTCTGACAAACCGCGCGCTGCGTGTTTTTGGCGTCGCTGCTCGCCGTCAAATCCCTCGCAAAAACGCCCTTCTCCCCGCCCGACGCGGCTTCCGCCGACGCCGCGGGTTAACACTCATGGCATGCCGTAACATGGTATACCACAATGCCTCACACATCCAACCCACGCAGGAAGCTGCCATGAGCCTGATTCGCAAATCCATCCTCCATGTCGAGACCGTCTTCGTCGACGGCGACAAGGTCGCCGCGAAGCCGCTGAAAATGATCGGCGCGGCCGCCGTGATCAAGAACCCGTGGGCGGGCCGCGGTTATGTGGAAGACCTGTCGCCGGAGATTCGCGCGCTCGCGCCGCAACTGAGCGAGCACCTGACCAGGCTGATCATCGACGAAGCCGGTTCCGGCGAAGCGGTCGAAGCGTTCGGCAAGAGCGCGATCGTCGGCCTTGCGGGCGAGATCGAGCACGCGTCCGCGCTGATCCACACACTGCACTTCGGCAACACGTATCGCTCGGCCGTCGGTGCGAAGTCGTATCTGGCGTTCAACAACACGCGCGGCCCCGCCAATGCGCCGCTGCTGATCCCGATGATGGACAAGAACGACGAAGGCCGCCGTTCGCACTATCTGACGCTGCAGTTTGCGATTGCGGACGCGCCGGCCGCAGACCAACTCGTGATCGCGATTGGCGCTGCTACTGGCGGCCGTCCGCATCACCGCATTGGCGATCGCTACAAAGACCTCGCAGAGCTCGGAAATGACGTCAAGAACCCTGCAGCTGTCAAATAAGCGCGTCGCGCACTATCTGGAGCAGGGCAGCGGCGAACCGCTGGTGCTGATCCACGGCGTGGGCATGCAGGCGCACGCGTGGTATCCGCAGATCGAAGCGCTGTCGCCCGAGTTCCGGGTGATCTCGGTCGATATGCCCGGCCACGGTCGAAGCGATCCGCTCGAACCGGGCGCCGGCTTGCAACAGTTCGTCGAGTGGGCAGCGAGTTTCATCGAGGCGCTGGATATGGGCCCCGTCAATCTGGCCGGTCACTCGATGGGTTCGTTGATCGCGGCGGGCGTCGCGGTCACGCGGCCCGATCTGGTCAAGCGCGTCGCCGTGTTGAACGGTGTGTATCGGCGCACCGCGCAAGCGCGCGATGCCGTGCTGCGTCGCGCGGCCGAACTGCGCTCGGGCGCCGTCGATGTGGCAACACCGTTGCAGCGCTGGTTCACGGCCGAGGAATCGCAACGGGTTGCCGCGCAACGGGTCGAGTCGTGGCTGAAGTCGGCGGACCTGTGTGGCTACGCGACCGCCTATACGGCCTTCGCGAACGGCGACGACGTATATGCCGACGGCTGGAACACAATCGCCCGCCCTGCTCTCGTGCTCACCGGTTCCGACGATCCGAACTCGACCCCGGCGATGGCCAGACAGATGGCGCAAGCCGCCCGTCACGGCCACGCGGTCGTGATCGACAACGAGCGACACATGGTGAATCTGACCGCGCCTCGCGAAGTCAATCGCGCCCTGCGTGCCTGGTTGCAGACGACGCCGCAGACGCAAGACCACGAATTGGAAGTGTGAAATGAGCCAACAGACGAGCCAGCATGTTAGTCAGGTAGCTAGCCAGGAAGCGCCGAAACTCAACACGCGCGAGCTGCGCGACGCGTTCGGCGCGTTCATGACCGGCGTGACGATCGTGACCACCGCGAGTGACGACGGCAAGCCGCTCGGCTTCACCGCCAATTCGTTTTCGTCCGTTTCGCTCGACCCCGCATTGCTGCTGGTGAGCATCGCGAAGACGTCGAGCAACTTTCAGACGTTTTCCACCAGCGGGCACTTCGCGATCAACATCCTCGCGGAAGGGCAAAAAGATCTGTCCAACATTTTCGCGCGACCGAGCGACGATCGCTTCGCCAACGTGGCCTGGCATCTGAGCCAAAACCGCAACCCGCTGATCGACGACGTCAGCGCGTGGTTCGACTGCACGACGCACGCGGTGATCGACGCGGGCGACCATGCGCTGATCGTCGGCAAGGTCGAGGCGTTCCATTCGGCCGGCTGCGCGGGTCTCGGCTACTACCGCGGCGGCTATTTCACGCCGGCCAGAGTGTCGGCCGAAGTCATCGCGGGCCCGAAGGTGATCGTCAGCGCGATCATCGCGCGCGACGACAAAGTGCTGCTCGTCAAAACAGCAGACGACAAATGGGGACTCCCGTCGAAACAGATCGGCAACGAAGGCGCCGACAAGGCACTCGCCGAGATCTTCGAGAAGTACCAGCCCGACGCATCGGCAAGCTTCATCTATTCGACCTACAACAACACCGAAACCCAATACCAGTACATCTCGTTCCTGTGCAGCGCACCGGATGAACGCGCCGCTTCGGGTCACGCTTCGGGCAAATTCATCAGCCTCGACGACATCGACACGCAAGCGTTGCAGGACAGCGCGTTGGCCAGCATGCTGCACCGCTACCGCAAGGAAAGCCAGTTGAAGAGCTACGGGTTGTACTTCGGCGACCATAGCAACGGCACAGTCCGCCCGCTTCATTCCTGAAAGGTCACATCATGCGATTTTCCCTCTTCGTTCACATGGAGCGCGTCTCCGAGCAGACCAGTCAGAAGCAGCTGTATGACGAAATGGTCGAGCTTTGCCAGATTGCCGATCGCGGCGGCATGCACGCCGTCTGGACCGGCGAGCACCACGGCATGGACTTCACGATCGCGCCGAATCCGTTCATCAATCTCGCGGACCTCGCCAACAAGACGAAGCACGTGAGGCTCGGCACCGGCACGGTGGTGGCGCCGTTCTGGCACCCGATCAAGCTGGCCGGCGAAGCCGCGATGACAGACATCATTTCGAACGGCCGGCTGGAGTTGGGCATCGCGCGCGGCGCGTATTCGTTCGAATACGAACGCCTGCATCCGGGGCTCGACGCGTGGGGCGCGGGTCAACGCATGCGCGAACTGATCCCGGCCGTGAAAAAGCTTTGGGAAGGCGATTACGCGCACGAAGGCGAATTCTGGAAATTCCCTGCCACGACGTCTTCGCCGCTGCCGCTGCAGCGCCCGCACCCGCCAATCTGGGTGGCCGCGCGCGATCCGAACAGCCACGAGTTCGCGGTGTCCAACGGTTGCAACGTGCAGGTGACGCCACTGCATCTGGGCGACGAAGAGGTCGAGAAGCTGGTTGGCCACTTCAACGCCGCGTGCAAGAAGTTCAGCAACCTGCCGCGCCCGCAGATCATGCTGCTGCGTCACACGTATGTGGCGAGCAGCGAAAACGACGCGCAGATCGCCGCCGACGAAGTGAACACGTTCTACAACTACTTCGGCGCGTGGTTCAAGAACGAGAGACCGGTAAGCCGCGGCATGATCAAGACGCTGAGCCCGGAAGAGATCGCTGCTCATCCGTTCTATACGCCCGCGGCGATGCGCAAGAACAACGTGATCGGCACGCCCGAGGAAGTGATCGCGCGCCTAAGGGCATACGAGGCACTCGGCTTCGACGAGTACTCGTTCTGGATCGACACGGGCATGAGCTTCGAGCGCAAGAAGGCATCGCTCGAACGCATGATCAACGACGTGATGCCTGCATTCCGGTAAGGGGCCGACGCCATGGATTCGCATTTTCAGCTGTATATCGACGGACAGTTCGAACCCGGCGCGGCCACGTTCGCGAGCGTGAATCCGGCCACCGGCAAAGCATGGGCGCAGATGCCCGAAGCACGCACCGAGCAGGTCAACCGCGCGGTCGAGGCGGCCAATCGCGCGCTCACCGATTCCGCGTGGGCCGGCCTCACCGCGTCGGCGCGCGGCAAGCTGCTGTACAAACTGGCCGGGCTCGTCGAACAGGCTGCGCCGCGACTCGCTGAAATTGAAACGAACGATACCGGCAAGATCATTCGCGAGACCTCCAGCCAGATCACCTACGTCGCCGAGTATTACCGCTACTACGCCGGCATCGCCGACAAGCTCGAAGGCAGCAGCATTCCCGTCGACAAGCCTGACATGCAGGTCTGGCTCGAACGGCAGCCCGTCGGCGTGGTCGCCGCGATCGTGCCGTGGAACAGCCAGTTGTTCCTGTCCGCCGTCAAGCTCGGACCGGCGCTCGCCGCCGGTTGCACGGTCGTGCTCAAGGCGTCCGAGGAAGCGCCGGGGCCGCTGCTCGAATTCGCGAAGCTGGTGCACGAAGCCGGCTTCCCGCCGGGCGTCGTCAATGTGATCACCGGCTTCGGGCCGGAATGCGGCGCGGTACTCAGCGGCCATCCGAAGGTCGACAAGGTTGCGTTCACGGGCGGCCCGGAAACTGCGCGGCACATCGTGTCGAATACATCGAACAACCTCGCGAAGGTGTCGCTCGAACTGGGCGGCAAGTCGCCCTTCATCGTGTTCGCCGATACCGATATCCAGAGCGCCGTGAACGCGCAGGTCGCGGCCATCTTCGCGGCGAGCGGCCAAAGCTGCGTGGCGGGCTCGCGGCTGCTGATCGAAGCCTCCGTGAAAGAGCGGTTTCTCGCCCTGCTGGTGGAGCGTGTATCGCGCATCCGCGTGGGTTCGCCCAACGAGATGTCGACCGAGTACGGACCGCTTTGCACCGAGAGGCAACTGCGCAACATCGAGAAGGTCGTCGCGAACTCGGTACGCCAGGGCGCCAGGGTACTCGCCGGAGGCAACGCGCTCGCGCGCGACGGCTACTACTACGCGCCGACGATTCTCGACTGCACCGGCGTAAGCAACGCCGACAGCATCACGACGGAGCTGTTCGGGCCGGTTCTTTCGGTCGATACGTTCACCACCGAGCAGGAAGCGATCGACAAGGCGAACAGCACGGCCTACGGTCTCGCCGCGGGCATTTTCACCACCAGCCTGACTCGCGCGCATCGCGTGTCGAAGCGCGTACGCTCGGGGATCGTGTGGATCAACACCTATCGCGCGGTGTCGCCGCTGGTGCCGTTCGGCGGCTTCGGCCTGTCTGGCCACGGCCGCGAAGGCGGCTTGGCCGCGGCGCTCGAATACACGACGACGAAGTCGGTATGGCTGCGCACCTCGGACGAACCGATCAGCGATCCGTTCGTGATGCGCTGAGTCCAACGCGCGGTCCATTCCCCCGCAGCACCGTTTCAAAGCCATAGAGGGCAACGCCATGTCACGTCTATCGAACGTGGCATCGCGCACGCCTGTGCGATAAAGATGGAGACACTATGAAAAGCCCGTCGAACGACAACAGCGTTCTGGCCATTGAAAGCAACTCGATCGAGTACGTCGCTCCGTCGGATCGGCACGGCAAACCGGTCGATCTTTTCACCCTGTGGTTCTGCACGAACGTCGCGCCGCTCGCGGTGATTTCCGGTGCGACTTCCGTACTCGTCTTTCACCTCGATGTGGTGAGCTCGATTCTCGCGATCGCCGCCGGCCAGTTCTTCGGCGCGGTCTTCCATGCGCTGACCTCCGCGCAAGGCCCGCTCGTCGGCGTGCCGCAGATGATTCAAAGCCGCGCGCAGTTCGGCCGTTATGGCTCGCTGCTCGTGGTCGGTTTCACCACGCTGATTTACCTCGGCTTCTTCGTCTCGAACATCATCCTCGCGGGCAAGACGCTGCACACCGCTGTCCCTGCGGTACCGGTGGCGCTTGGCACCGTGCTCGGCGCGATTCTCGCCACGCTGGTCGGCGTTATCGGCTATCACTTCATCCACCGCTTCAACAAGGTGGGCGCATGGTTCATGGGCGGCGCGCTGCTGATCGGCATGATCATGATGGCGCCTGGTCTCGACGCGCGAATTCTTCAGCAAGGCCATTTCGATCTGTCGAACTGGTTCGCGATGTTCGGACTTTGTGCCGTCTGGCAGATCAGCTTCGCTCCCTACACGTCCGACTATTCGCGCTACCTTCCGGCCACCACCGGCTTTATGAAGACCTTCGCGTTCACGTATTTCGGCACGTCGCTCGGCACGATCTTCGCGTTCCTGTTCGGCGTACTTGCGATCAGCACCAGCCACGCCACCGATGCGATGCAAGCCATCCGCACGCAAACCGGCCTGTTCGGCTACGTGCTGATCTTGCTGTTCCTGGTCAATATCATCGGCCACAACGGCATGAATCTGTATGGCGGCGTGTTGTCGTTCATTACCGCCGCGCAAACGTTCCGTCCAAACTGGGTGCCGGGCCGCAACGTTCGCATCATCGTGTCGACGGTGCTGCTGGTTTCGTCTACCGTCACTGCGTTGTGGGCTTCGAGCAACTTTATCGCGATCTTCCTGACCGCGATCTTCGCGATGCGAATCGTGCTCGCGCCATGGGTAGCGATCAATCTCGTCGACTTCTACCTGATCAGCAACCGGCGCTACCGCGTGTCGGAAATCATCAGCAGTAACGGCGGCGTGTACGGTTCGTTCAATTTCAAGGCCATCGCGATTTACATCTTCGGGATCGCGGTTCAGGTCCCGTTCATGGAGGAGAGCTTCTTCCACGGTCCGTGGGCATCGATCATGGGCGGCGCGGACGTTTCGTGGATCGTCGGACTGGTGGCGACGGCAGTGACCTACTACCTGTTTGCATCGAACGACGGCTCGCGCGCCCGCCACACTGCTCCGGCAGGTGTTCCCGCTTCCGAGTGAGCGGACCCAGCCTTCGACGCCGCCGCCCTCCCTACGAGCCCATTGCGCGTCGCCATTCCCGCGACGCGCGCCATCACATCAACGATCCCGTCACGCAGGCGAGCTTTCGGTGTTCAGCTTCGACACCGCACCCGTCTGCTCGTCGTAGCGGTAGCCTTGTTTCTCGAGGTGAGCGGTGATCGTTTCGACGATCACTTGCTGCTGGATCTCCTTGCGCAGCAATTCATGCTCCGGCTTGACCTGACTGAGTTCAGCGGAAAGCCGGCGGCTCAAGGTCGCTTCGCCTGCGCCGCGGGCAAGAACGACCACCATTTTTTCATTCGCCTGAGTCAGTTGCTGCTTCAGTGCGTTCGAGTAGTCGGACCATTTCCTGACGGTCTCCCGTGCTTCGGCAATCGCGGCGGCATGCGCTTCCGCATCGCGCGACATCTGCGCCTTCAGTGCTTCGAATTCCTGCGAGTCGACACCCGCCGACGACGCCGATTCCACGTCCTCGGCCTTCTCGCTCGCCGCCGCGCTTTCGGCCAGTTCGGCCGCGCGCTGCGGCTCCGCGTCGGCACGTTCCTGCGCTTCGGACAAGCTGGCCGACAACCGCGCGATTTCGGAGGCGTCCGCATCGCGCTCATCGCTCAGGGTGGCGATTTGCGTCTGGGCATTCTGCAATTCGAGCGCGGCGGCATCCCGTTCGGCCTGCGCGCCGGCGATCTCTTCGCGTCGAGCCGCATGCGCTTCCTGCTCGGCCTGCAGCTCCGCGCGAATCGCTTCGAGCTCGCTCTGAAGACGAGCGACCGCTTCGGCATGCTCCGCTTCCTGCGCCGCGCGCTCTGCTTCGCCTGCCGGCGTTTCGACAACCGGCTCAGCCGACTCGCTCGCCACCTCGCCTTCGCCATCGCTCCCGTCGCCCGCAATCGCTCCACGCCCGGCGGCCTGTTCCGCGCGCTCCAGTTCCGCTTCGAGGTGCGAAACGCGCTCGGCCAGCTCCTGCGCGCGCTTCTCGGCTGCGTCGGTGCGTTGCACCGCGAGCGCGATGTCCTCTTCCAGCCCGGCCACGGCATCGACCTTCTCGTCGTAGGCTCGGGTCATCTTGTCCAGCTGGACTTGCAGCGCATCCAGTTCCTGGACGGTGGTTTGCAGTTCGGCGAGCGCTTCGTCGCGCTCGTTGCTGGCGTCTTCGACACGCTGGCGCATCGCGGCGAGGCGTCGCGCCACCGAGCGTTCCGCTTCGTCCTGCGCCGACGTCCACAGCCGGTCGAGCGCTTCGCGCATGGTGTCCGTCACGGTTTCCGGCAAAGCAGGACGTTCGACGACCTGCGGCACCCGCGCGGCGCGCGTTTCGCGCCACTTGCGCAATGCCGCGGACACCGCGACCACCGAACCGCTATGGACTTCGGACCAGATGGCTACGGGGGACACCTTTTGGCCCTCGTCGGCCATCCGGTTTGCGATTTCAGCTACGAGTTCGTCCGTGATCGTAATGTTGCTTGACATGTCTGCCTCGACAAAGTGCACGTGGTGACGAATACCGTTTCGTCGTCCGGGAGGCAGCCGCGCGCTGGGACTCGCCTCGTATAGCCACCAATTGTCGGCTACCTGGCTGGCGGCCAATCGGTCGAAAAGCCGAGGTTACGGGGAGGTATTCACGGGATTGGCGCGCGGCCTTGCGGCGTCCGATCCGCGTGATACGACGAACGCACGAGCGGCCCCGCCACCACTTCGACGAACCCCATCTTCAAACCTTCATCGCGCAGCATGTCGAAAGTCGCGGGCGGCACATATCGCCGCACCGGCATGTGATACCGCGACGGCGCGAGATACTGACCGATCGTCAGCACGTCGACGTCGTGCGCGCGCAGATCGCGCATCGTCGCGAGCAATTCGCCGTCGGTCTCGCCGAGGCCGGCCATTAGCCCGGATTTGGTCAATACCGCCGGGTTCTGGCGTTTCGCGCGCGACAGCAGTTCGAGCGAGCCGCGATAGTCCGCGCCGGCCCGCGCCGCCCGATACAGCGACGGCACCGTCTCGATGTTGTGATTGAAGACGTCCGGCCACGCCCCGGACAGCGCATCGAGCGCGCGCTCGATGCGCCCGCGAAAATCCGGCGTCAGGATTTCGACGCGAATTCCCGGTACGCGCTCGCGCACGAGCTTGATACAGCGCGCGAAGTGCGCGGCGCCGCCGTCGCGCAGATCGTCGCGGTCCACCGATGTAATCACGACGTAGCGCAGCCCGAGCGCCGCGACAGCGTCGGCGAGTCGCGCGGGCTCGTCGTCGTCGAGCGCTTGCGGCCGGCCATGCGCGACGTCGCAGAACGCACAGCGCCGCGTGCAGATCCCTCCCATGATCATGAATGTCGCGGTGCGCTGCGCAAAACACTCGCCGATGTTCGGACACATCGCCTCCTCGCAGACCGAATGCAACTTGTGCTCGCGCAGCACCGCCGCCACGCCCGCGACGGTTTCGCTCATCATCGGCCGAGCATGCAGCCAGGGCGGCTTCGGCAAGACGGCCGCATGGTCCGCCGGCACGATCTTCACCGGAATGCGGGCGAGCTTGTCGCGATTGCGCTTGCCATGCTGGCCAAGCGCCGTGAAGCTGTCGGTAGGAGAAGCGGCGTCCATCGCGGTTATCCGAAGAACTCGTTGAGCAGGCGGTTCACGTCCGATGCAGCCTCCATCTGCACCATGTGCCCTTTGCCGTCGATCACGTGCACGCGCACCTGAGCGGGCAGCCCCTGCGCGTGCACGGCGGGAATGATCTGATCCTGCGCGCCCCAGATCACCAGCGTGCGCGGCGCGAGCGTGTCGAGCCGGTCGCGATAGACGCGGCTTTGCACCCCGCCTTCGAACGCGGACGCCGCAATCTTGCGCAGCGCGTCGTTCACGCCTTCGAGCCGCTTGTACTTGACGATGTCTTCGACCAGTTGCCGCGTGACCAGCGATCCGTCGGCGAACAGCTTCACCAGATGCGGCTTCAGCGTGTTGCGGCTGCTGCCCGAGACGAAGCCTTCGATGTACTCGCGGTTGATCTCGTCGCCGAGCCCCGCGCCCGCGATCAAGGCCAGCGACGCGACGCGTTCGGGCGCCTTCGCGGCAACCGTCATCGACACGGCGCCGCCCATCGAATGGCCGACCAGATGCGCGCGCTCGATGCCCCGGTCATCGAGAAACGCGATCACGCTGTCCGCCAGCTCGTCGAGGCTGCCCGTGTCGAGCGCCTTGCCCGACTCGCCATGCCCCGGCAGATCGAGCGCCCACACGGCGCGGTGCGCGGCGAGATCCGCATGGTTGAATAGCCAGTTGTTCAGATCGCCGCCGAAGCCGTGGATCAGCACCGCGGGCGTGCCGCCGTCGCCGATCTTCAGGTAACGCACGGTGCGCCCGCCGATCTGCGCTTTTTCCGGCTGCGGTCCCGCGTCCGCGGCATCCGCGGCGGCCGGCACGAAGTCGCGCTGGAACGCCTCGACGGCAGCATCGATGTCGGCGTCGGACGTCTCGGCGTCCGCGACGACGCCGAGCAACGCGCCGATCGGCAGCGTGTCGCCCTGCTGCGCGATCAGCCGGCGCAATGTGCCGTCGAAAGCGCACTCGACGCCCGACGAAATCTTGTCGGTCTCGACGTCGAGTATCTCGTCGCCCTTCGCGACCTTTTCGCCGACCTCCTTCAGCCAGCCGTTGACCTGCCCCTGCTCCATCGACAGCCCCCACTTGGGCATCGTGATCATGTGAATCGGCATTGCTCAGCTCCTTACTTTCCGCACGGCCGCGGCGATGTTTTCCGCCGACGGGATATACAGGTCTTCGAGCACGCCTGCGAAAGGCGCGGGCGTATGCGGCGCGGTCACGAGTTCGATCGGCGCCTTCAGCGAATGGAACGCGCGCTGCGCGACCAGCGCGGCGATATCGGTCGCAATCGAGCAGCGCGGATTCGACTCGTCGACCACGACGACGCGCCCGGTACGCTCGGCGCTTTCCAATATCGTTTCCTCGTCGAGCGGCGAGGTCGTGCGCAAATCGATCACCTCGGCCTGGATGCCCTCTTTCGCGAGCTTTTCTGCGGCATCGGTCGCGTGATGAACCATCCGGCCATAGGTGACGATCGTCGCGTCGTCGCCTTCCCGTACCACGTTCGCTTCGCCGAACGGAATCGCATACGACTCTTCCGGCACGTCGCCCTCGCGGCCATACAGCAGTTTGTGCTCGCAGAAGATGACCGGGTCGTTGTCGCGGATCGCCTGGATCAGCAGGCCCTTCGCGTCGTACGGCGTCGACGGGCACACCACTTTCAGGCCGGGTACGTGGGTGAACAACGATGTCAGCATCTGCGAGTGCTGCGCGGCCGCGCGCAGGCCCGCGCCCTGCATCGTGCGAATCACGACCGGCGTCACTGCCTTGCCGCCGAACATGTAGCGAAACTTGGCGGCCTGATTGAAGATCTGGTCGAAGCACACGCCCATGAAATCGATGAACATCAGCTCGGCCACCGGACGCATCCCGCATGCGGCCGCACCGACCGCCGCGCCGATGAAGCCGCCTTCGGATAGCGGCGTGTCGAGCACGCGCCCCGGATACTTGTGAAAGAGCCCTTTCGTCACACCGAGCACACCGCCCCACGCATCCTGCTCGCCTGGGGACCCGGCGCCGCCTGCGTTGTCCTCGCCCATCACGATGACGGTTTCGTCGCGCGCCATCTCCTGGCTCAGCGCTTCGTTGATTGCCTGAGAAAACGTGATCTTCCGTGCCATGACTGTCTCCTGATTGAATGGTTCGCGCTGTGGATTACGGATAGGACACGTAGACGTCGGTCAGCAGGTCAGCGGCGGTCGGCAGAGGCGCGGCCTTCGCTTCCGTCACCGCGCCGTCGATCAACTGCTTCACCTCGGCATCGACGCCGCGCAATTCGTCGGCGCTGAGCATTTCGGCGCGAACCACGCGCTCCTCGAAGCGCTTCAGGCAGTCTTTTTCGTCGCGCAGCTTCTGCACCTCACCAGGTGCGCGATAGGTTTGCGCATCGCCTTCGAAGTGACCGAAATAGCGGGACAGCTTGACTTCGACGAGCGTCGGGCCACCGCCGCCGCGCGCCCGCTCGATCGCGGCGCCGAGCGCCTCGTGCACCGCGAAGAAATCGAAGCCGTCGACGATCACGCCGGGCATTCCAAAGCCGCTCGCGCGGTCGGCGATGTTGTCGGCCGCGACCGACCACGTCGACGAGGTTGCCTCCGCATAGCCGTTGTTCTCCGCGACGAAAATCGCCGGCAGGCGCCAGACGGACGCCAGATTCATCGATTCGAAGATCACGCCCTGGTTCGACGCACCGTCGCCAAAGAAGCACACGCCGACGCCGCCGGTCTTCTTTAGCTTCGCGGCGAGCGCGGCGCCGCACACGAGCGGACCGCCCGCGCCGACGATCCCGTTCGCGCCGAGCATCCCTTTCGACAGATCGGCGATATGCATCGAGCCGCCTTTGCCACGGCACACGCCAGTGCTGCGGCCGTAGATTTCCGCCATCATGCCGCGCACGTCGACGCCCTTCGCGATGCAGTGGCCATGACCGCGGTGGGTGGTCGCAACGTAATCCGCGTCGTTCAGATGCATCATCGTGCCGACCGCCGACGCCTCCTCGCCGGCATACAGATGCACGAAGCCGGGTATCTCGCCGGTCGCGAATTCGACGTGCAGACGCTCCTCGAACTCGCGGATCGTGCGCATCATCCGGTACGCTTCCAGCAGCTTTTCCTTGCTCAACTGCGTCGAAACAGACATGGTGTGTCTCCTTGGAATGATCTCGATGGTCACTGCTACTTCAGCCGGCTTTGCTTCCAGCGTTCGCTTCCTCCTTTGATTACCTCCGACGCGCCGCTGCTTCGCGCATCAACTGCCGCGACGCGCAAAAGCGCAGCGTGCGGCCGACATCGACCGTGAGCGGTCCCGCCCAGTCGAGCGCGATCTCGTAGCGGTCGTCGCGTTCGAGCTCGATCTCGCGCTCGCCGTCGAAGGCGAGCGTTCCTCGTTCGGTATGCAGCGGCGTCCAGCAGCCCGCTTCGAAGCGCTCGCAGGTGCGCATCGTCACCTGGTCGACACGGCCCGGTGCGAGCGGCGCGAAGATCGGCACGCCGGATTCGCCCGCGCGCGCGAACGTCAGATGCAGCCCGTACGGCGCGCCGCGCTCGACCGGCGCCCACGCGCCGCCGATCGACGACAGGCCGATGCCATCCGGCGCCGCGAACGTCAGAAACAGCGCTTCGAGATCCGCCGGCTCGCAGACTGCCCGCGCACCGACGAAACGCTGCCGGCTCACGCACACATCGACCAGCGCGATTTCCTCGCGTCCCTTGTTCGGGCCCGCGACACAGCGGACCACGAGACGCTTGTTGCGCGTCAGCGCGACCTCGGGCGGCACGAGCCCGGAAGCGGCGAGCGCGCCCGCGAGGCCCGCCACCGTCGCTTCGCGCATTTCTGGAAATGCGTTGTTGGTGCCCGTCGATAGCGTGAGCAGCGGCACGTCGCCGCAATGCGCGGCCACCGCGCGATGCGTGCCGTCGCCGCCGAGCACCGCGATCAGATCGACACCCGAGCCGACCATTCGCGCGACACCCGCGTGGGTGTCCGCCGCGCTGTCCGTGATCGGCAGTTCGAGGAATTCGACCTTCGGCCAGGGCTGCGGCTCGGCCACGGCCGCATGGGTTTCGAGCGCACGCAGCACCAGGGCGGCGACACCGGTGCGGTCGCGCAAGGTCAGCACGCGAGCGACACCGAGCATGCCGAGGCCCGCGAGCAGGCGCACGACCATGTTCGCTTTCTCGGCGGTCGGAAACACCGAAGCGTGGGTGGTGAGGCGTCGAATATCACGGCCCGATGCCGGGTTCGCGATCACGCCGACGGTGATGGGGGATAACACTGGCTTGTCTCCTGTGCGCGAGTTGCGAAGCGGACTTGCTGGGTGAAGCGCGCTCGCTTTTGCGCTTGCTGTCGCGTTTGCTTTCGTCTGCCAGCGACACTGCAAAGGTCGGGCCAGTTGCTTGCGTGCCGTGCGCACGCGCCGGAAGCGCCGTGTTCAAAAGGCAGACGCGGAGAATCGGCGCTTGCGGCCGCTTTCATCAGACCTGCGCCGCGCAGTTCACTGTGTCTCACGAGCGCGCTTCGCGACGCGGAGCAAGGCTCGACGCACGTCGCGGCGCTTGCGCGGCACCGCGCCAGACAAGGGTTTGCGCGATGCGACCAGCGTCTCGCCAGCCTCTGAGACGTTCGTCTCACGCGGCTCGAGTGCTGCGCCGCAATGTGATTGCCCGTTCCGGATGTGCTACAAGACAGGGACTCGCCCTACTCGGTGTCGCTCGCCTGGAGCCGGCCATGCCTATGTTTCTCAAACGCAGCACGTCGATCGCGTACGCGGGGCCATCGAAGGACGCTTGCCCGCGCCAGCGAATTCGCCGCGCCTCGTGTCGTCGTGGCAACGCTCGTACGAGCAGTACCGGCTCGACCCCAGCTCCGCGATCGGCCCGCGCGTGCTGTCGTCCGCCGAGCTGCGTGAAGTCCAGGGCAAGGAGGAAGCCTTTCTGCGCGCGTCGGGCCAGTGCCTGACGCGGTTGCACGAAATGATTCGCGTCGCCGACTATTGCGTGATGCTGTCCGACGCGCACGGCGTCACGATCGACTATCGGATCGACCGCGACCGGCGCAACGATTTCAAGCATGCGGGGCTGCATATCGGCTCATGCTGGTCCGAGCGCGAAGAAGGCACCTGTGGCATCGCGAATGTGCTCACCGATCTCGCGCCGATCACGGTGCACAAGACCGATCACTTCCGCGCCGCTTTCACGACGCTCACGTGCAGCGCTTCACCGATCTTCGCGCCGACCGGCGAATTGATCGGCGTGCTCGACGCCTCGGCGATCCGATCGCCCGACAACCGCGACAGCCAGGGGCTGGTGTTTCAGCTGGTGCGGCAAAGCGCGAGTTTGATCGAGGACGGCTACTTCCTGAACCAGACCGCGCAGCACTGGGTGCTGTTCGGCCATCAAAGCCGCCATTTCGTCGAAGCGCAACCCGAAGCGCTGATCGCATTCGACGAATGCGGCAACATCGCCGCCGCCAACCGCAAGGCGCATGAGAGCATCGCGGGCCTCGACGGTCCGCGCCACATCGACGAGATATTCGACACGTCCGAGGTCCGTCTGCACGACGTCGCGCGCACCGACATGATCGTGGCGCTGCGGCTGCGCTCGACCGGCGCGATGCTGTATGCACGCATTCGCGCGCCGATGAGACGCGCGGCTCGCCCGCTCGTCACGACGCGGCCGGGCGATCTGCACGCCGATAGCAGCATCGGCGCAATGAGCCGCTTTCTGCACAGCTCGGACGAACGAGTCGCGCGCAACGCTGAAGTCGCCTTGCGGATCGCCGGCAAGCGGCTGCCGGTTCTGCTGCTCGGCGAAACCGGAGTCGGCAAGGAGGTGTTCGCGCACGCGGTGCACGACTCGGGTTCGCGGCGCACGCGGCCGTTCGTCGCGGTGAATTGCGGCGCGATTCCGGAGCCGCTGATCGAGAGCGAGCTATTCGGTTATGCGCCTGGCGCGTTCACCGGCGCGCGCAGTCGCGGCGCGCGCGGCAAGATCGCGCTCGCGCATGGCGGCACGCTGTTTCTCGATGAGATCGGCGACATGCCGCTCGGCCTGCAAACACGCCTGCTGCGCGTGCTCGCCGAGGGCGAAGTGGTGCCGCTTGGCGGCGACACGCCGGTGCGCGTCGATATCGACGTGATCTGCGCGACGCACCGCGATCTGATGCAGATGGTCGATGCCGGATCGTTCCGCGAAGATCTTTACTATCGCCTGAGCGGCGCGACGCTGCGGATACCGCCGCTGCGCGAGCGCACCGACATCCGCGATGTGATCGATACGGTGTTCAACGAGGAAGCTCAGGCGGCCAGCCACGTGCTGATGCTCGATCCGCAATTCGCCGAGCGTCTTGCCGCTTTCTCGTGGCCCGGCAATATCCGGCAGTTGCGCAACGTGTTGCGCTATGCGTGCGCGGTCTGCGATTCGGCTCGCGTCGAATTGCGGCACGTGTCGCCGGAGTTCGCCGCGCAACTCGCGCCCGCTGCGACACCGGCTCTCGCGGCGGACTCCACGTCGCCAGCGAGCGCCGACGACGAGCGGGCACGCATCGTCGCGGCGCTCACGCGTTGCCAGTGGCGGCCTAACGCCGCCGCGCAGGCGTTGGGCATATCGCGCGCGACGCTGTACCGGCGCATTGCGCGGCTGGGCATCGTCGGGCCGCATCGCGCATAGGCGGCATCACAGCGGCACTTTGCACGCACGGCCTCGAATTCGAAGGCTTGAGTTCGGAGCAGGAACTCGCAGCGAGACGCGCTCTCTTACTGGGCTGCGCACGCGGCTCGGCAGTGCTGTCGATCTACCGGTAGCGAAAGGCGGCGGCCAGCCAGGTCCGCCGTTGCCCACACCTCGCCCGATTCCCACGCCCTCACCCAGCGAGTGAAATCTTTCCGCAGTTCATCCATTGCGAGCGAAAAGATTTTATTTCCGCACCACCCTGCTCCCACGCACAACTTGTGCCGACAGACAGCCACGACTTGCCGGACTCAGTGATCGGTCGCAGCAACGAAAGACCATCCACTACCGCACATCAAATGTCCTGAACGGCTCACGCGACGCACTCGCGACCCGCAGGACTCCCCATCTCACTCCAGATTTTCTCGTGGGCCGCCTCGCGGCAGCCCGCGCTATTGTCATGATTGGACGACGTCAATTTCTTGGCTGTCTTACTGCGTTCGGCGGAAGCGTCGTATTGAGCGCGTGCGGCGGCGGTGGTGGTAGTAGTGGTACGCAGGATACCGGCGGTTCTCCCACGGGCAATTCCGCCAGTCCGTCGGGCACGGCGGCAGCACCCTCCACCGGCACGGCAACCTCCGGCATCGCGGCCTCGACGGGCACGACCGGCACCATCAGCTCGAGTATTGCGCCGTTGACAGGTAGCGCGACCACCGTGGCGAACGGCTCGTCGCCGGCGCCATCGAATGGAACGGGACCCGCCGATACGTCCGGCTCGACCTCGGGCGACAGCTCTGGCTCTGCATCAGACCCGAACTTGGGGTCGCCCGGCAACGCTTCGAACGCTTCGCCGCAGAACACGACGATCCCGCCGGCGACGGTAATCATCGACAGTCAGAACGCGTCGTGGACCCTGGTCGGCGGGTCTGTCTACCGGAACGGCGTCGCGGCGGGCAACACCTACAACGTCTCGTTGATCCTCTGGTACGGGAATGCGATCTATCACGTGGGAACCGGCGGTCAGTTTTACGGATGGAATGGAACGACATGGCGCGCGTGCAACGACCCGCGTTTGGGCGGCACCTCGGCCGACGGCGCGATGATCCCGCCCGCGACGTATCTGATCGACAAGGCCGGCTCGATATGGACCGTCGTGAACGGCGTCGTGTACCGCAACCGCAGTGCCGTCGGCACGATGTCGAATGCAGCGCTGCTGCTGTGGTACGGCGGCAAGTTCTGGGCACAATCGACCGGCGGTCAGTTCTATGTATGCGGCGATGCCGATCAATGGTTGCCATGCAACGATCCGCGCATCGCGACAGCGGCACCGGCCGGCTCGTTTCACGGTATCAACGGACATTACGACTACCTGTATTCGACCTCAGATATCGTATCGATCATGCAAGCCCTCGGCTGCTCGACGTACCGGCTCAGCTGTACGGACTACGCACCGCAACTCGCCAAGGTCCTGGCGTTGGCGCAAGCATTCCAGCCGGCGGGCTTGAAGCTTTTCGTGCTGGTCGACGTCGGCATCTACGACGGTAACGGCAACCTGTTCACGAGTGAATCGGCGGCCTATACGCGCGGCTTCAATTGCGCGGTGACGGTCGCGTCGGCATTGCAACCCCACGGCGTGACCATGTATGAATGCGGCAACGAACTGACGCGCGCGAACGGGATCATTCTCGACTCCACCAGCGCGGGAACGAGCCTGGCCGACTTCAACAACGCGAGCTGGCCGCTGATGCGCGGTGCGATGCGCGGCATGATCGACGGAGTGAAGTCGGTGCAGGCGGACGCTAAGTGCGGCGTCAACTTCTGTGTTGCCGATACCGGCGCATCCGACGCTCTGTGGGATGGCAAGCAGCCCGATGGCACGAGCGGCCATCCGACCGTGAGATGGGACCTGACTACGTGGCACAACTACGAGGTGTACGGCGACATCTTCGACATCGGCACCGACGGGTCCGGCCCGGGCTTCGATTTGCCCACCTATTGCAAGGCCCGCTATGGCGTCCCCTTCATGATCTCGGAATGGAACACTGGGCCCGAGAAGAGCGAGGCATACCGGGCCAACTACATCAGCTCGCGTCTGCTCAGTTACTATCAGGCGAGAAAGACGAAGAACATCCAATCGGCGATGTATTACGAGCTCGATAGCGGGGACTCCACTTACGGCCTGATGATCAACGGCACGGCGCTTCCGCTTCCGTATAACGCGTTCGCGAGCTTTGTCGCGAGCCATGTCGATAGCTGAGCGTATGTCGCGACACGTACTTTCCGATCGCCTTAAACAAGGAGAATGGCCAATAACTGACCGGCGGTCGCAATAACGACAGCCAGTTCGACCGGATTGGCCAGAAGAAGGCCGAGAAAATCTGAATCGATAGAGCGCGCGCGCCAGATCCCGACAAAACCGACCGAGAGAATCAGCCCGAATAGAAGGTCGAAACCAAATCCTGCGGCGATCCATTTGTTATGCCTGACGACATGCTCAGCGAATGCGAACATTGCCAGAAAGGCGATTTGGGATATAAGAACAACCAGTACCGCAATATGCTGCTGATCATCCTTTTTCATTGGCTGGCGGATATCCGGTTGCTCGAACCCGCTACGACCTCCTCGCTCGTCTGGCCGAACTTCGGCAATACGGGCGCCTACGGGACAGACGCCCGCATGCCTCAAGTACGAAGTGGGCTCCGGCTTCGGTCGTGGCCTGAGCGCTGTCAGTGCCAGGCCACGACCGACTGTGACCGTCGTACCCACTCCATTCGCGGCGCAACCGTTATTCGACCGCCTCTCCGTGCAGCACCAGATCCAGTCCTTCGCGCTCTTCTTCCTCGGCAACGCGCAAGCCCATCACCGCGTCGATTACCTTGAGCAGGACAAACGAAACAACCCCGCTATAGATCAGCGTCGTCGCGACACCCTTGAGCTGCAGCAGCACGTCACCGTCCGCGCCACCGATGTCCTTGACCGCGAACACGCCCGTCAGGATCGCGCCGACGATCCCGCCCACGCAGTGCACGCCGAACGCGTCGAGCGAATCGTCGTAACCGAGCTTGTGCTTGAGCCACGTGGCCGACCAGAAGCAGACCACACCCGCCACAATGCCGATCACGAGCGCACCGACCGTGCCGACGAAGCCCGACGCCGGCGTCACCGCCACCAGACCCGCGACCGCGCCCGACACGATACCGAGCACCGACGGCTTACCCTTGGCCGCCCATTCGGCGAACATCCATGCGAGCGCCGCCGCGGCGGTCGCCACCTGCGTGGCGAACATCGCGAAGCCGGCACGGCCGTCGGCCGCTACCGCCGAACCCGCGTTGAAGCCGAACCAGCCGACCCACAGCATCGCGCCACCGATCAGCGTCAGCGTCAGGTTGTGCGGCGCCATCGCCTCCTTGCCGTAGCCGACGCGCTTGCCGAGCACCAGACAGCAGACCAGACCCGCGATACCGGCGTTGATGTGCACCACCGTGCCGCCCGCGAAGTCGAGGATCCCCGCGCTAGCCAGCCAGCCGCTCGGCTCCCACACCATGTGCGCGATCGGCGAGTAGACGAGGATCGACCACAGCGTCATGAACACCAGCATCGCCGAGAACTTCATGCGGTCCGCGAACGCACCGGTGATCAGCGCCGGCGTGATGATCGCGAAGGTCATCTGATAGACGAAGTAGACCGTCTCGGGGATCGTCGGCGCGAGATGGCTGACGGTCAGCGTCGTGGCCTTGTCGCCCTTGATGTAGTTCATGCCCGTCATGAACACGCGCGAGAAGCCGCCGATGAACGAGCCGCCCGGCGTGAACGCGATGCTATAGCCGATCACGGTCCAGACGATCGTCACGACACAGGTGATCGCGAAGCTTTGCATCAGCGTCGCGAGCACGTTCTTCTTGCGGACCATGCCGCCGTAGAACAGCGCGAGGCCCGGAATCGTCATGAACAGCACCAGCGCGGTGGAGGTCAGCATCCACGCGGTGTCGCCGGAGTTGATCTTCGACGAATCGACCGAGAACGGTGCGGTCGGCGCGGCGGGCGCGGCCGGCGCCGATGCAGCGGCATCTGCCGCGGGAGCCGCGGACGCTTGCGCGACCGGCACGGAGGCGGCCGCGGGTGCCGACGCGTCTTGCGCGAATGCGGGGCTCAGCCCGCCCGCGAGCAACGAGCCCGCCATCAACAAAGTCATCAACAGTTTGCGCATCTCTCTTTCCTCTTGTCCGAATGTCTTTATAGGGCGTCGGCGCCGGTCTCGCCGGTGCGGATCCGGATCACCTGCTCGATCGGCGTCACGAAGATCTTCCCGTCACCAATCTTGCCCGTACGCGCCGCACGCTCGATCGCTTCGATAGCCTGATCGACGATGTCATCCGGGACGGCGACCTCGATCTTCACTTTCGGCAGGAAATCGACGACGTACTCCGCGCCCCGATACATCTCGGTGTGGCCCTTCTGACGCCCAAAGCCCTTGACCTCCGTCACCGTGATTCCAGAGACGCCAAGCGATGACAAGGCTTCACGAGCCTCATCAAGCTTGAATGGCTTGATGACCGCAGTTATTAGTTTCAATTTGCCTCTCCGTTGATCGCCCATCCCGATGCTGGCCTACGATGACCGTGGCTCAGCGCGCGGGGACGTTCAAAGCAACTGTCATGCCATTTGCACGAACGGTATTGGAGCGGGAGAGTTATCGGAGGCGCCGCGCGTTGGGTTTTACGGCGATCAGATGGATGTTGAGAGGAACGGAGCAGAATTGGGTGGCGGGACCGTCAGAAGGCTTCTTCGCCGAATGCGGCATGTACCCAGGCACCATGTGCGAGCGCGCTTTCCTTAGTCCGCCCAAGATGGGGCATGCGTGCACGGTTCTGTCGCTCGCTATTACAGATTTATTAATCGAAGCTTCCAGGTTTCCAGTCGCAGGCCCGCACTCGCGAACGCCTAAAGGGCCGAGGATGGCTGTGGTATGGCTCGACCGCTTTCCTTATCGGCAGGCCATATGATGGCAACCCAGCGGAACACGGAAACGGCCAGATGGTGGCATTGCTTGCGCCTGATCGTCGTTCAGTCGACAGCGCATACGCTACCGCGTTGGCAAACACAGGTTCTTACAAAGGCCCTCCCGGTTTGCGCGCGCACTATCACCCGAACTATTACGGCGCGTATTTCCGCGACCCAGAGGGAAACAGGATTTGCGTGTGTTGTCACGATCCAGTGACTCAGTAGCAATCACAAAATCCCCTACTCGGTCAAAGCAAGTGGTATAGCGGCGGAGCCGATCATCCACAACTACGTTCGCAGCTATAGCTCAGGCATTGGAGTGCGCATAGCTATTCCGGCAGAGCCATGCGCACATGCTTTGGAAAAACGCGCTAGAGAATACTGTCCAGCGCCTTGGCGAACCTGGCTACCGAACCCTCGACGTCATGCAGTTTGTCCAGGCCGAATAATCCGACGCGGAAGGTTTTGAAGTCGTCAGGCTCGTCACATTGAAGAGGAACACCGGCCGCGATCTGCAAACCGACATCGGCGAATTTCCTGCCGGATCGTATGCCGTCATCGTCCGTATAGCAGACCACGACGCCCGGAGCCTGAAAACCTTCGGCCGCGACGCTTTTGAAGCCTTTGTCGCTCAGTAGTGAGCGAATGCGCTTGCCGAGTTCGAGCTGCTCTGCCCTCACTTTGTCGAGGCCATATGCTTCGGTTTCCTTCATGACGTCGCGCAGCGTCGCGAGACTGTCCGTCGGCATCGTGGCGTGGTACGCGAACCCGCCGTTCTCGTACGCTTCCATGATCTGCAGCCACTTGCGAAGATCACAAGCGAAGCTGGTGCTGGTCGTCGCGTCGATTCGTTCGCGGGCGAGCGGGCTGAGCATGACCATGGCGCAGCAAGGTGACGCGCTCCATCCTTTTTGCGGTGCGCTGATCAGGACATCGATGCCACTCGCCTGCATGTCCACCCAGATCGTGCCGGAGGCGATGCAATCGAGAACGAACATGCCGCCGACCGCATGCACGGCGTCGGACACCGCGCGCATATAGGCATCGGGCAGCATCACCCCGGATGCGGTTTCGACATGCGGCGCAAACACCAGGTCCGGCTTGTGTTCCTTGATCGCAGCGACCACTTCTTCGATCGGAGCCGGGGCATAGGCGGCCTGCCTTCCCTCGCCGACCGGGCGCGCCTTCAACACGATCGATTCAGACGGAATGCCGCCCATGTCGAAAATCTGCGACCAGCGGTAACTGAACCAGCCATTGCGGATGACCAGACACTTCCTGTTCGTCGCGAACTGCCGGGCGACGGCTTCCATGCCGAACGTCCCGCTGCCGGGGACGATCACGGTCGACTTCGCGTTGTAGACTTTTTTCAGGGAGGCGGAAATATCGCGTACGACGCCTTGAAAGAGCTCCGACATATGATTGATTGATCGGTCGGTGTACACGACCGAATATTCGAGGAGTCCCTCGCGGTCGACATCGGGAAGTAAACCTGGCACGTTCGCCTCCAGTAATTGACGAGTAAAAGAATCGAAAACAGATTCTAACGAAAGCTGCCCGCGACGGCATCGGCCGGGACGCCTCTGTTACCCATCCGGCTGACGCCGATGGCCTCGTCTCAGCCGCTTCTTACGGGAAGATCGGCGTCGTGGGCTCCGCGCCCTCCAGATCGGCCTTCGGTACATGCTGCGCGACCATCTGCTCGATCTCCTGTTCGCGCGATCCAGGCACGTCGGCCATGATCAGGAGCTGGCCGTCACGTATCGCGCCCCGAAAGCGCTCAAGTTGTGCGTTCGGTTCGCCGACGCCGATCATCGCGGCCGTCCAGGCCCCGAAGCCGGCACCCGCCAACGTCAATGCGACAACGGCTCCGCCCGCAATGGCGAGCTCCGCGGGAGGAAACGCCAGCGCCACGAGGCCAACGAGCGCTCCGGTCGCACCGCCGAGCGCCACGCCGCGTTCGAGCGAGTGCACGACATCGCTGCTTTGCAGCAAAGTTGCCTCGGGTAACTCTTCGAGTGCGACGCTGTGATTCGCGAGAACATGGCTATGCCGCCATGTGATTCGCGAGCGCAGCAAGTCGTCTACGATCGCCTTCGCCGTCGTCGTGTCGGGTGCGAGGAAATAAAGACGTCTCATCTCGATCCTCCCATCAATCAAGGCGTCCGCCAACGGGACGATGCTGTTTATCGTACGCCTGACGCAGGCGATACTGTGGGCGGATGATCACTGCTGTATGCCAACCTACAAATTCAGAAAATTCTCTTGAACACGTATGGTTAAGCATAAATCTGCTGCCAGACTATTTCGCGTAGTTCCGCAAATCATGCAGATCTACGGTCCACAGTCCACATTACGTTAGGCGTCCAATCGGAGGGGAACGATGACACGCGTTCGCGTTCAGGCCTTCACCATCTCGCTCGACGGATACGGCGCAGGTCCGAATCAGGACATCGACAATCCGCTCGGCATTGGCGGGACGGAATTGCATCAGTGGCTAGTCCCAACCCGCACTTTCCAGCGAGCCTTGTTCGGCAAGGACAACGGTACGACGGGGGTTAACGATGATTTCGCCGCCCGCGGCTTTCAGAATGTCGGGGCCTGGATTCTTGGCAGGAACATGTTCGGCCCCATTCGTGGGGAATGGCCGGACACAAGCTGGAAAGGCTGGTGGGGAGACAGTCCGCCGTATCACGTCCCGGTCTTCGTCCTGACCCATCATCCGCGTGCCCCCATCGAGATGGCGGGCGGCACGACGTTCCACTTCGTCACAGGGGGCATTCGCGAGGCGCTCGACCGTGCACGCGAGGCCGCTGCCGGAATGGACGTGCGGATCGGCGGTGGGCCGCAGACGATCCGGCAGTATCTCCGCGAGGGCCTCATTGACGAGCTGCACATTGCTATCGCGCCGGTCCTGCTCGGCCGGGGAGAATCGCTGTTCGAAGGGGTCGACTTGCGGGCTCTGGGATACGAATGCGTTGAATTCGTAGCGTCGGAGAAAGCCGCCCATGTCGTTTTAAGGCGCCAGGGACGCACGGACACCTAACCCGGTCTTGTCCCGCATACTTCGATGAATCGCCCCCGAAAGGATCGACATGGTTGCCAACCTTGCACGCTCCTGGTTGACCTGGAGCGCGCCTGCCGCCGCTGCGCAGGCCGCCGGCCGCCCGCTCGTGGCGCTGGAATCGACCATCATCGCCCACGGCATGCCCTACCCGGAGAACGTTCGCACCGCGCGCGAAGTGGAGGCCTTGATCCGTGACGCGGGCGCCGAACCGGCGACGATCGCGCTGATCGGCGGTCGAATCCGCATCGGTCTTTCAGACGACGAACTGGAAATGATCGGCCATTCCGACCACGTGCATAAGGTCAGCCGCCGTGACCTTCCGGCCGTCCTCGCTGGCGGCGGCCTGGGCGCCACGACCGTGGCTGGCACGATGATCTGCGCGGCGTTGGCCGGCATCGAGGTCTTCGTCACCGGAGGCATCGGCGGCGTACACCGAGGTGCACAGGAGACCTTCGACATCTCGGCCGACCTGCAGGAACTCGCGAAGAGCTCGGTCGCGGTGATCTGCGCCGGTGCGAAGTCCATCCTGGACATCGGGCTCACGCTGGAATATCTGGAAACCCACGGCGTGCCGGTGCTCAGTTGCGAACAGGACAATTTTGCGGCGTTCTACACGCGTGACAGCGGCTTTCGCGCGGACTTCAGGCTGGACGACGCGGCGGAGCAGGCACGTTTCATCCGCACCAAGTGGGACCTCGGCCTCGACGGCGGTGTGGTGTTGAGCACGCCAGTGCCGGCAGCGGCAGCGATGTCGTCCGAAGAGATCGACGCGCTGACCCAGCAGGCGCTCGACGAGGCCGCTGCGCAAGGAATCACCGGTAAGGCGGTGACCCCCTTCCTGCTGGCGCGCATCAAAGCGTTGACAGGCGGGCGCAGCCTGGCGACAAACATCGCGCTCGTAAAACACAATGCCGAGGTCGGCGCAAGGCTCGCGCTCGCGTTGGCACGCTCGAACCGCGGGCCGGGCGCGGTGTAACCGCGTGCTATCTTTGACGAATTCGAAACCTTCCTGTCAGGACGGCTCGTGGACGTCGCCGTATGGCTGCACAGCCTCGGAATGGAGCGGTATGAACCGGTGTTTCGCGAGAACGCCATCGACGCCGACGTGCTCCGCAATCTCACCGCCGACGACCTGAAAGAACTGGGTATTGCGTCGGTAGGTCATCGCCGCAAACTGCTCGCCGCGTTGACTGAATTGCGGGCGCAAACCGAACCCCGGCACAGCGCCGCGAGCCCCGCCGAGGCGAAGGGCGAACGACGGCAAGTCGCCGTCCTTTTCGCCGATCTCGCCGGCTTCACGCAGATGAGCCGTGAAGTCGACGCGGAGGAAGTACTCGCCGTGCTCGAACGCTACTTCGAGCAGGCTGACCGCACCATCGAGCAGCACGGCGGGCACGTCGACAAGCATGTCGGCGACTGCGTGATGGCCGTATTCGGCGCGCCGGTCTCGCATGGCAACGATGTCGAACGCGCCGTGCGGGCGGCACTCGCGATCAGGGACGGAATGCCCGGCCTATCGCGTTCTCTCGGCCGCTCCATCTCCGTGCATATCGGCATAGCCGGCGGCGAAGTCGTCGCAAGCGGCACCGGCAGCGTGACTCACCGGGAATACACCGTCACCGGCGACACGGTCAACCTCGCCTCCCGTCTCACGGATGCGGCCGAGGCCGGGCAGATCCTGATATCGGAAACCGTGCGGCGCCCGCTGGCTGACCGCCTCGACTGCGCCGAACGCGGCGCGTTGTCGGTTAAAGGCTTCGCGGAAGCGGTCACGGCGTGGTCTATTGCCGGCCTGCTGCGCTCACGCCCGGGCCGGCCGTTGGTCGGCCGGCATCGTGAGCTGCAACAGTTTCGAACCGTGCTCGATTCGTGCCGTGAGACCGGGGCCGGACGTACCGTTCTGCTGCGCGGTGAGGCCGGAATCGGCAAAACACGGCTGGTCGAGGAATTCGAACGCGCGGCACGGGAGTCAGGATTCCTTTCTCATACGGGCCTCGTGCTCGACTTCGGTGCGTCAACCGGACGTGGCGCAATTCAGTCTCTCGTGCGCGGCCTGTTGGCACCCGACGGCTCAACTGATCGAGATGCGAGTGCCACCGGCGTCGAACACGCGCTCGATGCCGGTTTGATCGACGCTGGCGACGCGCTGTTTCTCGAAGATCTGGTCGATGTGCCGATGGGGTTCGAGGACCGGGCGGTCTACGAAGCCATGGACAACGAAATGCGCGTTCGCGGCCGGCGCAACGCCCTTACCCGGCTCGTCCAGCGCGCGAGCCGCGAGCGGCCTCGGGTACTGGTCGTCGAGGATATTCACTGGTCGGACGAATCGACGCTCCGCGACCTCGCCGGGCTGTCGGCAACGATGGCGCAATGTCCGGCCGTACTCGTGCTGACCGCGCGAACGCACGGCGATTCGAGCGAGGAGCCATGGCGCGCGGCGATCGGCGAGCCGTATTCGCTGATCGATCTGGGTCCGCTGAGCACCGGCGACGCGCAAGCGATGGCCAGATCGTTCCCCGGGGCGCAGGCGGATCTGGCGGGACGCTGCATCGCACGGGCGGCCGGCAATCCGCTGTTTCTCGAGCAGTTGCTGAACGATGCGCAAGACGGTCAAGGGACAGGCGTGCCGGGGTCGGTGCGAAGCCTCGTACAGGCGCGACTGGATCGACTCGATCCGGCCAATAAGACCGTGCTGCAGGCTGCCTCGGTGCTCGGCCAGTTGTTTGAGAAGGAGGCAGTCGATTTTCTCGTCGATGGCGACGGCGCTAGCGCCGATGCCGGTGTTGCGCTGGAACCGCTCGTGATCGGTCTGCTGTTACGACGTCAAGGCAGCGGATTCATCTTCCATCACGCACTCATTCGCGACGCCATTTATGACGGGCTGCTGAAAAGCCGGCGCCGCGATTTGCATCGACGCGCCGCACAGTGGTACGGCGAGCGCGACCTCGTGCTGCGGGCCGAACATCTCGATCGCGCGGGAGACCCCGGGGCAGCGCTCGCCTATTGCGACGCAGCGCGGGCGCAGGCGTCCGGCTACCACCATGAAACCGCGCTGCGGCTTGTCGAACGCGGGCTCGATCTCGCGGATCAACGTAGCGAGCGCGCCGCACTCGAGTGTCTGCGTGGCAACGTCCTGCATGACCTGGGTGACATGAAGTCGGCGCTCCATGCATTCGAAACCGCCCTCGAATTCGCGACGTCCGACGCGGAGCGTTGCCGCGCATGGATCGGGCGGGCGACTGTGAAGCGGATCATCGACGATCTCGACGGTGCATGGGCCGACCTCGATCATGCCGCCGAAGCCGCCCAAGGCCTTGCGCACGAACAGGCGCGCATTCACTTCCTGCGCGGCAATCTGTGTTTTCCGCGCGGCGATATCGACGGTTGCGTGCGTGAACACGGACGCAGCCTGACCCTCGCGCGCGACGCCAGTGACCCCGAACAGGAAGCGGCCGCACTTGGCGGCCTTGGCGACGCCGAGTACATGCGCGGACGGATGATCAGCGCCCACGAGGCCTTCAGCCGTTGCATCGAACTCTGTCAATGCCATGGCTTCGGTCGCATCGAGGTTGCCAATCTGCCGATGCGGGCCATCACCACGTGGTTTACCGGCGAAGCCGCGAGCGCCCTCGACGCCGCCCTCGCCAGCGTCGCCGCGGCGCAGAAGGTGGGTCATCCCCGCGCGCTTGCCGTCGCACATCACGCGGCATGGCACTGCCTGCACGATCGCGCGGAGTGGGATCGCGCGTGGGAGCACGTGGCTCCTGCGCTACAGTGCGCGCGCGAGCTGAAATCGAGGCGCTTCGAAGGTGAAGCGCTCGCATTTAGCGCGGAAATGCATCGTGTCGCCGGCCGTCAGCGCGAAGCGCGCGCCGATATCGAAGCGGCGCTGTCGATCAGTCGCGAGACCGGCATGAACTACCTGGGCGCGGCTTATCTCGGCGTGCTCGCGCGCACGACGGACGACCCCGTGGTCTTCGCACAGGCGCTCGCGGAAGGCGAAGCTTTGCTCGCTGCCGGCGCGGTGAGCCACAACCACTTCCTCTTTCGACGCGATGCGATCGATGCATGCATCGACCGCGAACGCTGGAATGCGGCCGCGCATCATGCCGCGGCCCTTGAAGATTACGCGCGCCGCGAACCATCGCCGTTTTCTGCATTTTTCGTGGCGCGCGCACGGGCGCTCGTCCCGTATGGAACCGGCAAGCGCGATCCCGTGTTGCTGAAGGAACTGCGGCGGCTACGGCAGGAGGGCGGCAGCCTGGGTTTCCTTTATGCGCTCCAAACGATCGACGCTGCGCTCGCGGACGAGGCGGATCGAGGACGATGAGTTCACCACTGGTGTGAAAGGCGCCCTTTCTTCGTCCTGTGTCTCCTGCTGGGGCTATTCTTGTTCGCTCAACATTGAATCCGACAGGTGCCGTGATGGATAAGAACGACGCAGCCGGTTTGCTCCCTATCCACGGCGTGCCGCGTGCCGAGGAAACCCTCGATCCCGACGATTGGACGGCGCTGCGCGCACTCTCGCACCGCATCGTCGACGATGCGATCGACTACCTGCGCGACGTCCGCAGCCGGCCAGTGTGGCAAAGCATGCCCGAAGACGCCAAGGCCTTGTTCGAGCAGCCGCTACCACGCTCGGGAGCATCGGCGGAAAGCATCTATCACGAGCTTTGCGACAATTTGATGCCCTATCCACTGGGCAACGTGCATCCTCGCTTCTGGTCCTGGTACATGGGCGCAAGCAACTTCACCGGGGCACTGGGAGACTTCCTCGCGGCCATTCAGGGTTCCAACCTGGGTGGCGGCAATCATGCGGCGGCGTTGATGGATCAGCAGGTCGTCGACTGGTGCAAGGAGATGGTCGGCTTTCCCGCTTCGGCCAGCGGCACATTGGTCAGCGGCGGCTCAATGGCCAATATCATTGCGTTGACAGTGGCGCGCAACGCGAAGGCTGGAATCGACGTGCGGGAGCATGGTGTCGCCGCCATCGAGCGGCCGTTGCGGTTTTATGGCTCCGATCAGATGCATAGCTGCCATCGTAAGGCGATGGAGTCGCTCGGCCTGGGAAATACGGCGTTGCGGCGAATTCCGACCGATGGGGCGTTGCGAATCGACGTTGCCGCTCTGCGGAATGCGATCGCAGAGGACCGGGCCGCGGGGTTTCAGCCTGCGTGCGTGATCGCAACGGCAGGGACCGTCAATACCGGCGCGATCGACGATCTGATCGCGCTGGCCGATTTGGCCGCTGAAGAGGACGTCTGGCTACACGTCGACGGATGCATCGGCGCGCTGATAGCGATCGCGCCCGACAATGCAAATCGCGTTGCGGGCATCGCACGCGCTGATTCGATCGCGCTCGATCCTCACAAGTGGCTGCACGCCCCGTTTGAGGTCGGCTGCGCGCTCGTTCGCGACGCCGCTGCGCATCGAGGCGCATTCGCGCTGACTCCGGAATATCTGCAACCGACAACGCGTGGCATTGCTTCGGCTCCGTGGTTATACGAGTATGGATTGCAGACGTCCAGAGGTTTCCGTGCGCTGAAAGTGTGGATGGCTCTGAAAGAGCATGGTGTCGAGAAGTTCGGCCGTCTGATCGATCAAAACATCGCGCAGGGTCGCTACCTCAGTGAGCTCATCGTCTCTGAGCAACGCCTCGAGTTGGTCGTGCCGACCAACATCAACATCGTATGCTTCAGATATCGGCCAGAGAAGGAAATGGAAGAGGAAGCGTTAAAGGCTCTCAACATCGAGATCATGTTGCAGCTTCAGGAGGCTGGTATCGCTGCGTTGTCCGATACGACGGTGCAAGGAGTACATTGCCTCAGGGTCGCGATATGCAATCACCGGACACGTCGGGACGACCTGGATCTGCTGGTCAAGGAAATCGTTCGACTCGGAGACCGGATTTTGCGTGGAAGTCGTAGCGATTGACTCCCGGTTCCTCGGCATCGTTCGGCCGTGAACCGCAGATGGCGGGCATTCTCTATTCGCGAAAGATATCGTGCCACCACGCAGCAGGAGCGAGACCAACTGTGACTGGCGATGCGTTTGTGTTTTCCCCTCAATGTCCTTCAGATATTCTCGTGCGGTCTTAGATTTGATTCCCATGATCAACGCGGCTTCGTCAACATCATGCCCGCGCGCCAATAGTGCTGCGAACTCGGCCTCGCGCCGGGTGAGCCCGAATGTTTTCGCTACGTCCGACTGATTGACTGCAACGGGTCGCTCCGGATCGAAAATTAATAAAGCCGTGCAAACAAGTGGACTGATCCCACCCAAGGATTCAGGCGGCATCACCGGTATGGCGCGAACAATCAACGGTAATCGCGGAGATCGTCGAGAAACATAGCAGCGAGGCGCTGCACGCATCGTCAGGCGACTGATGGTCAGATGCGACCGGTCACCATTGATATCGATCGCGCAAGCAATCGTGTCCCGTAAGCTTTTCGCGTCCGACAGAACAAGGGCAGATACTTCCTGATGGTTAATTATCAAACCATCGTGAGGTTCGCAAAGCGCCTCTGCATAGCGATTGACAAAGACGGGTTGGGCTTTCGAGTCCAGAAGCACGACGCCTATATTGAGGCGCATCAAAAGGTCGAATGCACCATTGGCGCGCAGATCAGCCGACACCATATGACTGCGCGCGTTCAACGCCGCGGCTAGGTGTGGCGCAATCATTGCGGCAGCCGAAAGATCGGCCTCGCCAAAGTCTATGGCACCGAGCTGTCTACCAGCCGAGAAATAAACCTGCTGCATATCGGTGCGGGAAACCGGCAGAACGAGCCCATAGAACATATTCGCGGGCTTGACTACCTCGTTATAGATGTGAGTGCGTTTGAACTCGGAGTCTGAGATTTCTGATGACTGTCGTCGCGGTGTTCCGACTGGAATATTTTTGATCCACTGCGGAAGGCGGTTTTGAAATTCGCGCTGAAGCCCTCGGGCAAAAACCGGCTCGAGCCCCGCCGACACTGAAAGCGCCGTCGCGCCTCTCTGGGTCGCGATTAAAAATCCCCAGTCCGCACCGATGGCCGTGACAATACTTGCCGCAGCCTCTTCCCACGCTTGCGGCGCTAGAACCGCTTCGTAGATACGCTGAATCGCCAAATGAATATTGTCTGTGCCCACAATCGCCTGATCCTTGCCACGAGAGGGATCACCTAACCTCGACGATTTCCAGTTTAAGCACGTCTCGACGCTTTAAAACGCCTTTGGGCGGCATTACGCCGCCAGAATCGATGGAAAATGTGGTCGAATATTCATCGTGTAACTACAACAAAATATCGTTCATCTCGTTGACGCAAATCATGATTCACTTTGGCGTCAATCATTCGTTACTCCCAAATGGGGGTATGCATGCGATACAAGCTGGTCAAAAATAGTTGGCGACATGGTTCGGATAGCACGCGTTTCCCTGTTACGTCGAGTTGAAAGACGCCGACGCTCAAGATCAACCGGCGTGACAAACGTTTCTCCTGGTAGCCGCAAGGCCCGCTTTTGCCGCCTGACCGTGGCGGCGAGATCACCCTATTTGATCGCTCGGCCGGAGTATAGCGATGCCCGTTGTTAGGGTTGCCGATTCGAAGTGACTTTTTATCTTTCCTGAATCGAACAGCCCAATATTGATTGGAGTCGAACCATGTTGCCATTTCTCTCGCTGCATGCACTTGCAGCGCAAAGCGGTGATGGGCTGCGTCCCGAACTTCTTGCTCTGTTCCTGCGCCACGCACAATCGGAAATCGGCCTCTGTGCCGACATTGAGCCGGACGAAACAGCGATTCCGTGCAAGCCGCCAGAGGCCCTGCAAGGTGCCTCGGCAAATGAAGATATTCGTGAAGAGTGCCACGCGAAAAGCCCAGAAACCCCTCACTCTAGCGAGTGCGATGCGCGGGTAAATTAACCGTTGAGAACTGGCGGCGTCGCGATTCCATGGGATGCTTCAAGTCGCTTGAAACCGGGCGGCGCTTTAGGGTGCCTCCCGCTGTGTGCGGATGGCGACTGCGACGTTCGACAGCGTCACGATTCGCCCAAATGCCTGGCTGATTGCGACTCCCCGGTGGCAAAAAAAACCCAAATACACTGCTGCTGCCAGGCTCCTAAGAACACGTGCTCCTCCTGCTCAACCGCACGGCCGCCGGCGCCTTTACCACATGAGGCCCAGCTTCGCGCAAACCGGATATTCACGCCCCGCCTATCAACCTGGCGCGTTTCTATCTGTTCCCTGTTCTGATTTCCGCGTAAGGCGTACTCTCTTGAACGTATGCGTCGGAATTGACGGCAGTGGACTACGTGGGTTTGCGTCACCGCCCTATTCCTTTTGTTGCCGGGCAGGACGCGTTCACGGAAATGCCACAAAATCGCTCAACCGCGCTACGAACGGCGGAGCCGCGCCCCATCTTTCTGTCTTGAACCGCAAGGTCGACAGAACTCAACGGAGGCAGCATGAATAAAAGCAATGCGAGCAGAATAATCGGCGCAACCTTAGTCGCGGCCATCGCGAGTGCCTCGGCCTATGCGAACGCGCAACCAGGTCTGAGCGCGACGACCGACGTGGTCGCACAAAAGGTGGCGGCCTCGAGCTCACCGCCTCGACCCAAGCCGGATACTTCGATAGTTCGCGACGTTCGCCGTGCCCTCAGGCGCGTACCGGATATGGATGATTCAAAGATTCACATCAGGGCGAGCCACGGCGTCGTTACGCTCACCGGGACGGTGCCGGAAAGCTGGCAGATCTCGCGCGCCGCCAATGCGGCGAGATCAGTGCTCGGTGTCAAGTCGGTGAGGAACAGATTGACAGTGCGAGAAAGCGACGCAGCAACCATTGAGCAGCGTCCCACGGTATCGGCCGGATAGGTAGGCGATGCTCGACAGATCGACCGGATTGCGCTTTCCGTGCGGACCGGTCGCCTACGTCTACTGTCTCCCCCTTACGGCGATCCCGTTCCCTGCGCCCGAGAAAAATAGAGCTCGGTTGGTTCGAAGAGATTCGCCGGCAGAGCGTCTTCCGCGAACCATGACCATGCTTCGCATTTGTCCGGCTCCATACATATTGGCGTTCCTGTTGAATCGCCCTCGACGAACAAAGTGATATGCCGAAGCTTGCCGGACTCGATCCATCCCGTCCTCCAGGTTGTTGCCACCGGTTCCGTTAGCACCAGACCCGTCTCCTCGAGCAACTCGCGCGAAGCAGCGGCAAGCGGATCTTCACCCATGTCGACTTTGCCGCCGGGGAAGCCCCATGTGCCGTAGCCATATTCGCTACGGCGCAGACCCAGAAGATAACGGCCTTCGCGCTGAATCACCACGCCGACACCGAGCAAGGTTTCAGCCGCGTATGACGCGTCACCGTGACGAAAAGAATTCATTCGGCAAGTCTCCCATGCTACGCATCCGTTCCGACGCGGCGATCGATCGGTTGTCATCAAATCCATGAATCGTTTCGTGGACGCCGACACACAGGCTCTATCGCGGGACCGTTCAAGGTTTGGATCGAAGGATGTTGCATCTAGCTCTTCACGCGTTCGGATCGCGGATCGTACGGCGCCTTCAGATGCACGGTTGCCCTCACCTGTTCGCCCGCCACGTCGATCGTATAGCGGCCTTGCGTGAGCCACGCGGCATCCGCGGGACCATCGGCACGGTTCACGAAACCCATTGCGACCGGACATCGCATGGTATGCCCGAACGCGGCTGAGGTGACCGCCCCTACCGGCTCGCCGTCGCGCAGGATAGCTTCGCCACCCCACAGCATCAGATGCTCGACGCCGTCGGCTGTCAGGGTCACGAGACGCCGGCGCAGCGGCGCGTCGCGCAGACGCAGAAGCGCGTCGCGGCCGCGAAAATCGATGTTCTTGTCGAGCTTGCAGGCAAATGCGAGGCCCGCCTCGAACGGATTGCAATCCGGCGTCAGCTCGCGGCCCCACGCCCGATAGCCTTTTTCGATCCGCAGCGATTCAATCGCGTAGTAACCGGCGTTGACGAGGCCGAACGGCTCGCCAGCCGCGTGCAAGGTCTCATAGACCCCGACCGCGAATTCGACCGGCACATACAACTCCCAGCCCAACTCGCCGACGTAGGTGAGGCGCGTCGCCCGCACCGTCGCGTAGCCGATGTCGACTTCGCGGCTCTGGCCAAACGGGAACGCCTCGTTGCTCCAGCCCGCCTTCGACACGCTTTGCAACAGCGCGCGAGCGTGCGGCCCCATCACCGCGAGCACCGCGTACTGACTCGTGACATCGACCACCACGCAGTGGCGCTCGGGCGCAATCGCCTTCTCCAGATAATCGAGGTCGCGCGTTGCCTGCGCCGAGCCCGTCACGATCAGGTATTGGTCGTCGGCGACGCGGGTCAGCGTCACGTCCGATTCGTAGTTGCCGCGCTCGTTCAGCACGCCGGAATAGACGGTGGTGCCGGGCGGCACGGCGACGTCGTTCGCTACGATGCCTTGCAGCACCGCTTCGGCATCGCGCCCCTTGACGAGCAGTTTCGCGAACGAACTCATGTCGAACAGGGCGACCCGTTCGCGGCACGCACGGTGCTCGGCGCCGCTCCACGGTAGCCAGTTCTGCTGGCCGAACGCGTAGTCGATGCGCACTTCTTCGGGGCTCGGTGCGAAAAAATTGGCGCGCTCCCAGCCCATCTTGCTGCCGAAGCACGCGCCGTCGTCGCGCAGCAGCGCATACAGGGGCGAACGCCGGAACGGCCGCGCCGTATCGAGCTCGCGGTTGGGCCACGGCATCGCGTAATGCAGGCCGAGCGTTTCCTTCACGCGATCGTGCAGCCACGTGTCGTTGCCATTGAAGCGCGCAAAGCGGCGGATGTCGACCGGCCACAAGTCCATGGTCGGCTCACCAGCGACGATCCATTCGGCGAGCGCCATGCCCGCGCCGCCCGCCGACGCGATGCCCATCGAATTGAAGCCGGCCGCCACGAAAAAGCGGCGCAGCTCCGGCGCCTCGCCAAGGATGAAGTTGTTGTCCGGCGTGAACGATTCGGGGCCGTTATAGAACTGCCTGACTTGCGCGGTTTCGAGCGCCGGCACGCGCACGAGCGCGTTTTGCATCAGGATCTCGAACTGATCCCAATCATCCGGCAGAAGCCGGAACTCGAAGTTCTCGGGGATGCCCGCCATGCCCCACGGCTTCGCGTTCGGCTCGAAGCCGCCCATCACAAGGCCGCCCACTTCCTCCTTGAAGTAGATGTAGCCGTCCGGATCGCGCATCACGGGCAGATCGCGGTGCACGCCGGCGATCGGCTCGGTGACGATGTAGTAGTGCTCGGCCGAATGCAGCGGCACCGTGACGCCGCACATCCGCCCGACCGCCTTGGCCCACTGGCCTGCGCAATTGACCACGATATCGGCGTGCAGCGTCCCTTCGGCGCCGTCCTTGCGGCGCCAGGTGACGCCGCAGGCCTCGCGGCCCTGGCGCGCCGGCCGAGTCTGCACTGCGGTGATGCGAACGTTTTCGACGATACGTGCGCCGCGCATGCGCGCCCCGCGCGCGAGCGACTGCGTCAGATCGGTGGGATTCGCCTTGCCGTCGCCCGGCAGCCAGACCGCGCCGAGCAGATCGTCGGTGCGCATCACCGGCCACAGTTCGCCGGCTTCGCGCGGCCCGATGACTTCGCAGGCCACGCCATAGGCGCGGGCGACTGCCGCCGTGCGTTTCAGCTGGGTCATGCGCTCTGCGGTGCGCGCGACCGACAGCGAACCGCACTGCTTCCAGCCCGTGGCAAGGCCGGTCTCGGCCTCGAGTTCCGCGTAAAGCTTCGTCGAGTAGCGGATCAGCTTCGTCATGCTTTCCTGCGCCCGCAGCTGCCCGACGAGACCGGCCGCATGCCAGGTGGTGCCGCACGATAGCTGCCCCTGTTCGAGCAGCACGATGTCGGTCCAGCCGAGCTTGGTCAGGTGCCACGCAACCGAGCAACCGACGATGCCGCCGCCGATGATGACGACACGAGCGTGGCTTGGAATTTCCGTCGACACCGGGCGACCTCGCTTTTTTGGAAGTGTGTGGCAATGTGTGGAAAACGCTGTGGCCATAGACTGCAACAAAAAAACGCAAAAAACAACAAAAACCGGAAATCGCCGGGAGCAGCGGAGAGCGCGAACACGGTGAAAATTCGCCGAAAAGCCTTGAGTAATGGGCATTGTACGCAGGCCCGTAATCCGCGAGACACCTTCCCACCTCGCCTTTTTCGAGCTGGGGCCACGGGTATCCAACCGCAATAAAAATCCCGATCGACGAGGAAAGTTGTGTTATTTTGTGGCATCCTGACGGTCGAAACCCGTCACGCCGTTACGCGTCGCGCCCCTTTCTGTTTTTGTCACGCTGGCCGCTTATGTATCCGTTGCTACGTCGTGCCGAGATTTTGCGGATCGCCCAGTCACGGGGCACCACCTCGATCACCCAGCTCGCCGAGGCGCTCGCCGTATCGGACGAAACGATCCGCCGCACCGTCAAGCCGCTAATCGAGGAGGGCCTGCTCATCAAGGTGCACGGTGGTGTGATGCTGCCCAGCCATCTAGAGGAGTCGCCGTTCCGGCGGCGTATGCACGAGCACCGGGCGGAAAAGGAAATCGTCGCGCAGCAGATTTGCGAATTCGTGCAAGACGGCGACTCGCTGATCCTCGACAGCGGTACTACTTGCACGCACATCGCCCAGGCACTGCGCAGCCGCTCCCCGCTCACGGTGATCACCAACTCCGCCGCCATCGCCAGCCTGCTCGCGCAGCACAACGGCAATCGCGTGTTCATGGCGGGCGGCGAACTCTGCGCAGACGACGCCGCCGCGCTCGGCGAGCCCGTGCTCGCCTACATCCGGCAATTTCACGTCAAGTATGCAATCGTCTCGCTGACGGCCGTCGATCGCGCGGGACGCTTCATGGACGCACAGCCGTGGGATGTCGAGTTCGCGCGTGCCGCGTTCGGGCAGGCGCGGCAGCGGGTGGTCGTCGCCGTGCACGCCAAGTTCGAGCACAGCGCGCTGGTGCGCGCGATGAACGCCGACGAGATCGACGTGCTGGTCACCGATGCGCCGCTCGACGCGCACTATGCGCAGCTCTTCGCCGCGGCACGCGTCGAAGTGCGCTATCCGGGCAGCGCGGCCGCGCCTGTGATCGCCGCCCTCGCACGGGAGACGGAAGGCCCGGGCGAGGCAGCGCATCGATCGCATCCGCGCGGTCTGCCCGACGCAACTTGCCATTCATCCAGCGACGTCCTCGCCGACGATGCGCACGGAGAGCCACACCATGCTCGATAACCGCTCAGCGGGGCCCGTGCCCGCTTCAGTGAACCCGAACCGCCGCCTCGCGATCGAGCGCATCGACTACATCGTGCAAAGCCTCGAGGCGAGCGGCTCGGTCAGCGTCGCGAACCTGTCGGCGACGCTCGGCGTGTCGCGCGAAACGATCCGCCGCGACCTGAAGATCCTCGCGGAGCAGGGCCGCGCGAATCTCGTGCACGGCGGCGCGGCGAAGCGCCCGGTCGCCGAACCGTCGTTGGCGAGCCGCGAAGCGGTCAACGCGCTGGGCAAGGCGGCGATTGGCGCCGCGGCCGCACGACTCGTCGCGGACGGCATGGTCGTGCTGATCGATTCGGGCTCGACCACGCTGGGTCTGGCCGAGGCGCTGCAGCATCATCGCGACCTGACCGTCATCACCAACAGCCTGCCGATCGCACTGATGCTGTGCCGCGCGCCTGGCGTGAAGGTCGTCGTGCTCGGCGGCGACATCGACCCGAACGACGAAGCCGCTATCGGCGTCGAGACGATGACCGCGCTCAGCCATTTCCGCGTCGATCTCGTGTTTGTCGGCGTGGGCGGCATCTCGCCCGAAGGCGAATTCACCGATTACTCGCGGCTCGCCGCCGAGCAACGCCATTTGATGATGAAGTCGGGCAAGAAGGTTTACGTGCTCGCGGACCACAGCAAGTTCGAACAGCAGACGCCCGTGCTGATCGCGCCCGTGCCGCACATCGCCGGACTGATCGTCGACGCCGAGCCGCCCGCGGGCATCGTGCGCGCCTGCGCCGAACAGCGCTGGGAAGTCATCATCGCCAATCGCCACAGCTAGCATGACGATGACGCTTCCCGTGTTCTTCGCCGTGCTGTCGGCCGCGCTTTTGCATGCGGGCTGGAACGCGGTGATCAAGGTGCGCCTCGATCCTTTTCTGGCGATGACCCTGCTGTGCATCGCCTGCGGTCTGATCGCGCTGCCGTCGCTCGCGTTCACCGGATTCGCCCGGCCTGCTGCGTGGCCCTGGGTGGCGGGATCGGTGGCGCTTCATTTCGGTTACTACGTGTGCCTGAGCGAGGCATACCGTCGTGCCGACATGAGCCAGATCTACCCGATCGCGCGCGGCTCCGCGCCGCTGATCACCGCGCTCGTCTCCGTCACGATCTTGCACGAGACGATGAGCGCGGGCGGCGTCGCGGGCATCGTGCTGCTCGGCAGCGGCGTGTTGCTGCTGTCGCTGCGCGGCCGCCATCACTCCGCGTCGGAAAACCGTGTCGCGCTCGGCTTCGCGCTGCTCACTGCGGTGACGATCGCGGGCTACACGGTCGTCGACGGCGTGGGCGCGCGCGTCGCCGGCAATCCGAACTCCTACGCGGCGACGCTGTTCGTGTTCGATGCGTTGCCGATGCTGACGCTTTGCCTGTATCGCTACGGGCCGGCCGGCATGGCGCCGATGCGGCGTTTTCTGCTGCCGGGCTTCGCCGGCGGCGCGATGTCCCTCGCGGCATACTGGATCGTGATCTGGGCGATGACCGTCGCTCCCATCGCCCTCGTTGCGGCAGTGCGCGAGACGAGCGTGGTGTTCGCCGGCTTCATCGCCGTCTATGTGCTCAAGGAGCCGTTCAGCCGCGTGCGCACCGCGGCCGCTACGTTGACGTTGGCCGGCCTTGCGCTGATGCGGCTGTTCTGATTCTCAGCGTGGGTTTCGGCGATGACGGCAGGCCACGGGGCTTCTGACCGGTGACGCATCAGGCCGCGCCCTGCACTCCACCAACCCCGGTTATCCCCTCCTGTCTCCCCATGCGGGTTTGTCCCGAGCGGCGGCCGCTTTCCCATATCCATCGCGGACTTCGCGAACTTTCAGGCGGCGTTTCGCGCGTCCGACTGGAATGTGGCATTTTTTGGCATCTTGACTGTTTTTGTTGCGGCTCCTAGAGTGGGTCTCACGCACCTGCGCAGTACCTAAATCGACCCACAAGGAGACATCGATGACCGGTTCCACGTATGCATCGCCGGCTTGTTCCGAAACTGGCGATCCGCTGTTGCTGACCCCCGGACCACTGACCACGTCACGCACCGTCAAGGCCGCGATGGTTCACGACTGGGGCTCCCGCGACGCCAACTTCATCGAGATCAATCGCTCGGTTCTCGCGCGCCTTGCCGCGATCGCCAATGGCGCGCGCGACTGGGTGACGGTACCGATGCAGGGCTCGGGCACCTTCGCCGTGGAGGCGATGCTCACCACCTTCGTGCCGCCAGGCGGCGAGGTGCTGGTGCTGATCAACGGCGCGTATGGCAAGCGCGCGAAGCGCATCCTTGAAATCGCCGGCCGCAAGACCGTCGTGCACGAAACGGCCGAGGACACGCCGCCCGATCTCGCCGAGATCGACAAGCTGCTGGCCGCCTCGCCGTCGATCACGCATGTGTTCGCGGTCCACTGCGAGACCACTGCGGGCATCCTGAATCCGATCGCGCAGATCGGCGCGCTCGCGGCCCGCTACCGCAAGGGCTATCTGGTCGATTCGATGAGCGCGTTCGGCGCGTTGCCGCTCGACGTGCAGACGATGCATATCGATGCGGTCGCCGCATCGTCGAACAAGTGCATCGAAGGCGTGCCCGGTCTCGGCTTCGTGATCTGCCGCCGTGAGGCGCTGGCCCGCACGCAAGGCAACGCGACCACCCTCGTGCTCGATCTGCACGAGCAGTGGACCAACCTCGAAAAGACCAGCCAGTACCGCTTCACGCCGCCCACGCACGTGATCGTCGCGTTCCATCAGGCGCTGGAGGAATTCGATGCCGAAGGCGGCGTCGCTGGGCGCGGCGCGCGCTATCGCAACAACTGCCGGATTCTCGTCGAAGGCATGCGCGCGCTCGGCTTCAAGCCGCTGCTGGCTGAAGCGCTGCAGGCTCCGATCATCGTCACCTTCCATATGCCCGAGGATCCGCGCTTCGAATTCCAGCGCTTCTACGACAGCCTGAAGGCGCGCGGCTATGTGATCTATCCGGGCAAGCTGACGGTTGCGGACTCGTTCCGGATCGGCTGCATCGGCCGGCTCGGTGAGCGCGAAATGCGCGCCGCGCTCAGTGCGATCAGCGAGGTGCTCGATGAAATGGGCATGAACGCGCCGGTCGCGAAAACGGCTTGAAGGGGGACATCATGAGTACGCTGCAAGACACCGTGCTGAGCATCAACGGCCGCGACTACCGCTTCCCATCGGAGCCGGTCGTCGTAATCTGCCTCGACGGTTCGGAGCCCGCCTATATCGAGGAAGCCGCGAAGGCCGGGCACGCGCCGCATCTCGCGAAGCTGCTGCGCACGGGCACGAGCCGCATCGCCCAATGCGTGATTCCGAGCTTCACGAACCCGAACAATCTGTCGATCGTGACGGGCCGTCCGCCGAAGGTGCACGGCATCGCGGGCAACTACTTCTACGACCGCGCGAGCGGCGAAGAAGTGATGATGAACGACGCCCGCTTCCTGCGCGCACCGACGATCTTCGCCGCGTTCCACGACGCCGGCGCGAAGGTCGCCGTCGTCACCGCGAAGGACAAGCTCCGGACGCTGCTCGGCAACGGGCTCGACTTCACGAGCGGCCGCGCGATCGCCTTTTCGGCTGAAAAGGCCAACGAGGCTACCCGCGCACAGAACGGCCTCGGCGACGTGCTCGCCTACGTCGGCAAGCCGCTGCCGGATGTGTATTCGGCGGACCTGTCCGAGTTCGTGTTCGCGGCGGGCGTGAAACTGCTCGACACTTTCCGCCCCGACCTGATGTACCTGTCGACGACCGACTACGTGCAGCACAAGGCGGCGCCCGGGTCGCCCAAAGCCAACGAGTTCTACGCGATGTTCGACCGCTACGTCGGCGCGCTCGATGCGGCTGGCTGCGTGCTGGCGATCACCGCTGACCACGGCATGAACGGCAAACATCGCGCGGATGGCGCGCCCGACGTGCTGTACCTGCAAGACCTGTTCGACGAATGGACCGGCAAAGGCCGCTCGCGCGTGATCCTGCCCATCACCGATCCGTACGTCGCGCATCACGGGGCGCTGGGCTCTTTCGCCACCATCTACCTGCCCGAGGGGATCGCAGCGGCTGAAGCAGCGGCGCTGCTCGAACGGCTGCGCCGGACCGAAGGCATCCAGCTCGCGCTGACGAGTGCCGAGGCCTGCGAGCGCTTCGAGCTGCCGCCCGACCGTATCGGCGACGTCGTCGTGGTCGGCACACGCGCCAAGGTGTTCGGCACGAGCGCCGCGCGTCACGACCTGTCGGGCCTGACCGAGCCGTTGCGTTCGCATGGCGGGCTATCGGAAGAGAACGTGCCGCTGATCGTCAACCGCAAGACCGATTGGCCGGCAGACCGCGCATTGCGCAACTTCGACATCTTCGATGTCGCGATGAACCACGTATTGCAGGGCGCCGCGGCGTAACGCGTCGATCACAACAACCCGCGCGCCCCGCTTCTCGCGACGGCCTGCGGGCTCCACCGGATCATTGAACGAGGTATTCGATGAACGTCATGACCAAACCCGCCTTCAGGCAGGAATCGATGCGCATCGCCGGCCAGCACACAAGCACCGACGAGCTGATCGAAGTCTTCAACCCGTACACGAACGAGGTCGTCGGCACCGTGCCCGCGGGTCGTCCCGAACACGTGCAACAGGCGTTCGCAAAAGCGCACGCATTCAAGCCGCGGCTCACGCGCTACGAGCGTCAGCGCATCCTGCAGCGCACGGCCGAGATCCTGAGCGAGCGCAAGGAAGACTTCGCACGCCTGATCACCGCGGAGTCGGGGCTGTGCTGGAAGGATGGGCTGTACGAGGCGAGCCGCGCCTACGATGTATGGTCGTTTGCCGCGCAGCTCACGATCAAGGACGACGGCGAGGTCTATTCCTGCGATATCAGCCCGAACGGTAAGAACCGCAAGATTTTCACGACGCGGCTGCCGCTGCTCGGCGTGATCTCGGCGATCACGCCGTTCAATCATCCGCTGAACATGGTGAGCCACAAGCTGGCGCCCGCGATCGCGACCAACAACCGCGTGGTGCTGAAGCCCACCGAGCTCACGCCGCTGACGGCGCTCGCGCTTGCCGACGTGCTCTATGAAGCGGGCCTGCCGCCGGAAATGCTGAGTGTCGTCACCGGCAATCCGCGCACGATGGGCGACGCGATGATCACCGACCCGCACTGTGATCTCGTCACGTTCACAGGCTCCGTGCGAGTCGGCAAGTACATCGCGCAGCACGCGGGCTATCGCCGCACGGTGCTGGAACTCGGCGGCAACGATCCGCTGATCGTGATGGAGGACGCCGATCTCGACAAGGCCGCGCAGCTCGCGGTAACCGGTGCGACGAAAAATTCGGGGCAGCGCTGCACGGCGGTCAAGCGGATTCTCGTCGTGCAAAGCGTGGCCGACGCGTTTGTCGAGCGAGTGCTCGTGCATGCGAAAAAGCTCAAGTGCGGCGACCCGATGGACCCGTCGGTCGACGTGGGCACCGTCATCAACGAGGCGTCGGCGCAACTGTTCGAGCGGCGCGTGGCCGATGCGCAGGCCCACGGCGCCAGGGTGCTTTACGGCGCGCCGCGCGAGGGCGCGCTGTTCCATCCGACCGTCGTCGATCACGTGCCGTACGACTGCGAGCTCGTGCGCGAAGAGACCTTTGGCCCGGTGATTCCGATCATCCGCGTGCCCGATGCGCTCGATGAAGTGATCCGGGTTTCGAACTCGACCGCGTATGGCCTGTCGTCGGGCGTCTGCACGAACCGGCTCGACTACATCACGCGCTTCGTCAGGGAGCTGGAAGTCGGCACCGTGAACGTGTGGGAAGTGCCCGGCTATCGCACGGAGATGTCGCCGTTCGGGGGCATCAAGGATTCAGGCAATGGTTACAAGGAGGGCATGGTCGAGGCAATGAAGAGCTACTCGAATGTGCGGACCTGGTCGATGCCCTGGGAGTGACCGGCCGCGCGACCAAGTGAAATGCTGACCTCATCCGAACTCAACGCAAGGAAGGATGGATATGAAAACTCGTCTGATCGCCCTGGCCGCCTGCGCGCTCGCCATGGCAACGCCCCCCCTCTACGCACAGTCCGACGTCGTGACCATCTATGCCGCGGACGGTTTGCACGACGGTTCGCCGAGCTGGTTCGGCAATCAGTTCGAAGCCTTCACGAAGGCGACCGGCATCAAGGTGCAGTACATCGAGGCCGGCTCGAGCGGCGTGGTGGACCGGCTGAGCAAGGAGAAGTCGAACACTCAGGCGGACGTGCTGGTGACACTGCCGCCCTTCATGCAGAAAGCCGCGGCTGACGGCCTGTTGCAGTCCTACTCGCCGGCGGGCGCCGACAAGATCGAGACGCGCGACAAGGACCCGAAAGGCCTGTACTACGCGATGGTCGGAAACTATCCCAGCTTCATCTACAACTCGGCGGTGCTCAAGAGCCCGCCCAAGACCTACGCGGACCTGCTCGCGCCGCAGTTCAAGCAGAAGATCCAGTACTCGACGCCGGGTCAGGCCGGCGACGGCACTGCGCTGATGCTGCAGACCTTCCACGCGTTCGGCGGCAAGCCGGCCGGCTTCGACTATTTGCGCAAGCTGCAGACCAACAACCTCGGGCCGTCCGCATCGACCGGCAAGCTCACGGCGCTCGTCAACAAAGGCGAGCTCTTCGTGGCCAACGGCGATATGCAGATGAACCTCGCGCAGATGCACGACAACCCGAACGTCGCGATGTTTTTCCCGGCCGGTCCAGACGGCCGCCGCACGACCTTTGCGTTGCCCTACTACGTCGGCCTCGTGGCGAACGCGCCGCATGCCGGCAACGGCAAAAGGCTGATCGATTTCCTGTTGAGCGCGCCGGCGCAGCAGGAGGTCAGCAAGGTCGCGTACGGCTTCCCGGTGCGCACCGATGTGCATCCGTCGGACAGCAACTTCCAGGCGTTGAACACGTTGCTGAAGGGCGTCGACATCTGGCAACCCGATTGGAACCAGGTGCTCCAGGAGCTGCGTCCCGACGTGGCCGCCTACAACCAGGCAATTTCCATCGACTAACCCAGCTACCGACGAGCGACTAATGGCAAACACCATGACCATGGAACGGGGGCCGCAGCGGCGCGCCTCCGCAGCGCCGACCGTCATCGCGCACGGAGCGAGCGGCATCGGTTTCGAAGGCGTGTCGGTGGCTTACGGCAGCCAGACCATTCTGGAGTCTCTGACGCTGACCGTGAAGCCCGGCGAGATCGTCGCGCTGATCGGCCCGTCCGGCTCCGGCAAGACGACCGCGTTGCGCGCCGTCGCCGGCTTCGTGCAGCCGAGCGCCGGGCGCATCACCATCGGCGATCGCGACGTGACGCGGCTGCCGCCGTACGCTCGCAATATCGGCATGGTGGTGCAGAACTACGCGCTGTTTCCGCATATGCGCGTCGAGGACAACGTCGCCTTCGGGCTGCGTGCCCGTGGCACGGACGCCGAGGTGATACGCGAACGGGTGCCCGAGTGTCTCGGGCTCGTCGGCATGGCGAAGTACGCGAAGCGCTATCCGCGCGAGCTGTCGGGCGGCCAGCAGCAGCGCGTGGCGATCGCCCGCGCGCTCGCGATCCGTCCACAGGTGCTGCTGCTCGACGAGCCGCTCTCGGCGCTCGACGCGCAGATCCGCCGCTCGATGCTCGACGAACTCGCGAAGCTGCACCGCACGCTGCCTTCGCTCACGGTGCTGTACGTGACGCACGACCAGACCGAAGCGCTGACCCTCGCGAACCACATCGGCATCATGCGCGACGGCCACCTGGTCGCTTACGGCGACGCGCAAGGGCTCTATCGTCATCCGCCGAACCGCTTCGCCGCCGAGTTCCTCGGCCGTGCCAACGTGCTGCCGGCGCAGCAGCTCGAACCGCTGGCCGACGGGCGCGCGCGCGTGCGCTTTCACGGCCAGCTGCTCGAAGGCTGCAACCATCACGGACTCGCGGCCGGCGCCGCCTGCTTCGTATGCGTGCGGCCACACCATCTGCAATCTGTTGCGGGCGGTGTTGCGCGAGGCGCCGATGGGCAACGCATGAACCAGATGACGGGGTCCGTCGTCAGCGTGCAGTGGCTCGGCGAAATGCACAGCATCGTGCTCGATGTCGAAGGCGAGCTGCTGCGGCTCACCTGCGCGCCGCTCGCGGAGCCGCCAGAGCCGGGCACTGCACTCAGCGTACGTTTCGATCCCGCGGATGTCACTCTCGTACCGGAGGCTGAACGTCATGGCTGATATCGTCATCGCGCCGCCGGCCCGCGCGCGAGCGCCGGCCGCGGGGCCAGGCGGCCTGTGGGTCGCGCCGCCGCTCGCGGTGCTCGCCGCGCTGTTCTTCTATCCGTTCGGGCTGATCGTCGTGCAGGCGTTGGGCGGCGACCAGCATGTGCTGTCGTTCGCGAACTTCGAGCACGTGCTGCGCTCGCGCCAGTTCCTGAGCGGGCTTTATCACACGATCGCGATCGCAGTATCGGCGTCGGCGGGATGCCTCGTGCTCGGCTTCGTGTTCTCGCTGGTGATCGCGTTCGTGCCGTTTCCGGGCGCGCGTTTCGTGGGCCGGCTCATCGATACGTTCATCGCGCTGCCCACCTTTCTCGTCGCGCTTGCGTTCACGTTCGTGTACGGTTCGGCCGGACTGCTGAACCAGTCGCTGATGCAGATGTTCCATCTGCCGCTGCCGCCGCTCAACTTCCTGTACACGCAATGGGGTGTCGTGCTGTCGGAGATCACGGTCTATACGCCGTTCATCATGCGTCCGCTGCTCGCGTGCTTCTCGCAGATCGACAGTGCGCAGATCGAAATGGCGGGCAGCCTCGGCGCGCGGCCGCTGCGCATCATCCGGCAGATCATCCTGCCCGCCGCGTTGCCGGCGCTGCTGGCGGGCGGCAGCCTGTGTCTGCTGTTGACCGTCAACGAGTTCGGCATCGTGCTCTTCATCGGCGCGAAAGACGTGATCACGTTGCCGCTGCTGATCTACGACAAAGCGATCCAGGAATTCGACTACACCACCGCATGCGTGATCGCCGTCGTCAATATCGCGCTGTCGCTCGGGCTTTATGCCTGCTACCGGGCCGTCGTGTCACTTTGCGGAGGTCGCCGTGCTGCTCTCGGCTAAATGGGGTAAATGGCTGACGTGGGGCGGCACGGCGTTGCTGTTCTGCGCGGTCTATGGGCTGCCGGTCGCGATGATCGCGCTCGCCAGCATCAGCGGACAGTGGAACGGCATCCTGCCGAGCCACCTGACACTCGAGCACTACGCGCGGGTGCTGCATACCGATTCGGCGAGCCAGCTGCGCGTGAGCGTGCTGACCGGCGTGGTCGCGAGCGTCGCGGCGCTCGTCAGCGGCACGTGGGCCGCACTCGCGCTGCGTCGCATCAAAGGCCTGCCGCGCCGCGTGCTGGACGTGATCTTCTTCGTGCCGAGCGCGGTGCCGTCGGTGTCGATCGGGCTCGGCTTGCTGGTCGCGTTCAGCCGGCCGCCCGTGCTGCTCAACGGCACGGCGACGATCGTCTTCATCGCGCACTTCCTGCTGATCTCGGCGTTCACCTACGGCAACGTGGCGGCAGGGCTCGCGCGGGTCGCGCCCGAATACGGCGAGGTGGCCCAGAGTCTCGGCGCCCGGCCGCTCTACCAGCTCTCGCGCGTGACGCTGCCGCTCGTCGCGCCGTACCTGCTCGCATCGTTCAGCCTGAGCTTCGCGCTGTCGATGGGCGAGCTCGGTGCGACGCTGATGATCTATCCGCCGGGCTGGGTCACGCTGCCGGTGGGCATCTTCGCGCTGTCCGACCGTGGAGCGATCTTCGACGCTGCGACGCTCACGATGATTCTCGGTATCGGCACGCTCGCGGTGTTGATGGGGCTCTCGCGCATCTCGAACCGTGCGATGGTGCGTGGATGACGGTGTCCCTGCGGATACTCGACGAGGCAATCGCGGCGGGCGCAGAGCGGGCCTGAAAGATGCGCACAACAAAAACATAAGGGGAGGTGCCAGATGATCATGATCGTGCTTCATCTCGCGGGTGGCGTCGCGCTGCTGACGTGGGGCCTGCATATGGTCGAGTCCGGCCTGATGCGCGCGTTCGGCGCCTCGCTCAAGCGCTTCATGGCGAAGAGTCTCGGCAACCGGCTGAACGCGTTCTGCGCCGGGCTCGCAATCACCGGCGCGCTGCAAAGCAGCACGGCGACTGGGATGATCGCGTCGTCGTTCGCGGCCCGCGGTTTGATGCGGCCTGTTACCGGACTCGCGATCATGCTGGGCGCCAACGTCGGCTCGACGCTGATCGTGCAGGCGTTCTCGCTCGATCTGAGCTGGATTTCGCCGGTGTGTCTGCTGGTCGGCATGACGCTCTTCGAGAAGGGCAAAGGCTCGCGCAATCGTGATCTCGGCCGCGCGTCGATCGGGCTCGGCCTGATGTTGCTTGCGCTCACGCTGCTCGTCTCGACCGTGCAGCCCGCCGAGACCGCCCCTGCCCTGCGCACGGTGCTCGGCGCGCTGGCAGGCGAGCCGGTGCTGAATGCGGCGCTCGCGTGTTTGCTCACGTGGGCCGCGCATTCGAGCATTCCGGTCGTACTGTTCGTGATGTCGCTCGCCAACCTGCATACGGTGCCGATGGACACGGCGCTCGCGATGGTGCTCGGCGCGAACATCGGCAGCGCGCTCAACCCTTACTTCGAGGCCGCGAAGGGCGCCGATCGCAGCCGCCGGCGCCTGCCGGCCGGCAACCTCGTGCTGCGCGGCGGCGTGTGCCTGCTGATGCTCGCCGCGTGCTCGCCGCTCGCAACGTTGCTGCAGCAGGTCTACGGCAGCCCCGCCCGTGCAATCGCCGACTTCCACACGGGCGTGAACGTGGCGATCGCGGTGGTCTTCATGGGGCTGCTCGCCCCTGTCGCGCGCCTTCTCGAACGGCTGCTGCCAGCGCCGGGCGCCGCCGAGAACGGCGACGCGCCGCGCTACCTCGACGAGGCCGCGCTGCGGGTGCCCTCCCAGGCGCTCGCATGCGCGACCCGCGAATTGATCCGGATGGGCGATATCGTCGAAGCGATGCTGTGTGCGAGCGTGCCGGTGCTGATTGCGAACGACCGGCGCGCGGTGCACGAGATCGCGGCCCGCGACGATGCGGTGGATATGCTGCACGATGCGATCAAAAGCTACGTGACCGAGGTGACGCGCGAGTTGCTCGACGACGAAGACCGGCGCTGGGCCAACGCGATCATGACTTCCGTGATCAACCTCGAACATATCGGCGATATCGTCGACAAGAATCTGATGGAGCTGGCGCAGAAAAAGATCAAGGCACAGGTGAGCTTTTCGGCCGAAGGCGCCGAGGACTTGCGCGCGCTGCACCAGTTGGTGATCGACAGTTTTCACCGGGCTCAGGCGCTGCTCGTGTCGGGAAGGACGCAGACCGCGGCGCAGCTGCTCGAAGACAAGCAGGCGCTGCGGCGTCTTGAACGCGCCGCGCGGGATGCTCATCTGGACCGGCTGCGCGAGGGCAAGCCCGACAGCATCGCGTCGAGCTCATTGCATCTCGACGTGCTGCGCGATCTCGTGCGGATTCAGTCGCACATCTGCGCGCTCGCCTATCCGCTGCTCGAACGCGAGGCAGCTAACGATGGCGATGCGCAGGTCGCGTGAGGCGAGATACGGTGCTTGCGCTGCGGAACTTCATCGAGCGGCGACGACATTCGCTGCGTCTCGCGCATACTGCGTCGGCGGCAGTCCGACATGACGCGTGAACGCGACGCTGAATGCGCTCGCCGAGCTGTAGCCGACACGTTCCGCCACCGCCGCGATGCTGACTTCGCTCTGGCGCAGCAGGTTCTTGGCGATAGCCATGCGCCACGACAACAGATACTCCATCGGTGCGACGCCGACTGCGCGGCTGAATCGATCGAAGAAAGAGGACCGTGAAAGCGCGGCGGCCTTTGCGAGTTGTGCGATCGTCCAGGGCTGGTGCGGGCTTTCGTGCATATGACGGATCGCGAGCGCGAGGCGGGGATCGGCGAGGCCGCGGACGAGTCCGGGCGATGCCCCGGTTCCAGTGGCTCGCAACGCTTCGATGAACAGCACCTCGAGCAGTCGCGCCAGCACGACCTCGCGCGCGGGCCGCTGCGCGCGCGATTCTTCCCTCACGAGCTTCACGAGTGTCGCGAGCCTGCGTTCACCGCGCACGTGCACGAGCTTGGGCAACAGCGAGACGAGCAAGGCCGCGTCCGGCGAACCGAACGCGCAGAGGCCCGCAAGCCATTGGGCTTCTGGCGCGCCCGATGCATCGCCGAAACGAAAACTGCCGTCGGGCAGCGCCGCGGGCGCGCTACTGGAGACGTCGTCATCGTCGGGCGGATCGCTGCTCGTCATCGTGAAACTGAAAACTTCGGGCACGAGCACGAAGTCATCGGCCTGAAGAACCAGCGGCTCGCAACCATTGACGGATAGCCGCAGCGATCCTTCTAGCACCACGCAGTAGAACGGCTGGCCGACTTCCGTACGGCTCGCGCGCCAGCGCCCGGCGCCGCTGAGCACTTTCGAGAACGTGGGCGTCGGCTTGAGCAGTGTGACGATTTCGGCGAGCGGGTCGATCATGATCGGACGATTTCGAATGAAACCTGGACGCTCGATTGTAGCGAGTCCTCGCGGTCAGGACTTATTGTGTCGGGACTGTCACCAACCACAGGATTCGACATGAAGACCGTCTTGATTACCGGCTGCTCGTCCGGCTTTGGCCTCGAAATCGCGCGTTATTTTCTGGATCGCGACTGGCGCGTGATCGCCACGATGCGCACGCCGCGTGAAGACGTGTTGCCGCGCTCCGATCGTCTTTCGATTCTCGCCCTCGATGTGACGGACCCGCAAAGCATTCGCGCGGTCATCGATGCAGCAGGTCGGATCGACGTGCTCGTCAACAATGCGGGTATCGGCTTTCTGAATGCGCTCGAAGGCACGCCGATGGACACCGTGCGCGATATCTTCGAGACCAATACGCTCGGCACCATCGCGATGGCGCAGGCCGTGTTGCCGCAGTTGCGCGAGCGCCGCGAAGGGGTGATCGTCAATGTGACGTCGACCGTCACGTGCAGACCGCTGCATCTGCTGTCGGTCTACACCGCGAGCAAGTCCGCGGTCAACGCGTTCAGCGAATCGCTCGCGCTCGAACTGGAGCAGTTCAATGTGCGCGTGCAGGTCGTGTTGCCGGGACGCGCACCGTCCACCCGCTTCGGCGACAACGCGCGGGCACGCATGAAAGACGGATTTCCCGAGCCGTACGACGCGCTCGCGCAGCAGGTTTTCGCGAGGTGGGAGAAAGAAACGGCCGTCACGCATGCATCGGATGTCGCCGAAGCGGTTTGGCTCGCCGCGACCGATTCATCGAGCCCGTTCAACATCCCCGCCGGCGAGGACGCTGTCGAGTGGTACCAGGCGAGCACCAAGTAGCGCGCCGGCAAACATCGTCGCGGTCTTCACCTCGCGGCATTAAGCAGACCCATCAGCTCATCTGGCGAGATGCTGTCGTTGTCGATCGCATCGACAACGACCTTCTGGTCCCGCCTGGACAGCTGATCGCCAGTGACGGTGTGGGCACGAAACGGCACGGCGAGGATCATGACCTCCGTGCTGGGCGCAGCTTGCAAACTCATGGCCGTAACCTGCGCACCGAGTTGCTTTGCCATTGACTCGATCGACTCAGCGCATTGCGCGTTGACGACTCCAATAGCCATGCCACTGCCGGCGAGCTCGCGGCCAAGCGCCGCTGCGAGTTTGCCTGGATCGATAGTTGAATACGTCATGGTGCATCCCTTCCGATGTCGGACTCGAGTCTGCGCGCAACCCTCAAACCTGGCCGATGCCGCCGTCATTCATCAAATCGGCACCCGTCATATAGGAACTCTGTTCTGAGGCGAGAAAGAGCGCCGCGCTCGCCATCTCCTCGGCGCGGGCGAGTCGGCCGATCGGGACCATGCTCTTGTACATGCTCACCAGATCCTCGCGTGTCGCCGACTGGGAATCGAGTATCGGTGTGTCGGTGACACCAGGGCTCAGCATATTGACGCGAATGCCGCGATCCTTGAATTCGGCGGCCCAGGTGCGAGCATAGGAACGCAACGCGGCCTTCGTCGCCGCGTAGGCGGTGTGCCCTGGGATGCCCATCACGTGCATGGCCGACGAAACCAGGATGATCGATCCGCCACCCGTCATCATCGGCAGCAGCTTTTTCACCAGAAATACGGGGCCGCGCGCCATCAGGTTGAATGCCTTGTCGAAATGCTCAGGCGTGATGGTGTCGATCGAAGCCTGCTCGGTAAAGCCCGCGTTCGACACGATGATATCGACGACACCTTTTTCGTCCCTGACTGCCGCAGCGACATCATCGAGGTCATCGAGATTCGCGGCGTCGGCCCGAATAGCGGTAACGTTGCGTCCGATCAGTTTGACGGCCTTGTCGAGCTGGGCTTGCCGACGGCCGAAGATAAAGACGTGAGCGCCTTCGGCGACGAACCGCTGGGCGATCGCCAGCCCGATACCCGTCGTTCCGCCGCTAATGACAGCGATCTTGCCTGCGAGAGTATTCATTGAAACTTCCGTCTGTTGGTAAAGGAAGTCCCATCGTAATTGCGGCCCCGACGAATGATAATCGGCGGATTTATCATAAGGTCCATTCACCGAGAGAATAGGCCCACGAGAGAAATGCAATGGATCGGTTTCACGAATTGAACGCTTTCTTCGCCGTTGTCGAAGCGGGCGGCTTTTCCGCCGCGGCGCGCAGAACCGGCGAGTCACAGTCCGCCATCAGCAAGTCGATCGGCGCGCTGGAAAAGCGCCTCGGCGTACTGCTATTCAACCGCAACACACGCAGCGTGACCTTGACCGATCAGGGGCAGAAATACTACGAGCGGACCAAGCCGTTGCTCGACGAGATCGAGGTGGCCGACAGCGAACTATCCAGCAGTACGCTAGATGTCTCGGGCCTTGTGCGGATCGCCTGCGCTTCTACGTTCGGCCGCCTGCACGTTCTTCCGCTGATTCCCGAACTGCTGTCGCGCCATCCCGGTCTTCGGGTCGATCTGGTGTTGTCGGATTTCGTGCGCGATATGGTGGAGGATCGAATCGATCTCGCGATTCGAGTGGGCTCCGTCAACGATCCGGATTCGGTCGTGAAGCGGATTGCCAGCACTCCGCTGGTCTGCGTCGGATCACGTCGCTATTTCGAGCAATACGGTGTACCGAAGGAACCTACGGAACTCGCCAATCACAATTGCCTGCTCTACGGTGGTCTACTGGAGTCGGCGAACTGGCCGTTTCATGGGCCACGTGGCCGGTTCAGCGTGCCGGTGCGAGGCAACCTGTCGTCGAATAGCGTCGAGACGATCCGCTCGGCCGTGCTCGCGGGCGTGGGAATCGGCCTCTTCGCAAAGCTCTCGCTGGCCGACGAACTCAAGCATCCGGATATCGTGACCGTGCTAGACGATTTCATTCGGGACGCGCGTGATGTGAGCATCATCTGGCCGCGGCGACGTTTCGTGCCTGCGCGCGTGCGCCGGGTCACTGATTTTTTCGCGGCTGCGCTGCCGCAGCGCTTGTAGGAATGCTCCGGAGCGCACCTCAGACGCAATACGTCACGCAATGTTCGCTAGCGGCGCGCGTCGCGTGCCTGCGTCGCTCGACATCGACTCGCGTACATGGCGCGCGAATTCCTGCGCCGCTGGTTGAACCGTCGCGGGCAAGCGCAGACAGATCGCGAACGGAGGCAGTGCAGGCAAGCCGCTTACGCGAGGTGTGAGCGTCTCCAGATCGGCCGGCACCGTGGAGGCGAGCCAGCTCGTGACCGCGAGGCCCGCGCGCACCGTTGCGGCGGTCGCCTCGATGTTTCCGCTCTCGAACACCGTGCGCCACGCGATGCCCTCGTCCGCGAGCGCGCCGAGCACCACCGAACGGAAAGCGCAACGCTCGTCTACCATCGACAGCGGCAACGGCCGCTTCTGCCACGCCTCACTGCCGCGCCCGTTGACCCAGACCAAAGGCTCGATGCAGACCACTTCACCTTCGGCTTCGCTCGCGACATATTCGACCAAGGACACGTCCACGCGACCGCTATTCACCGCCTCGCTCAGTTCCGGCGACGCCGCGCACATCAACGTTATTTCGACGTGCGGATGGGCGTCGGCGAATGCCTTCATCGCGGGAGCGAGCCGCGTCACGAGATCGTGGGGCACGCCCACACGCAAGGCGCCGCGCAACGGCTGCGCGGTCATGTCGGCCCAGATTTCATCGTTCAGCTGAAGCAGCTTGCGCGCCTTCACGAGAAACTGCTCGCCCTCGCGCGACAGTTCCAGCCGGCGCGTCTTGCGAACGAACAGAAGGCAATCCAGCACATCTTCGAGGCGCTTCACCTGCTGGCTGACGGCGCCTTGCGTCATGTGCAGCAGATTCGCAGCGACCGTCATGCTGCCGCTATCGGCGACGGCAACGAAGGTGCGGATCAGATCGAGGTCGAGGTTTCGGTTCATCTATGCATTATGTCGCGTAATGTACCGCATCAATATTATTAGCTTTCACGATGCTTTGACGATCCGTACAGTGCAAGTTCTTTGATTTGCAATCTGCACCGATGACCTCGATACTGCCGCTTCTGCTCTTCGTCGCCGTCGCCACCGCGACGCCCGGTGGCGCGACCACGCTCGCCACCGCCTCGGGCGCACGCTTCGGTTTCGTACGCTCGATACCGCTGATGCTCGGCATCGCTCTGGGCCTCGCGCTGCTCGCTGCGCTCGCCGCGCTCGGGCTGGGCGGTCTGCTTCTGGCGCTGCCGTCGCTGCAAACGGCGGTGAAGGCACTCGGCTCGGCCTATCTGCTATGGCTCGCGTGGCGCATCGCGCGCAGCGGGCCGCCAAACGCGGGCGACGGCCCCGCGCGTCCGGTTACGCTCGTCAACGGTTTCCTGCTGCTCTGGCTCAACCCGAAAGGCTGGGCGATGACGGTTGGCGCGGCGGCGTCGTTCGCGCTGCTCGCAAACAACCCGAACCGCCTCGCGATGCTGCTCGGTGCAGCATTCGGAGTGGCTGCGTGCGCTTCTCTCGCGCTGTGGTGCGCGCTCGGCGTGCTACTCGCGCGGCTCTTTCGGACCCCACACCACTGGCGCGTTCTCAATCTCGCGATGGGCGTGCTGCTCGCCGCATCCGTCATCCCGACCTGGCGATAAGCCTGAAGCGGCGTTCGTCGATATGTCGAATCATTGGTCGCCGCCCCATTGCCGGCGAAACCGACTCAAACGAACACCTTTCGCAGCCGACTGGGCTGAGAGCGGAGATACTGCTTCGGCGCCCTGACTTGAGTCCCAAAGTGAGCGGCAGCATGCCAGGGCCAGCGAGGGTCAAAGAGCACGGCCCGAGCAAGCGCGATCAGATCGGCGTCTCCGGTGCTGAGAATTGATTCGGCCTGTTCGAATTCGGTGATCATGCCGACGGCGATGACTGGGAGCGTGGTCGCCTGCTTCACGGCCCGCGCGAAAGGAACCTGATAGCCAGGCCCGAGCGGAATTTGCGCGGCTGGGTTCGAACCGCCACTTGAGACATTGATTGCGGCACAGCCTCTCGCCTCCAGCGCGTGGACAAAGGCGATCGCGTCCTGCACGGACCACCCGCCCTCCACCCAGTCGGTAGCGGATACCCGCATCGTCACAGGGCGATCATGCGGAAACGCTTCTCGCACGGCTTCGAAAACTTCGAGTGGAAAACGCATCCGGTTTTCCAATGAACCGCCGTATTCGTCGTCCCTGTGATTTGACAGAGGCGAGAGGAATTGGTGGAGTAGATAGCCGTGCCCACCAAGGATCTGAATGAAATTCAACCCGAGCCGGGAGGCACGCTGCGCTGCGGCAGAGAACGCGTCGCGAATGGCGGCCAGGCCATCGCGGTCCAAGGCGGTGGGTGGTATCTCACCGGCGGCAAAAGCGACCGGGGATGGGCCGTAGGTGTGCCAACCATTCGCGTGATCATAGGGAATCTGTGCGCCGCCGTCCCATAGTTTCTGCCGAGACCCTTTTCGGCCAGCATGGTTGAGCTGGATTCCAATCGACGTGTCAGACCACCGCCGAATGCCGCGCAGCACTCGTGCCATGGAGGCTTCGCAGTCGTCCGAATAGAGCCCGACGTCACCATAGCTGGTGCGTCCGTCGGGGGTGACCGCGGTGCCCTCGATCGTGAGTGCCGCCGCACCTGAAAGCGCCAGTTGGCCGAGGTGAATCAGGTGCCAATCGTTCATCTGGCCATCTTCGGCGGAGTACTGGGCCATCGGGGCGATCACGATCCGGTTGGCTAATTCGAGGTTGCCGACTCGTATCGGCGTGAATAGCGTTGGCTGGCTCATATCGACCCCTTGACTCAACGCCACCGCAAACCTGGCTGACTCCGCGAATTCTGATGACCTCGGCTAATGACGGCGCTATTGCCTGCGAGAGTGGACATGGAGATCTGCTGTCTGGTGATGGATGACAGCCAGATCGTAGTGGCAAGCTAAAGGAGTGATAATTCGCAGATTCTTCATAAGGCCAATTCCCGACGAGAATAGCCGTGGGGTCCGGCGCGATCGGTGAATTGGCCGTTTTATGAACCGAAGCGCATCAGTTGTAGCCGAGCACAGCGGCAGACGACACGTCCGGCCTCTCAGGTACATTCGAGGCGATCGTCGATGCCGTCGATGCAAGAAACGATCGGTACACGGAGCGCGCCCGATTTTCAGAGCCATCCTTGCCGTTGCGAGCGCGCGTGGCGCCACTGTTCGAGTCGACGCTGAAAGGCGATTGGTCGAAGCTGTTCATGGTGTTCTCTCCGTCTTGCTGTTGTTTGGAATCGGTCGATTTATTTGTCACGGCCAGACCCTTCTGGCCATTTACAACGAACTGTTGCTCAGTGCAGTTTGACGTGCGGCGCCGTGCTTCGACGGAGCCGATGCGCGAGGGTATTGACGATCATGCGTGCGTAGCCATGCAGCGCGGCAACGTGCATCCGATACAGCGACAGGTACATGAAGCGAGCAAGCAGTCCGTCCACGAGCATGCTGCCGCCGATAAGCCCTCCCATCAGACTCCCCACCGCATTCGCATGCCCGAGCGACACGAGCGAGCCGAGATCGCGATAGGCAAACTCCGGAAGCTTTTGCCCCTCGACGCGTCGCCCGAGTGCCTTGACCAGAAACGATGCCTGCTGATGAGCCGCCTGGGCGCGCGGGGGCACATTGCGCTCGAAGCCCAACCAGGGACACGCCGCGCAATCGCCGAATGCAAAGATATGGTCGTCCAGCTCGGTTTGAAGCGTGCGACGCACACTGAGTTGTCCCAGATGATTGACTGTCAGACCATCGAGCGTTGAAAGCACCGCGGGCGCCTTGATGCCCGCGGCCCACACAGTGAGATCCGCCCGTATCGTCTTGCCGTTTTTCGTGCGGATAAGTCCGGGCGTAACTTCCGCGACCCGCTCGTTGACCATCAACTTGACATTGAGTTTGCCCAGCAATCTTGCGGCCGCGGTGGACACGCGCTCTTTCAACGCGGGCAGAATCCGCGGCCCTGCTTCAATGAGCACGATGCCGACGTCGTGTGTGGGGTCGAGCCGATGCAAGCCATACGATGACAGTACCTTCGCGGTATTGCGCAATTCAGCGGACAATTCCACGCCGGTAGCGCCACCACCAACGATCGCGACCTGAACACGAGGCGCGCGTTCGCCAGGCACTCCACCCGCATCCCGCTCACTCGCGTCTTGTGCTTGTTCGGCGCGAATGCAGGCAGCAATCAGACGCTTTCTGAAGCGTTCCGCTTGAGCGACGTTGTCAAGCGCGACCGAGTTTTCCGCCGCGCCCGGCACGCCGAAGTAGTGCGTTGTGCTACCGATGGCCAGAATCAACGAGTCGTACTCGATTCGGCGCGGCGGTATCAGTTCGGTTCCGTCGTCGTCGAGCAGTGGCAAAAGAAGAACGTGTCTCGAGCCACGATCCAGTCCGACGAGTTCGCCCTGGATGAACTGGAAGCCGTGCCACTGTGCTTGCGCGGCATACGCCAGTTCCTGTGCGAAGGGATCGAGACTTCCCGCTGCGACCTCGTGCAACAGAGGCTTCCAGATATGCGTCGGGTTGCGGTCGATCAAGGTAATTGACGCACGTTGCGCCCCGCCTCTTCGTCGACCGCCATAACGATCGCCTAGCCTCGTTGCGAGTTCGATGCCACCCGCCCCTCCTCCCACGATCACAAAACGATGCATGCAGATTCTCCCTGGTCGACGACGCGCGGTACGGAAATCCAACACAACGGTTGAGAACCACTATCGCAGATGCCCGGCGGCGGGAAAATCTCATAGTTCTGATGGCTGCCTTCAGGTTTTCTGATCGACTGATCGCACCGTCTGAAAACCGCTTGAGATCGTCTGCTGGGAGATACGGATCGTTGTCAACGCGGACCTATCGGAGAACTTCGGTCAGCGCCAATGGGACGCGGTGGCCGCCGCCATAGAGTTATCCATTGCTCAAATGCGACGAGCGCATCATCGCTGGCGCGATCGGGATTGATCGCTAGCGCACAGTCAGGAGCGCGGGGTTAATGCTTTCGTCAAACGTGCGGCGCTCGTGCAGGTGATTCCGTCTTTATTCTGCAATGCGCTTAAAGCTGGCGTAGTAATCGTCGGTGTAATAGCACTCGCCGAGCTGCTTGCGCGGCCCGCCACAGACGATCCGGCGCTGCCCGCGATCCGTCGCACCAGGTGTGCGTACCGTATAGGTGTGGTAGTAACCGCGCGGATGTTTCGGCAGCAAACCCGCGGTGTTACGAAACAGGACGCCATCATCGCTAAACGGGAAGGGACCGCCTGCTTTGATCAGCCGCAGCGTTTCGGCAGCCTCGGCCGGCAGCTGCGCCTTGGTGACGGTGACCAGCGCCACCGTGCCTTGCGCGCCTGAGGCGGCGGCCGCTTCGCTCGCGCCTGGTGCAGGTTGAACCGGCGCCGAGCTCGCGGATGAGCCCGATGCCTCAGTGGCGTTTTGCGGTCCCTGCTTGCCGCATCCGCCGAAGATCACGCTCAATGCGACGATGCAGGAGAAAGCTGACGCTCTCTTCACGGAACGGTTCTCCCTTCGTTGACCAGCGCCCGACGACCAGGATAGATGTAAAGGTATCGCTAATGACGGGGCGAATCAACGTTCGGTCGGAAATTGGCACTTTTCCATGACAACCAGGCCGATGTGTTCCACCGCGCGTAACGGTGCCGTTGGTAAGGCTCCGTCTGCGGGACGCCATGGAGAGGGCAGACGGCTACGCTGGCGCGAACATTCGTCGCATGTGGCGAAAAGGTCCTGCGTGTATAAGATGAATCACCGCCTAGTCGCCGTTTGGAGCAGTCATGAAGCGGACCATCAGGATCGCATCAGGTCAAGTCGACACACCGCCCCGCATCGCTCTGTGGGCGCTCGGATTCAGGCCTTTCTATCTGGTCGGCGCTCTGTTCGGCTGTCTTGCGATGCTGCTCTGGCTCGGCGCGCTGGCAGGCTGGCCGTTGCTGGACTCCACGTCCTACATGTCGGGAACGCTGTGGCACGTTCACGAAATGATCTTTGGATTTGGCGCCGCAATCGTCACCGGATCTCTGCTGACAGCGGTTCGCGCGTGGACCAGCACGAATCCCGCGCATGGCGCGAACCTCGCGGCGCTGCTGCTTCTTTGGCTTGCAGGCCGGATCATGATGTGGAGCGCTTCGGGTCCGGTTGGCGTCGTCGTGGACGTGGCGTTTCTGCCGGTGGTTGCGCTCGTTCTGTTGCGCGTGCTGCTGAGGGCGAAGAATCGGCACAACGTCTTTCTGCCGGTCGCGCTCGGACTGCTCGCGCTTCTCAACGTCCTCTTCCATGTGTGGGCGAGCCATGGGCACGGCGACTGGGCGCTGCGCAGTGCGTGGCTCGCGGTCGGCATGCTCGTTCTGTTCGTGACGGTGATCGGCGGGCGCATCATTCCGTCATTTACTGCCAATGCGGTTCCGGGCTTTAGCGCGAAACGCTGGCGATTCGTCGAAGCGACCGTCATTCCGGCGACGCTGCTCGCGTTTCTGCTGGACTCGCTGGGTGCGCCGTGGGCGGCAATCGTTGCTGCGTCCGCCGCAGCGGCGGCGCTCCACGGGCTCCGGCTCAGCGGATGGCGTTCGTGGCGCGTAGGCTATCGCCCTATCCTCCTGATCCTCCATATCGCCTACGCGGGAATTCCATTGGGCTTCGTGATGCTGGCACTCGGCGCGCTCGGCGTCGCTCCGCATTCGCTCGCGATTCATACCTTCACGGTGGGAGTCATTGGAACGGCGATCATCGCGATGATCACGCGCACCGCGCGCGGACACACCGGACGCGAACTCGTGGCCGGTAAGGTCGAGATCGCCTGCTACGGTCTATTCGTTCTGGCAACTTTGGTTCGGGTACTCGGCCCCTGGCTCGCGCCGCAGTTCACGATGGCCTGGATATACGCATCCGGTCTGTGGTGGGTGGCCGCGCTGGTTCTCTATTGCGTCCGCTACGCCGCGTGGCTTGTCCTCGCCCGTGCCGATGGCAAGCCGGGTTGAAGACCGGGTCCTCCTCGAAGCGGCTAGCAAGTGAGATCCGTCGTTGCCGCTTCGAACGCCTTCACTTCGCCCCGACGCCGACAGTCATGATATGCGTCATGTCCAGACAGCAAGTCGCGATTCATCCGGCATAGGTGAGTGCGTCAGGCGTTACTGATTATTCGTCGTGCGCTCGCGCTCGCGGCGTTGCCATCGAACCCGTCGAAACAGAGTCTCCTTCTCACGCGGCAAGCATCGACGCCGACGGTCTCGATGACCGAGTGCGGGGCCGCGTCGTCGATATGAACCATCCGGTTTTGTCGTCGAACGCCCGTGCGCACGAACGATCGTTCGCACTAGCTGGAAGAACACTTGGGGGCAATAGTCAGTAGGCCAACAATGTACAAAAACTACATTTCCTTCATTGCAAATATGTAGTTTTTCTACTACTATCGCCTCGTGGGTCGAATCTTCGGCCGTTGCGATACCTAGCCGACACGGTGCGCCTATCGCAATCGAAGGACAGCGAATGGCTTGTCTGTATCCTTGATTGTTACCGGTAACATAAAGACACGGTAAGCGCACGCGAGGCGCGTCTTCTTGTTGAATCAGGTCTACGTCGAACCTGCTTTCGCAGTTTCATCTGATTAATTAGTCATGCAAATAACATTTATCAGAAGCGGAGTTCTCGTCCCGCCTGATCAGCAGACGAATGGTGCCCAACCGGCAAGGCAGACCGTGCTATTTGTCCGCAACAGAGACACAGAACCGACTCATTTCCGCCGGACGACCCGACGCGATCCAGGTCGCGCCAATACGTTGTGCCAAAGCAATGGCGGGTTGTGCGAGACGGCCATTGGGTTATTCACGTTCCTCGCAGATATGACGATCACGGATGGAAAGAATGACGAAACGAATTGCTGTAGTGACTGGCGGTATGGGTGGTCTAGGAGAAGCGATCAGTACGAGACTGCACGATGCAGGTTATGCGGTGGTAGTCACGTACTCGCCGAACAACACCGGCGCGGCGGCATGGCTCGCGAACATGGAAGCTCAAGGCAGGAACTTTCGCGCGTATCCGGTCGATGTGGCCGACTACGATTCATGCCAGCACTGCGCAGCCAAAATTCAGTATGAAGTCGGCCCGGTCGACATTCTGGTGAATAACGCCGGAATCACCGAGGACATGACGCTCCGGAAGATGAACAAGGTCAACTGGGACGCAGTCATCCGCACCAACCTGGATTCGGTGTTCAACATGACGAAGCCACTTTGCGAGGAGATGGTCGCGCGGGGTTGGGGACGCATCGTCAACGTTTCGTCCGTCAATGGCTCGAAAGGGTCGATCGGCCAAACCAACTACGCGGCAGCCAAGGCCGGCATGCACGGCTTCACGAAATCGCTGGCGCTGGAAGTAGCGCGTAAGGGCGTTACCGTCAACACGGTCTCGCCGGGTTACCTGGCCACGAAGATGGTCACGGCGATACCTCAGGAGATCCTCGATACGAAGATCCTCCCGCACGTTCCCATGGGGCGTCTGGGCAAGCCCGAGGAAGTGGCGGCGCTCGTGCTTTACCTCTGCTCGGACGACGCCGGCTTTGTGACCGGCGCCAATGTTGCGATCAACGGCGGCCAGCACATGCAGTAACAGTCGCGCGCCCCCGCGCCAGCCGGTTCATGCAGAGACACCGCACGAGCCGGCCCGAACCGCATACGCAACACACCTATGCATCGCTGAGAGGAACGCGTCATGAGTGAAACCTCGATAGGCCTGGTTATCGGAGGCACGGCGCTCGGTGTCGCAATGTTCATGGTCGCTAGCCACTATCGCCGCGAGCGAATGCGGGCACGAATGCTGCGGGAACTGAATCGTCACGATCCGTGGCATCAAACGCGCGCGCGAAAGTGATTGCACCGCCGAACATCGATATCCACAAGCGCAAACGATTGCTGAAAGAAGCAGGCTCAACTGACGCCTGACGTACAGACCGGATTCAGTCGGTCACCACATTGAGAGAAGTGGATGAAAACTACAAGCAGAAAACTTTCTGGAGACAGAGCGAGCCCCTATTCGCCGCAGACTGCCGAGGATGCGATTTCCCATCTCGAACGGGTCCTGTCGGCGGGTGCCGCGCAATCTCTGTTCACCGGCGTCTACTGGCGCGCGCGGGTTCAGCAACTGAGCGCTACACGAGGGCTGACTCCATTGCAGCGAGCAAGGCTCGTGAGACTACTCAAGTCGCTTGCATTGCCGGGACGGGGCGAAGATCGATCGTAGACCTGTACCGTCATGCGCGCGAGAATCATGATTCAACGATAGGTTTTCACGGTTGCAGCGGAGTACGAAATGGACGATCCCTACGACCTTCAACGCTTCCTCGATGCACAGGACCCGGTCTACGCCCAGGCATGCGATGAACTGAAGCATGGACGTAAGCGAAGCCACTGGATGTGGTTCGTGTTTCCTCAAATCGAGGGGCTCGGCATGAGCGCAATGGCTCAGCGATTCGCACTTTCGTCGCTGGCCGAAGCGCAAGCATACCTGCGCCACCCGATACTCGGCCCACGGCTGCGCGAAGCGACACAACTGGTCAACCTCGTCAAAGACCGCTCCATCGAGGAGATTTTCGGGTATCCGGATCACCTCAAGTTTCGCTCGTCGGTGACGCTGTTCTCGCGTGCCTCGAACGACAACGATGTATTTGTCGAAGCTTTGCGCAAATATTTCGGCGGCGAAGCCGATCCGCGAACCCTCGAGCTGCTCTAGGCCATTTTTAGTAACGGGCCCGCGCACGTGGGCCGCGACGGACTGCGCATTCCGGTCTCGGTGCAGTGTGGCGTCACTGCCGGCCGACATCGGCTGCACGGGACCGGTAAAGCAGCAGATGATCATTCGCGGATTCCGACAGCCAGACCTCGCCTGGACGGCCCATCATCTGGCGCACGTTCGCGTGGTCACGCGGCAGTGGCAAGACGTCGAACCGCTCGGTACGCGGATCGAAGCGCACCAGCGCATTAGCGCTCCATTCACTGAGCCAGACGATGTCCTGGTCGTCGACGAATATTGCGTACGGGTGCGGACCGTTGCCGGGCAGTCGCCATTCTCGCCATTGATGCGTCGCGGGATCGAATACACCGACTTTTCCGGCGTTCCACTCGCTGACCCAGACGCGCCCGCTGGAATCGGCCCAGACGCGGCGCGCGCCCTGATTCGCGGTTGGCGGCTCGATGACCTGTGCCGCGCCCGTCGTCCGGTCGATCCGACCGAGGTAACTTCCCGCCAGCGAAGCGAAATACAGATCCCCAGTGCGCGTCACGCAGATACCGTAGGGCCCGGCGCCGCGTGGAGCATCGAAGACGCGCATGCGCGCGCTTTGCGGATCGAGCTCGCCGTAGATACCACTTTGCCCGGTAAACCACAGATGCCCCTGCTTGTCGAACACGGCGGTATTCAGATTGGCGTCGGACCGGTCCTTGGGCAGCGGAAAACGCGTGACGGCGAGCGTCTTCGGATCGACGCGCACGATTGCGTTCTGCCCGCCGTCAGTGACCCACGCTGCACCATCGGGGCCGACGACCACGCCATGTGGCGCCGATCCGGTGCCGAGCGCAATCGTGTCGATTTTGCCGCTGCGCGGGTCCAGGCGCCCGGCCGCTCCCCGTGCCTGCGCGGTGTACCACACGGTGCCGTCATGCGCCGGTGCGACGTCATGCGGTGCGCTGCCGGCCGGCAAGGCGAAACTTTCGAACGATGACGGCCGCTGTGCTTGCGCATACGCGAGGCCAAGGTTGCCCGTACTCATCGCGCAAGCAATGGCGCAGATCGCCAAGGCAATCACAAACCGGGCGGTCGATCGCAGGGCAAACTTCGTTGCACGAAGTCGTTCGAGCGCCGCATGCCGCAGAAGGAATGCGAACATCCACCAAAGAAGCCCAGCGAGTAGCAGCAGAGGAATCAGCATCGGCGGTCTCCGTCGCTGTCTGTGTCAGCTAACGTATCACGAATGCCACTTGCCGAGCTCAACCCCACGCTTCAGTGCTTGGCAGCGCTCTACGCGTCTGCTTTCAGCCGATCTCGATCACCGCCTTCCTTGCCTGCCGACGCTCCTCCAGCGCCACATGCGCTTCGTCGACGTTGTCTAGCGTATAGCGACCATTGATCTCGACATTGAGCGCACCTTGCCGGATGGCGGCGAACACATCGTCCGCGCGACGCTGCACCGTGGCCGCATCGGCGAGATGATCGGCGAGCCGCGGACGCGTGAGAAACAGCGAGCCCGCCTCGCCCAGTTCGTAGGGATCGAGGTCGCGCATCGGCCCCGTGACCAAACCATAGTTGATGAAGGCCGCGCACGCGGACGGCGCGAAAGCTATCGCGCAAGGTGGTCTTGCCGACCGCATCGAATACCACATCGACGCCCCTTCCAAGGGTCAACCCGCGAATCCGATCAGCGAAGGCTCCGTTTTCATAGAGCATCACGTGATCCGCGCCGCCCGCTCGCGCGATAGCAGCCTTTTGCGGCGTACTCGTCGTCGCGAACATTTCCGCGCTTGACGCCTCGCAAGCTGCACGAGCAACTGTCCGATGCCTCCCGACGCCGCATGCACGAGACAGGTCATGCCCGCTTCGAGCTTGGCCACGTCTTCGATCAGGTAGTGCGCCGTCGAACCCCCTGAAAGATCGATGCAGCCGCAATGTCGTAGCGGATATCGTGGGGCAGGCGCGCGAGCCGGGCGGCGGGCACGATCGCAAAGTCGGCGTATGCGCCCCACGATATGCACCATGCCACGCGATCGCCCGCGCAAAGCGACGTCACACCTGCTCCGGTTTCGACGACCTCGCCCGCCCCTTCCATGCCCAGCGTGCAGGGAACCCTGACAGGATAGGTGCGCGAATCGCGATACTTGCCTTACCGCGTGCGGATGTCCATGAAGTTGACGCCTGCAGCGGCCCCCCCGCACCAGCACCTCGCCGGAACCCGGCTTCGGTATGTCGAGCTCGACGCGGCGCAGCACCTCGGGACCGCCATATTCATGAATCTGGATCGCTCGCATAAACCCGTCTCCATTGGTTTCGTTGAACGATCGTCTGCACAACTGCGTAAATCAACACGCGGAGGTCCGCCGGAAGGGCAATCAGCGGTGACACCGCCAGGTCAGGCACCAAATCCGGCTCTGCCAATAGAGGGTTTACCCTGGCAAATTCCGCTGAAAGCTATTTGAAATGAAGGTGGCCTTCGTTAGAATGAGTCCTGTGCTGAGACAAATCCGAAAGAGTCCATCAGCGCCTCGCTGTACCGGAGGCAACCGCAGTCGGCTGACAACCTCACATCACTTCAGAAGGCAGTCGTCATTATTCAGTAGACCTCAATTGAACGGAGAGTAAATCATGAGCCGCCTTACCAACCGAATCGCCACAACGCTCGTCGTGCTCGGCCTGATGACTTCGGGCGCAGCTATCGCGCAGCAGCCAACCGCGACCGCGCCCCCGGTCGCAGAGGTTGCTACCGTACCGGCGACTACCCACAATGACCCTATCGTTCAGAAGCGAAACGAGATTCGCGAGGCCAACCGCGAACAACGCGCCCGGACCGCGGAAGCCAGAAAGGCATTCAGGGCTGAAGCTCGCGACGCCCGGCAAGAACGCAACCAGGCGGCGAGCGACTCCCGCGACCGCGCACGCGCGGCCTTGGCTGAATCGGCACAACCTGGCACGACTCAGGCCGGCGCGGCGCATACCACCCAATGAGTCATAAACGCTACGGGGTTTGTTCAGGAAGAGCGGGCGACGGTCCTCAGCGGAGAACAATCCAATCAAAGATGATCAGTCGATACCCGGTCCTTCCTACCAGCGGAGCCCTCAGATGTGCGAGTGGCTCCGCATTTTTTTATATGGCCGTTTTAGCAACTTCACCATAGCATGCCGGCCGGCCACCTCACTCAAAACCTGAACTGTGCGACGCAGTCAACGAGGTTTGCCGCCCGCTTCCTCAAGCTCCCCACCGCCGCGGCGTTTTACTCGAAGAGCGCTGCGTTGCGCTCCGTAGTTTTGTCCATCTGATTGACCGCCTGCGCACGCGGAATGCAAACCGCACCAGGGTAAATACAGATTCGAGCGCTCCCAAAGCTTTATAGAATGAGCAACATTAGCAAGGAGCAATAATGCTTGCTATAGATTAATCGAAGATATCCCGCAGAACCGGAGACGCCATGCAGATCGACTACCAAACGATGCGGTTCGACTACGAGCGAGCCGCCGACCACGATGCCGGTGCCCCGCTCACCTATCCGGTCGTCGTGATCGGCGCTGGCCCGGTCGGCTTGTCCGCGGCCATCGATCTGGCCCAGCAGGGCGTTCGCACCGTGCTGCTCGACAACGACGACACGCTGTCGAGCGGTTCGCGCGCAATCTGTTTTGCGAAGCGCACGCTGGAGATTTTCGACAGGCTTGGCTGCGGCAAGCAGATGGTCGACAAAGGCGTGAGCTGGAACGTCGGCAAGGTGTTCCTGCAGGACGAGTTGATCTATACGTTCAATCTGCTGCCAGAAACAGGCCACGCGCGACCTGCGTTCATCAACCTGCAGCAGTACTACGTCGAAGGCTATCTGGCAGATCAGGCGAAGCAGACCGCGAATCTGCAGATGCGCTGGAAAAGCAATGTGATCGGTGTGACCCAGCAAGACGACCATGTCGAGTTGCAGGTCGAAACGCCGGACGGCATTTATCCGATGCGCGCGCAATACGTGGTCGCCGCCGACGGCGCGCGCAGCGCGGTGCGCAAGACGCTCGGTCTCGACAGCCACGGTCGCACCTTCAAGGACCGCTTCCTGATCGCGGATGTGAAAATGAAGGCGCCGTTTCCGACCGAACGCTGGTTCTGGTTCGATCCGCCCTTCCATCGCAATCAATCGGTACTGCTGCACAGGCAACCCGACAACGTCTGGCGCATCGATTTCCAGCTCGGCTGGGACGCCGATCCGGTCGCGGAGAAACAGCCTGAAAAAGTGATTCCGCGCGTCAAAGCGCTGCTCGGCGACGATGCCGAGTTCGAGCTCGAATGGGTCAGCGTCTACACGTTTTCGTGTTTGCGGATGGACAGCTTCCGGCATGGCCGCGTGCTGTTCGCGGGCGATTCGGCGCATGGCGTATCACCGTTCGGCGCGCGCGGCGCGAATAGCGGCGTGCAGGACGCCGACAATCTCGCCTGGAAGCTGCGCCTCGTCGTCAACGGCGACGCGCCGCCAACGCTGCTCGATACCTATGCATCGGAGCGCGAATATGCGGCGGACGAAAACATCCTGAACTCATCGCGCGCCACCGACTTCATCACGCCGAAAAGCGCGGTCTCGCGGATGTTCCGCGACGCCACGCTCAAGCTCGCGAAGGAGTGCCCGTTCGCGCGGCGCATGGTCAACAGCGGCCGTCTGTCGGTGCCGGCGATTCTGCGTGACTCGCCGCTGAACACACCCGACGCCGACGCGTTCACCGGCGCGATGGTGCCCGGCGCAGCTAGCACCGACGCGCCCGTCAAGCTCGCTGGCGAAGACGCCTGGTTTCTGAATCAGACCGGACATGGCGGCTTCACGGGTGTGCACTTCTGCGGCCAGGGAGACGACCCGACGAAATGCGCCGAACAGCTTCGCGCGCTCGCATCTCTGGCGGTGCCGGTCCGCTCGTTGATAGTCGTGCCGCGTGGAGCGGCCGTGACCGCTCTGCCGGACATGCCTCACGTCACGGTGATCGAGGACGTAGAAGGCATCGTCACGCATCGCTTCGATGCGCGGCCTGGCACGTTTTATCTGCGGCGTCCGGACCAGCACGTCTGCGCGCGCTGGCGCGCTCTCGACACCGCATCGGTCACCAAGGCCGTGGATCGCGCAACCTGCAACGGATAACCATCATGACCAAGCTGAACATCGAAACGAACATGGCCGATCCCGATGCGTTCTATGAAAAACTCATCGACGCGCACAACGGACTGACCGACGAGCAAAGCCACTTCATGAACGCGAAGCTCGTGCTGCTGCTCGCGAACCACATCGGCGATGCCGACGTGCTGCTCGAAGCGCTCGCGCTGGCGCGCGCGGACTGAATGAGGTTCAGCGCCCGATCCAGCCGAACCGCCACGACAGCCGTCGTGTCGTGGCGAGCAGCGTCTGCGCGGTCGCGCCGCCCATGCTGAAGTCGGAGCCGCCCGACGGACCGATCACCGCGACCACCAGACTGACGCTGCCCGTGTGATCGAACACGGGCGCGGCCAACGCGCCGATGCCCGGCACCGGCGCATCGAGTGCGTCATCGATACCATCCTCCCGCACCTTCGCGCGGCGTGCCAGATAGGCCGGGACCAATGACGGCGCGCCCTTTTTCGACGACACGAACACCTCCGCGGCCGGCGCGCCAGCAAGTCTGATCGATTCCTGCGACAACAGCCCGGCCAACACGTCGTCCGCGAGATGCGCGGCGAACACGCGCCCTATCGCCGTGTTGACGAGCGACATCACCGTGCCTACGCGCAGGCTCACATGCTGCGGTCGCGCCGATTCTTCGAAGCGGATAACGGTAGGTCCCAAAGGTCCGAGAATCGCTACCGCGACGCTCATGCCGGACTCCGCCGCGAGCGTCACGATCTCCGGTTCGGCATCGCGAATCGGCGACATGCGCTGCAACGCGATCAGGCCGAGTTCCATGCCGAGCGGTCCCGCGCTGAAAAGACCCGCGTCGTCGCGGCTCAGCAAGCCCACCTTGAGCAGACTCACCAGATGCGGAAACGCCTTGGCAGCGGGCATATCGGCGGCGGCGGCCAGATCGCGCAGCGACAGCGGACGGCCGGCGGCAACGAGCGCCAGCAGGAGATCACCGGTGTTGTCGAGCGCGCTGATGCCGCGCTGAGCTTTCGTATCGCTGAGTGGGGGCGTGTTCGCGTCGGATGCGTCCGGGGTTTCTATCTGCATGATTCTCAGGTGGGTGTGACCAGCGCTTCGGTGATGCGTCGGGAAGTGTCGAGCAGCTGACGTGCGACTGCGCCATCCCACGCGACGTCGATCGAGCCCGACGAGCCGATCGCCGTCAACGCGAGTTGCATCCGTTGGTCGCCATCGAACACCGGCACGCTCAGACTGCTGATGCCCGGGCTCGGCGCATCGATGCCGCGCTCGATGCCGCGCGCGCGGATCTCATCGAAGCGCTTGCGCCATTCGGCGCTAGCCGGCCCTTTGGCGCCGCGGCTGCGCGCCGGTGCAGGCTCCGCCGCTTGCGCCTGGCTTCGCGCCATTTCCGCGACCTGCTCGGGCGCGCAGAACGCGCAGAAGACGCGGCCCGTCGAGGTCGCTTCGAGCGACATCACCGTGCCGATGTGCAGATTGACATGCAGTGGCGCACCGCTGCGCTCGTATCGCACGATGGTCGGTCCCTGCACGCCCGCCACGCAGATCGCCACGCAAAGACCGATCCGCTCGGCGAGCGCAGCCGCGTGGGGCGCCGCGATGCGATAGACGGGCTGCTGTTCGATATGCATCAGGCCAAGCCGCAACGATAGCGGGCCCGGCTCGTAGTTTCCGGTCAGCGCGTCGCGTTTGACGAGGCCGAGGCGCGTCAGGCTCACCAGATACGTATGCGCCTGCGCCGACGAAAGTTGCGCCTCGCCGGCCAGTTCGGTCAGCCCGAGCGGTTCGCGCTGTCGCGCCAGCGCCTGCAGCAGCCGTCCGCCGACCTCGACGCTTTGAATGCCCCGCTGTTTCTTTTCGCTTGTCGTATCAGCCATCGTGTTGTCCGACCTTGCCCTACAAGAGTTTCGGCCCGTTCGGTGTCGCCCGTGGAAGGCCTAGATGGTATCCGATCGGACCGTGCCGACCAACCAACGGAGTTTACCCTAGCTTAGTCAATGACAAGGTATTTTGTCATTGACAAATATCCACGCGACGACGACTATTAGTCATCCCCCAACGAGTCGTGACGGAGACAGACATGGCGAAGGCTTTCGCATCCCAGGCCGACCTGGAAGAAAAGAAGATCACGTGGACCCAATTGTCGGAAAACGCGTATGCGTACACGGCCGAGGGCGACCCTAACTCGGGCGTGATCATCGGCGACGACGGCGTGCTGATCGTCGACACCACCGCCACGCCGGCCATGGCGCAAGACCTGATCGCGAAGATCCGCAGCGTCACCGACAAGCCGATCAAATACGTCGTGCTGTCGCACTATCACGCGGTGCGCGTGCTGGGTGCGTCGGCGTACTTCAAGGAAGGCGCGCAGCAGGTGATCGCCAGCCGCGGCACCTACGAAATGATCGTCGAGCGCGGCGAAGCGGATATGAAGTCGGAGATCGAACGCTTCCCGCGCCTTTTTGCAGGCGTCGAAACGGTGCCCGGCCTGACGTGGCCGACGCTGGTGTTCGAAAAGGAAATGACGCTCTTTCTCGGCAAGCTCGAAGTGCGCATCGCGCATCTCGGCTCGGGCCACACGAAGGGCGACACGATCGTCTGGCTGCCGTCGCAGAAGGTGTTGTTCTCCGGCGACCTGGTCGAGTACGACGCGGCCTGTTATTGCGGCGACGCGCAACTCGAACAATGGCCGGCAACGCTCGAAGCATTGCGCGCGCTGAATGCGCAGAAGCTGGTGCCGGGTCGCGGCCCCGCACTGCTGTCGCCGGCGGAGGTAAACAAGGGCCTCGACTACACCAAAGACTTCGTGACCACGCTGTTGCAGGCGGGCCGCGATGCATTCAGGGACAAGCTCGATCTGAAGGGCGCGATGGCGCTCACGCGCAAGGCGATGGACCCGAAGTTCGGCAACGTCTTCATCTACGAGCATTGCCTGCCGTTCGACGTGTCGCGAGCCTACGACGAAGCAAGCGGTATCAGCCATCCGCGCATCTGGACCGCGCAGCGCGACAAGGAAATGTGGGACGCGCTGCAGAGCTGATCGCCCCACGCACTCCGGGAAAGACCGTCCGGTCTTTCCTTATCCCCGTTCAAACCATGAGGGCGCGCTAGACGCCTCGGGCGCGCTCGTCTTCGCACAGGCGCGCTCCGCACCTGGAGCGAGACATGCAGCATTCCCTCGATGGCAACGTCATTGGCCACGCCGCGTCGGTCGCGAGCGACGATTCGATGTTCAGAAAGGTCGCGTGGCGCATCGTGCCGTTTCTGTTTCTTTGCTACGTCGTGTCGTTTCTGGACCGGATCAACATCGGCTTCGCGCAATTGCAGATGAAGCATGATCTCGGCTTCAGCGACGCGATGTACGGACTCGGCGCAGCCGTGTTCTATGTCGGGTACGTTCTGTGCGAGGTGCCGAGCAATATTCTGTTGGCCAAATACGGCGCGCGTAAAACCTTCATGCGGATCATGCTGCTGTGGGGCATCACGTCGATGTGCATGATGTTCGTGTCGAAGCCCGCGCACTTCTACGTACTGCGCTTCATGCTGGGCGTGTTCGAGGCGGGCTTTTTCCCCGGCATCGTGCTGTACTTGACGTACTGGTTTCCGGCCAGCCGGCGCGCCGCCGTGATTTCGGTGTTTTTCGCGGGCGTGGCGGTCGCGGGCGTGCTCGGCGGACTTTTCTCCGGCTGGATCATGCGCGACATGAGCAGCGTGCTGAACCTGTTCGGATGGCAATGGATGTTTGCGATCGAAGGCGCACCGGCTGTAATTCTCGGACTCCTGTCGTGGCGCTTTCTGCTCGACAAGCCGCACGACGCGAGCTGGCTCACGCAGGCTGAAAAGGATCGGCTCGTCGCTCTGTGCGCGCAAGGCCAGGGGAAACACAGTGGGCATGACGGTCGCAGCTTCGCTGCGGCGTTGCTCAATCCGCGCGTCTATCTGTTCGCGTTCATCTATTTTTCGCTGACCTGTGCATCGCTGACGCTCAACTTCTGGATGCCGTTGATGATCCGTGATTTCGGCGTTCAGGATGTGGTCGCCGTGAGTCTTTATACGGTGGTGCCGAATGCGATCGGCGCGGTGGGTCTGATTCTGATTGCGCGCCGCTCGGATCGAACAGGGGAACGGCGGAAACATTTCGCTTTCTGCACCGTGGTCGGTGGTCTCGCGCTTGCGGCGCTTACACTGCACCTGAACAGCTTTGCCGCGATGCTGGCAATTTTGTCGCTGGCCTCTGTGTTGATCTTCGCGGCGCTGCCGATCTTCTGGGCCGTTCCTACCAGCTATCTGTCTGGCAAGGCGGCTGCGTCTGGCATTGCGTTCATTAGCAGCATTGGCATCACCAGCGGCATCGTCAGCCCGTGGGTGATCGGGCAGATACGCACGGCGACGGGCAGTATGGATCTCGCCGTTTATATTCTGGCTGGGCTGCTTGTGCTTAGCGGGGGCGCGTTGATGGCGGGCGTCAAAGGCGATGTGATGCGACGGTGATGCGTGATTGACTGGTTGTCGCTGGCGTCGCAGAGTCAGGTTGCGCGCCGCGAAACGAGTGTTCGCGCCGCAATCGGGATAGACGATCCTTCAGGCACGGTTAATGCGGATCACGATGGCACCGGCTCCAGCATCGAAAGGAAAAGCCATGTCCACCATGCCACCCGCCATCAGACATCCAGCCGGACATCCGTCGGATCGGGATGTCGTGACGGGCGCGAGCGGCTGATGCGCGCCGCGCGATCGTCTGCCGTGTGGATGCACCGGTGCGGATACCGGGACGCAGTTTTGACTGGTCCAACGATCCGCTCCTCCAACAGATGGCGCTTGATGGTCGCGCTCGTGCTGAGCGGATCGGCGATGTGGAGTGCCGATCCCGCCTGCGCGGTCTACGCGATCGCGCAATACGGCGAGCCCAAATATCCCGCTGATTTCAAGCACTTCGACTACGTCAATCCCGACGCCCCACGCGACGGCGCGCTCGTTCTCGCGAATCCAAACCGGCTGACCAGCTTCGACAAATTCAACCCATTTACGCTGCGAGGCAACCCCGCACCGGGACTGGGACTGATGTTCGAAAGCCTGACGACCGGCAGCGCCGACGAAGTGGCGAGCGCGTACTGCCTGCTCGCCGACGACATCGATATCGCCAGGGACGGCCTGTCGACAACCTTCCACATCAACCCGAAAGCGCGCTTCTCGAACGGCGACCCCGTCACCGCAGCGGACGTCAAGTTCTCGTTCGACACCCTGAAAAGTCCGCAGGCGCTGCCGCAGTTCGCGGTGTACTTCGGGCAGATCGCGCGGGCGGTGGTAATCGACCGGCTCACGATTCGCTTCGATTTCAAGGTCGCGACACGCGAGATGCCGCTGCTCGCGGGCGGAATTCCGGTGTTTTCGCACAAGTGGGGCATGCGGCCGGACGGCACGCGCATTCCTTTCGATCAGCTCGCGTTCGAGAAGCCGATCGCAAGCGGCGACTATCTGATCGACCGATACGACAACGGCCGAACCATCAGCTACGAGCGCAACCCGAACTACTGGGGCGCGTCGCTGCCCGTCCGCGTCGGCACGCACAACTTCGCGCGCATCGACTACAAGCTGTATGCGGACGCGGTCGCTCAACTCGAAGCGTTCAAGGCGGGCGAGTATGACGTGCTCGTCGAACACACCGCACAGAGCTGGGTGCGGCGCGATATCGGCAAGCGCTTCGACAGTGGCGAGCTGATCAAGCGCGAGTTTCCTCATCACAACGGCGTGGGCATGCAGGGATTTTTCATCAACCTGCGGCGGCCGCTCTTTCAGGACGTGCGCGTGCGCGAGGCGCTCGATCTCGCGTTCGACTTCGAGTGGCTCAACCGGCAGCTTTTCTACGATCAGTACAAGCGCACCGACAGCTTCTTCGTCAACACGGACCTGCAGGCCAAGGCCAAACCCAGCGACGGCGAACTCGCGATTCTGGAGCCGTTGCGCAATCAACTCGATCCCGCCGTGTTCGGCGAGATGCCGCAACAGCCCGACACCGATCCGCCCGGATCGCTGCGCGCCAACCTGATCAAGGCGCGCGAGCTGCTCGCGCAGGCGGGCTGGACGTATCGCGACGGCGCGCTGCGTAACGCGAACGGTCAGCCGTTCGTCTTCGAGCTGCTCGGCGACACGGGTGGCGGCGTGTCGATGGAGCCGGTCGCCGCGGCGTTCGGCCGCAATCTGCAGAAGCTCGGCATCACGATGAACTTTCGCACCGCCGATTTCGCACTGATTCAAAAGCGCATCGACGCGTTCGACTTCGACATGACGACCGTACGTGTGCCTGACGTGCAGGTGCCGGGCACCGAGCAGCTATCGCGCTTCGGCAGCCAGTACGCGGACGAGCCGGGCTCCGACAATCTCGCCGGTGTGAAGTCGCCGGCCATCGACGCGATCCTGCGCAAGGTGCTGGGCGCGCAAACGGACGAGCAGCTCGTCGATGCGACCCACGCGCTCGACCGGGTGTTGATGAACGGCTATTACGTGATCCCGCACTGGTATTCCGCGGTCCATCGCATCGCGTACCGGAATAGCCTCGCCTATCCGGCGAAGCTGCCGCTTTACTTCTCCGCCGACGAATGGGTTCTGTCGACGTGGTGGCGCAAAGCGGCTGGACCGAAACTTGCACGCCCTCCATGATTGGAGGACAACGATCATGAGCAGACTACTCTTTGCAACCATCGTATCGGTCGGCCTCGCGGGGTGCGTCGTCGCCCCGCCGCCGCCCAGCTATGGCTATGGATATGAGCCAGCACCCGCCTACGGCTATGCCCCCGGGTACTACGTCGCGCCGCCGGCCGTGAGCCTGGGCATCGGCATTGGCGGTTACTGGGGTGGCCATGGAGGCCATTGGCACGGCCATTGAATCAGACGATCCAGGTGGGCTCTTCCAAACCAGGGTAAACATCCATCCTCGCACGAAGTACTTCAAAATGGTTGGGGTACGGAGTATATTCGCGTTCAGCAGATATTTACTGAACGGAGGAGGACGGTATGCAATTTCATCTCAACGGTTTCCGGGTCGGCGATCCGACGATCGAGCCAGCCATCAGCAACGCGCATGCTGCGCAGATGCCGGAGAAGGTCGACGTGCTGATCGTCGGCAGCGGCCCTGCCGGAGTCGTGCTGGCGGCGCAGTTGTCGCAATTCCCGTCGATCAACACGCGCATCGTCGAACGTCGTGACGGACCGTTGCAGATGGGACAGGCCGATGGCGTAGCGTGCCGTACCGTCGAGATGTTCAATGCGTTCGGCCTCGCAGATCGCCTGCTGCAAGAAGCCTATTGGGTCAATGAAACGGTATTCTGGCGACCCGATGCAACTGACCGCGGCGCGATCAGTCGTACCGGCCGAGTTCAGGATACCGAAACGGGACTGTCGGAATTTCCGCACGTCATCGTCAATCAGGCGCGTATCCAGGAGTATCTGCTCGACGTGATGCGTCGCTCCGCGCGCCGGATCGAGCCGGACTACGGCCTCGAACTGGTCGACGTCCAGCGCGACGATACGAACGAATACCCGGTGCTGGTCACGCTGCGGCGCACCGATCCCGCGCGTCTCGACGAGACCGTGACCGTGCGCGCGCGCTATGTCGTCGGTTGCGACGGCGCGCGCAGCCGGGTACGCACCGCCATCGGACAAACGCTACGCGGTGACGCGGCCAACCATGCGTGGGGCGTGATGGATGCGCTGGCCGTTACCGACTTCCCGGACATCCGGCTGAAAGCGGCGATTCAATCCGCGAGCAAGGGCAACCTGCTGATCATTCCGCGTGAAGGCGGATATCTGGTTCGCTTCTATGTCGACCTCGGCGACGTCACGCCGGAGAATCGCGACAACCTCAAGCAGATCACGGTCGATCGCATCATCGAGACGGCGCAGAGCATCCTCCATCCCTATACGCTCGACGTTAAAGAAGTGGCGTGGTTCTCGGTCTACGAGGTCGGTCAGCGTCTCACCGACCGCTTCGACGACGCTATCGCCGCCGACGGCACTTCACGCGAACCGCGCGTGTTCATCGCGGGCGACGCCTGCCATACGCATAGCGCCAAAGCGGGCCAAGGTATGAACGTGTCGATGCAGGACGGCTTCAATCTCGGCTGGAAGCTCGGCGCGGTGCTGGAAGGCCGCAGCGACGCCGATCTGCTGCGCACGTATTCGGACGAGCGCCAACCCATCGCGCAGGAGCTGATCGATTTCGACAAGGAATGGTCGGCAATGATGGCCGCTCCGCCGAAGGACCCCAACCGGCCCGAAGCAGGCGGTGTCGATCCCGCTGAGCTTCAGGCGTACTTCGTTCGCGCGGGCCGCTACACGGCTGGTGTCGCGACGCGTTACCGGCCGGCCACCCTGACCGGTGAAGCGACGCATCAGGCGCTCGCCAAAGGCTTTACGATCGGCACGCGCTTTCACTCGTCGCCTGTGGTTCGCCTCGCTGACGCGAAGCCGTTCCATCTCGGGCATGCCGCGCAAGCGGACGGCCGTTGGCGTCTGTACGCTTTTGCGGACGCATCGGGTCGTGCGCTGAATGCGTTGTGCGAGTATCTCGACAAGTCGCCGGAACCCGTTTTGCGGCTCTTTACGCCGAAGGATGCAGACGTGGACAGCGTTCTCGATCTGCGCGCGGTATTGCAACAGCCGCATCGCGAAGTCCGTCTCCAGGACATCCCTGCTCTGCTGCTGCCGCGCAAGGGTCGCCACGGCCTGATCGACTACGAAAAGGCATTTACGAGCGACGCGACGACTGATATCTTCGACGAGCGCGGCATCGATCGCGAACAAGGTGCACTCGTGGTGGTACGTCCCGACCAATACGTGGCCCATGTTCTTCCATTGAATGCATACGCGGAGTTGAACGCCTTCTTCCGGCCCATCTTTCGCGCGCGTTAAACCATAACTAAATCCGACACTCCGAAATTGCCGATCAAACCTGAAGACGCCGGCGCGCTCCCGAAATTTACTGGCAGCCTGGTGCGCCGTGCCCAACAGCGCCATGCAGCGGTCTGGCTGAGTGAGGTCTCCGCTGAGATCACGAGCGTGCAGTACGCGGCGCTAGAGGTCTTGCACGAGACACCTGGCGTCAGTCAGCGGCAACTCGGAGACAAACTCGATGTGGATCGTTCGACGATCGCCGATCTCGTTGCACGTATGGTGCGCAATGGCCAGATCGAGCGCGCCGACGATCCTGTCGACAAGCGCAGTTATGTGTTGTATCTCACCGCTGCCGGCAAGAAGCAACTTGCGGCCTTGCGTCCGCGCGTCGAGCAGGTCGAGCGCATTCTCACTGAACGACTGACGGCAAGCGAATTGGCGCAGTTGCGCCGCTTGCTTGCGGCGCTGTTGCCGCCGCAGGCTTGATGGGCTTACCGCTTCAATAAGCCCGTCGGTCGAATTCTTGTCAAAGCTTGCCCGGTCGAGGGTCGGGCACGAAGCCATCCCGGTTGGGCATACGGATAGCGGCGAGCGAATGCGCGTCGAGACGCGCATCGTCCGGAACGATACCGTTGCGGTTCAAGATCCACGCGCTGAGCGCATACACCTCATCCGCGCTCAGCGACTGCGGCGCGTTATACGGCATCGCCCGGTTTATATAGTCGAACAGCGTCGTCGCATACGGCCAGTAGCTGCCAACGGTGCGCTTCGGATTCGCGGTCGCGAGCGTGCCCGCTCCACCGATCAGTTGATCGCCGATCAGCCCCTCGCCTTTCGCGCCATGACAGGCCGCGCATTTCGCCGCGAAAATGCGGCCACCCGTTGCGACGTCGCCGCTGCCGGTGGGCAAGCCTTGGCCGTTCGGCGCGACATCGATATTCCATGCGCTCAGAGCGGATTCGCTGACAGGCTTGCCGATCGCGTCGACGGATGAACGCCAGCGCGCTTGCGCGGCGGCAGCGGACTGCACGTCGCGGGTTGCATCGAATGAAGACGAACAGCCAGCGAGCAGACTGCTAGCCGTGACCCATGCCAGCAGAGCGCGCATCGTTTTCGATTTCGAAGCACCGAACTGCATAGGCTCACGCATTTTTAACGCTCCCATCGGCTTCGATGCGCCATTGCTGAATGCCGTTGTAGTGATAGTTCGAGTTCAGTCCACGGGCCGCGACGAGCGCCTCGCGCGTCGGTTGAACGTAGCCGGTCGAATCCGTTGCGCGCGACAGGATGGCGGTCGGCGCACCGTTCCACACGAAGCCGGCCTGGAAGCGGGTCAACGCGCGATCGCGCGCCGGCTCGTCGAGCACCGCGGCCTGCCATGTCGCTCCACCGTCGGTCGATACCTCGACCTTGCGAATCGCTCCGCGCCCCGACCACGCGAGCCCGACGATCGGATAGAAGCCCTGCGCGGTCAGCCGCTGTCCGGCGGAAGGCCGCGTGATCACCGACTTCGCATCCATCTCGAACACGAATTGACGCGCGCGGCCGTCGGGCAGAATGCTCGTGTATTTGGACGTTTCTTCGCGGGTTTGCAACGGCGCATCGACGACTTTCAGCCGCCGCAGCCATTTCACGTTGGTATTGCCCTCGAAGCCCGGCACCAACAGACGCAGCGGATAGCCGTTCTCCGGCCGCAGGCGTTCGCCGTTTTGCGCATAGACGACGAGCGCGCGCTCGAGAATCCGCTCGAGCGGCAAACTGCGCGTCATCGCGGCGGCGTCTGCGCCTTCCGCGAGCAGCCACTGCGGCGTTGCGCCGTCGCTGGTCGGCGTGCGTCCGCCGACGGCTTCGAGCAGCGTCGACAGCCTGACGCCGGTCCACTCGCAGCACGACAGCAGTCCATGCGTGATCTGCACGGGCAGCCCGCTCGGTCCTTTCCATTCGCTCGCCGTGTTGCCCGAACACTCGAGAAAATGAATGCGCGACTCCGAAGGCAGGCGCAGCAGATCGTCCATCGTGAAGAGCTTCGGCTCGCGCACGAGACCGTGAATCACGAGCCGGTGCGCGTCGGGATTTATATCGGGCACCCCGGCATGATGCCGCTCATAGACGAGCCCGTTCGGGGGTGATCGAGCCATGCAGATCCGCGAGCGGCGTCAGCGACGATGCGGCGCCCGGCATCGGCCACGCCCGCGCGGCACGGCGAATCACGTTCGACTCGCGCGGCGACGGCAGCCCGTACGGATGCTCGAGAATCGGCGCGCCGGGTGTTTGTGTCCAAGGATCGACGCCCAGCGGCTTGAGCAGCGTCGCCGCCTTCAGGTTCGGCGCGGCCAACGCGGACAACGCGAGACCGCCCAACAGGCGCCGACGCGGCGACGCGGGTTTCGACGCATCATGCGCGTCGCTAGTGATACGTGGATGTCGCGACATGCTCGTGCCGGCGAGGCGGCCTGGGTTGATCGACAAGCGCACGAGTATAGGTAGTGCGCGCGTCCCGATCAAAGCCGATTGCGACTATGGTTATGACGGCGAGCGATATGCCGCGCGCGGATTAGAAAAATTGCCACGGCCATCCGATGACACCGTCAATCCGGTGCGATTTCCGCGATCACGCTAAACGATTCGAGCGTATAGCCCATATTGAAATACCCCGCGCGCGCGTAAGTCGCAATGCGCTCAAGGCGCTCGGGATCGTTGCGCGGCCGGTCGCGATGGACCCGCTGCCGCACGGCTTCGAAGGAGCCGGACACGGCCCGCCGATAGAACGATGCGAGATTCAATGACATCGTGCGCCCTCCTGCTGATGGCATACATCGAATCTAGTCAGCAGCGCGCGCTTGTGCAAACAAGCATTTGTGCAATGCTTTGCGCCGCCCATGCAATGTCGGTCCGGCGGTGCCGACACGACGGGTTGTCCGCTTACGCTCAACCGCGATAACGATAGCGCTCGATATTATTTGTGCGCTAACGAGCGCGTCTCTACGATCTGGTGACCTTCACTTCGATCGCATTCCAAGCATGACTACGACAAAAGCACTCAGGGCCGCACTTCTCTCCGTTCTCGTTACTTGCGGCATCGTCGGTGCTCAACCGGCGCTTGCGGCAGGACAAACGGTGCGAGTCGGCATCATGTCCGGCGAGGACGAAGACGTGTGGCGTGCGGTCGCCGCCAACGCGGCCAGGCAGGGCATCACCGTCAAGATCACGACCTTCTCCGACTATACGCAGCCGAACGAAGCGCTCGCTGAACACGACCTCGATGCGAACTCGTTCCAGCACAAGCCCTATCTCGATGCGCAGATCGCCGCGCGCCACTATCAGATCGTGCCCGTCGGCTATACCTATGTGCAGCCGATCGGTCTCTACTCGCGCAAGGTGAAATCGGTCGCGGCGCTGCCGCAGAATGCGACGATCGGCGTGCCGAACGATCCGAGCAACGAAGGCCGCGCGCTGCTTCTGCTGCAAGCGAACGGGCTGATCAAGCTGCGCCCCGACGTCGGCCTGCTGCCGACCGCGCGCGACATCGCGGACAATCCGAAGCACATCCAGATCAAGGAGCTCGACGCGGGCATCGTCGGCCGTGCGATCGGCGACCTCGACGCCGCCGTCGTCAATACCGACTGGGCGATCAAGGCGGGCATCAAGATTCCGCAGGAACGCATCGCGCAGGAGAAGGTGCCGGGCAACCCGTATCGCAACTTCATCGCGGTCAACGCGAAAGACGCGAACGCTGCGTGGGTGAAGACGATCGTCGACAGCTACCAGCAGGCCAACGTCGCCTCGGCGATCCTGACCGTCTATCACGGCGCCACGCTGCCGGCATGGGACGGCGCGCCGCAACACTGACCCGACACGCGGATCACGCACGACTCGAGCGGCGGCGCTTCGGCCGCCGCGCATTCAGTCCTCTTCATTGCCCTCCTGATCGTATCGCCCGTCATGTCCATTATCAAAACGCCCCACGACCGCCGCACCTTCCTGAAACTTTCGCTCGGCGCCGCGGCGGCCGCGGCAGCGCCGCTTTCGTTCGCGCAAGGCAACGCGCGCACGCTGCGCGTCGGCAACCAGAAGGGTTATCTGAATCTGCTGAAGGGCCGGGGTACGCTCGAGAAGCGGCTCGCGCCGCTGAACGTATCGGTGACATGGACCGAGTTCGCGGCGGGCCCCGTGCAACTGGAAGCACTGAACGTCGGCTCGATCGATTTCGGCGACGTCGGCGAAGCACCGCCGATCTTCGCGCAGGCCGCCGGCGCACCGTTGGCCTATGTGGCGGCGACCGACAAGCGGCCGCAGTCGGAAGCGGTGCTGGTGCCGCCGCAATCGACGATCCGCTCGGTCGCGGACCTGAAGGGCAAACGGATCGCGCTTAACAAAGGCAGCAACGTCCACTACTTTCTCGTCAAGCTGCTGCGTCAGCATGGCCTGCAATACGGCGACGTAAAGCTCGTGTTCCTCGCGCCCGCCGATGCACGCGCGGCGTTCGAGCGCGCGTCGATCGACGCGTGGGTCATCTGGGATCCGTTTTTCGCCGCGGCGGAGCATTCGCTCGGCGCTCGCGTGATCGCCGATGCGAGCGGCGTAGTCGGCAATCGGGCGTTCTACTTCTCGTCGCAGAGTTATGCGGCGAACAATCCCGACGTGATCCGCATCGTGATCGAAGAACTCGACAAGGTCGATCAGTGGGGCAGGCAAAACAAGGATCAGCTCGCGAGCGAACTCGCGCAGCTATGGGGTCTGCCGAAGCAGGTCGTGGACGCGGCGGTGCAGCGTCAGCAGTTCGGCACGCAGCCGATTACCCGCGCGATTCTCGGCGAGCAGCAACAGATCGCCGATACGTTCCTCGATCTCGGCCTGATTCCGAAGCACGTCGACGTGCTGAAAGCGGCGCCTTCGAATCTCGCGTAGGCGCACCGGTGGCGCAACGACGCCGCACCTGCATCAACGCTCGGAGACCGGCCGCCTCGGCGGAGCCTGTTGTTCCTGCGGCGCGTCGCTGTACTCCGTCATGCGCCGCATCGAACTCACGCAGGCCGCGACCAACGCGAGCGCCGCGCCAATGCCGGCAATCAGCGTCAGGTGCCGGCCATGCACGAGCCCGAACACGATCGACACCACCACCGCGCCGCTCGACTGGCCGAGCAGACGACCCATCGCTTGCAGGCCGGATGCGCCGCCGCTGCGATGCCGCGGCGCACTGCCGATGATCACGCGATTGTTCGGCGACTGGAAGATGCCGAAGCCGAGGCCGCATACCGCGAGCCGCCACACGATGTCGAAACGCGTCGCCGTGTCGCCGAGCTGGCAGAGCATCGCGAGTCCGCAGCCGAACACGACGAGCCCGACGCTGCTGATGCGTCCCGGCGCCCACCGGTCGGACAGCCGGCCCGCGACCGGCGCGATCAATGCGGTCACGAGCGGCCACGGTGTCATCAGAAAGCCGGTTTGGGTTTCCGACAGCTTCAGCGTCTGCTCGAAATAGAACGGCAGCACGATGTACGCCATCGTCTGTGCCGAGAACGAGCAGATGGACGTCGCCATCGACAATGAAAACACCGGCATGCGCAGCAGGTCGATGGGCAGCATCGGCTTCGCGAGGCGGCTTTCGCGCCGCACGAACAGCACGCCGGCCACCAGTGCGAGCGCAACCATCACGGCGCCGCGCTGCGTCGCGCCCGGCTGGTTGAAAGCCGCGAGACCCGAGATCAGCAGGCCGAAGGTGAGCGCGTTGAGCAGGACGCTCAGGCCGCTCAGGCGAGCGCCCGAGGTTGGTGTCACCGGCAAGGTGCGCGCGCCGATCGACAGCGCCAGGACGCCGAGCGGCACGTTGACGAGGAACAGCCACTGCCAGTGCGCGACCGACAGAATCGCCGACGCGATGCTCGGACCCGCCGCCGACGAAACGGCCACCACCAGCGACGATAAACCGACGCCGACGCCCAGCCGCGCCTTCGGAAAAACGAAGCGCACCAGCGCGATACTCACGCTCATGATGCCGCCCGCACCGAAGCCCTGGAACACGCGGGCGACCGCCAGCACCAGCAGCGTGTGCGCATTAGCGCAGGCGAACGACGCCAGCGTGAAGAGCACGAGTCCGCAGCAGTAGACGCGCTTGTAGCCGAGGCTGTCGCCGAGCACCGCGAGCGGCAGCAAGGACACCGTGATCGCCAGCTGATACGCGTTGACGACCCAGATCGCATTGGCGGGCGATACCGCCAGGTCGTTGCTGATGGTGGGCAGCGCGACGTTGACGATGGATGTGTCGAGCACCGACATCGTCATCGCGATGGCGATCGCGAGGTACGCAAACACGCGTTGGGGATTGGGCAGGCCGTCGGTCATGGTGCAAGCGGGTCGAAAGAAAATACGCGGGCGACGGTGTGCCGCGCTGTTGCCGTCGCGGGTGCATTGTTGCAACTCTGACTCGCGGGAGCAAGGTTGTACCGGATGCCGGGATGATGGCTACCCGGCTTCTCAGGCATGGCACGTGCGGCGCCTGAATCGGGACGCAGTTGACCTTACTGCGCCAAAGGTTGTAGACGTGTAGGAATCGTCGCCGCTATCAGCGTCGGCGAGACACGCATGAAAACGAAACGCCCTTTTTACACGATCGGCCACTCGACGCGTCCGCTGCAGGAATTCGTCGACTTACTGAAAGGCGAACAGATCGCCTTGCTCGTCGACGTGCGCAGCATCCCGCGTTCGCGGACCAACCCGCAGTTCAATCGCGACACGCTGCCCGCCTCGCTCGCAGCGGAACATATCGACTACGTGCATCTCGCCGCGCTCGGCGGACGCCGCAGCAGGCACAAGGATGACGCGCCGTCGCCGAATGCGTACTGGACGCATCCGGCCTTTCGCAACTATGCCGACTATGCAATGAGCGACGCGTTCCGCGAGGGACTGAAGCAACTGCGGACGCTCGGTCATCGGCAGCGCTGCGCGATCATGTGTTCGGAAGCGGTCTGGTGGCGTTGCCACCGGCGTATCATTACGGACTATCTGCTGATGCACGATGAAACCGTGCTGCACATCATGGACGCGCATCACACGAACGCCGCCACGATGACGCCTGGCGCCGAGCCCCAGGCCGACGGCACGCTGATCTATCCGGCTCAGACCCAGAACTGAGCCGACTCACGACACGACTGCACGCCAGTCACCCCGCATCGCTTTATGGCCGTTACCACCAAACGTAAGCCGAAACACGACACCTCGCTCGACACGCTGCTTCACGATATCCGCGCCTGCACGCTGTGCGCACCCATGCTGCCGCACGCGCCCCGACCCGTGCTCGCGGCGTCCGCCAGCGCACGGATTCTGGTCATCGGGCAAGCGCCGGGCGCGCGCGTGCATGCGTCCGGGGTGCCGTGGAGCGACGCGAGCGGCGCGCGCCTGCGCACATGGCTCGGCGTCGACGACACGACCTTCTACGACGCTTCGAAATTCGCCATCGTGCCGATGGGCTTCTGTTTTCCGGGCCGCGGCGCGAGCGGCGATCTGCCGCCTCGTCCCGAGTGCGCGAGCCGCTGGCATCGCGAATTGCTCGCGCGGATGCGGTCGGTGAAATTGACGCTGCTGATCGGACAATACGCGCAGCGCTTCGGCCTCGGCGACGCGTTTGGCCCGACCTCGACCGATACGCTCGTCAGGTGGGCCCAGTTTGGACCGCATCTGATGCCGCTGCCGCATCCGTCGCCGCGCAATGTCGCGTGGTTCAAGCGCAATCCGTGGTTCGAAGGCGAAGTGTTGCCGACGTTGCGTGCGCATGTGGCGACGGTGTTGGCGGGCGAAACGCTTTGAGCGCCGCGCACCACGAAGCGGCGGCCGCGTCCGCGTCCTGTGTGCTGCAGTGCGCCACCCGGTGCCGCGCCGAGCTTTCGCCAGTCCGCCGACAGCGGCGCAGACCATCCATTGCACCCCGTCGGGCGCCACTATCCACAACTTCGTAACCCCGCCGTCCCACTCTTCGGAATGGTGCGGGTATACATGGATTAGGCGGTGCAACCGCACTGCACTAACATTTTTGCGGTACCGCACGGCGCGTATCGAGCGCCTCGAATCGGGGTTGCACGTCGCCACGCCAAAGTCTCGCGCCGCCCAGCGCACTCCCGGTGCCTTCCAGCATCTGCACACGATTGACGCAACGTCGATCGCATCGACCAACGAAGACAAGAATCGGAGGATGAGATGGCACAGCAACGGGATGACAACCAGCAACAAGACAACAACTCTTTCAATCCGACGCGGCGCGGGCTGATGCAGGGCGCCGGACTCGGCGCGGCGCTCTCGCTGATGGGAGCGCTAGGCGGCGCGGGCGGGCTGATCGGCAGCGCGCAAGCGGCGGAGTCGGCGTTTCCGTCGCACAAGAAGTGGAAGATCGTGTTCGTCAATCACGTCACCACCAACCCCTTCTTCGTGCCGACGCAATACGGCATTCAGGATGCCTGCTCGCTGCTCAACATGGATTATCAGTGGACCGGCTCGGCCACCTCCGACGCCGGCGAAATGGTCCGCGCCGTGAATTCGGCGATCGCCGCGAAGGCCGACGCCATCGCGGTGCCGATCGTCGATCCGAGCGCTTTCGACAAGCCCATCCAGGCTGCGCTCGACGCCGGCATTCCGGTGTTCGCCTATAACGCCGACGCGCCGCGCGGCAAGAAGAATCCGCGCCTCGCGTATATCGGCCAGGACCTGTATCTGTCCGGCTACCAGATGGGCGAGCGCATCGTGAGCCTCATCGACAGCGGCATGGTCGCGCTGTTCATTGCGACGCCGGGGCAGCTCAACATCCAGCCGCGTATGGACGGGGCGAGCGACGCGATCAAGAAGTCCGGCAAGAAGATCGACATTCAGACCGTGGCCACGGGTGCGACCGTCAACGAGGAGTTGTCGAAGATCAAGGCGTTCTATCTGGGACACCAGGACCTGAAGGGCATGTTCGCCGTGGATGCGGGCAGCACGCAGGGCGTTGCGCAGGTGATGAAGGAATCGAACCTCCCCGCGAAGGGCGTGCACGGCGGCGGCTTCGACCTGCTGCCGACCACGATCCAGCTGATCCACGAAGGCTACCTCGACTTCACCATCGACCAGCAGCCGTACGTTCAAGGTTTCTATACGGTGATGCAGGCGTTCGTGTTCCTCAGCTCGGGCGGCCTCGTCGGGCCGGCCGAAATCAATACCGGCCTGAAGTTCGTGACTAAGGAGAACGTCGAGCCGTACCTCAATACCTCGACGCGCTTCGAAGGCAAGACCGATAAGCAGCAAATCGTCCCGCGGTCCGGCGCAATCAAGTCCTGATGAATACAGTGAACGAAACCAGCAACACCGAAGCAGTCCGCGCGCCCCGGCGCGCGGGCGTTTCATTCGCGTCTCAATGGGCGGCAGAGCTGCGCATCCTGCTCGTGGCCGTGCTGCTGGTCGCCTACTTCGAATTCGCGAACCACGATTTCCTGCTCACCAACGCGAGCCTCGTCAACCTGTCGCAGTTCATCGCACCAGTGGCGATCATCGCGTTCGGCGAAATCATGTTGATGATCGGCGGCGACATCGATCTGTCGGCGGGCATGGTGTTCGCGTTCGCGCCATTCATGATGGTGTTCGCGAATGACGCGGGCGCGCCGATGTGGCTCGCCGTAATCGCGGGGCTCGTGGCGGCGGGAATGGTCGGCTTCGTGAACGGGGCGGTGACGGTGTGGCTGCGACTGCCCTCTTTCGTCACGACGCTCGGTACGCTCTTTCTGATCAACGGCATCACGCTCACGATCTCGCGCGGCACGCCCGCCCCCACGCCGGGCTCGCCCGCGTTCGCCGCGGTCATGGGCGCGTGGGGCTACAGCGAGATCATCTGGACCCTCGTGATCGCGTTCGCGATGCACGTGCTGTTGCGGCATACACGCTGGGGCCTGCACACGCAGGCCGCGGGTGCGAATCCGCTCGGCGCGAGCGAGGCCGGCATTCATGTGAAGCGGCTGCGCCTCGGCAACTTCATTCTCGCCGCGGTGCTGGCGGGCTTCACCGGCATGCTCGAAGCCTTTCGCATTACCTCGATCGACCCGCAGGCGGGCGGCAACCAGATTATGTTCCTTGCCGTGGCCGCGGCCGTGATCGGCGGCACGCCGCTGACGGGCGGCTCGGGCACCATCGTGGGCGGCCTCATCGGCGCAGCGGTGCTCGGCATTCTCAACGACGGCTTTACGCTGATCGGCATCAACGCGTTTACGTTCAACATCATTCTTGGCGCCGCGATTCTGGCGGCGATGATCTTCAACATCCACGTCGGGCGCATTCGCCGCAAGGGTGGACGCTGATGGACCAATCGCAAACCTCCTCTGCAGGGGTGAATGCCACCTCGGCTGCGCTCGGCGCGGCGAATACGCCGCTCGCGCTGCGCGGCGACAATCTCGTCAAACGCTTCGGCGCGGTGACGGCGCTCGACGGCGTCTCGCTCACGCTCGGCAAGGGCGAGATCCTCGGCATCCTCGGCGACAACGGCGCGGGCAAGTCCACGCTCGTGAAAATTCTCACTGGCTTTCATCAGCAGACGAGCGGCACGCTCCACATCGACGGCGAGGAGACGCTGTTGCGCTCGGTCGATCATGCGCGTTCGCTCGGCATCGAATGCGTGTATCAGGATCTCGCGCTCGCGAATTCGCTGAGCATTTACCACAACATGTTCCTGAACCGCGAAATCGTGCGGCGCGGACCGTTCAGGCTGCTCGATCACAAGCAGATGCGCGAGCGCGCGGCGCAATGTCTCGACGATATCGGCGTGCACGTGCCTTCGGTGGATTTGCCCGTGGAGCGTCTGTCGGGCGGCCAGCGCCAGGCGATCGCCGTGGCGCGCGCGGTGCATTCGAACGCGAAGATCCTGTTGCTCGACGAGCCGCTCGCCGCGATGGGCGCGCGCGAGGCGGGGCTCATCATCGACCTGCTGATGCGCCTGAAGGAAAAAGGCGGCCTGTCGATCATCATGATCATGCACAACTATGCGCAGACGCTCGATATCGCGGATCGCATCATGTTGATGCAGCGAGGCCGCGTGACCTACGAGCAACAGAGCGCGCTGACTTCGGTGGCGGAACTGATGGACATCGTGCAGCGGGAATACCGGGCCATGCGCGCCGGCGCGCAGTGAGCCCGTTGAAGTTGGTCAGTATCAGAAATCGATCTTCGCGTTCACGCTGACCATGCGCGGATCGCCCGGCGCGATGTAGTCCGTGTACTGGAACATCCAGTAGCGGCGATTGGTGATGTTGTCGATCGCCGCACGCAGCGTCACGTCGTGCCCACCGATTCGCCTCAAATAGTTCGCTCCGACGTTCACGATCATGTAGCCGCTCGTCTGCAGGGCGCCTGCTGGACGCACCTTCGTGCTGCTGGTGAACTTCGCGTCCGCGCCGAGCTGCAGGCCCGGCACGGCGGGCACGTCGTAGGTCACGTGGCCGGCGGCGACGAACAGCGGCGCTCCGGCCACCCGGTTGCCGTTGAAGGCCTGTCCCTTCGCGTACCAGGTGTCGAGCAGCATCAGGTTGCCGGTCACCTGCCAGTTGCGGCCGAGGCGCACACTGCTGCCCGCTTCGAGACCCTGGTAGATTGAGTTGCCGTCCTGCACGTAGACATTCTGGCTGTTCGCGTACGCGGCTCCGCGTTCGATGCGGAACAGCGCGGCCGTCGCCGCCCAGCGCTCATGCTCGCTCTTGATGCCGACCTCGTACTGACGCGAGCGCAGTGGACGCAGCAGCGCGCCGGCGTTCGCGTAGATGTCGGCCACCATCGCGCCCTGCTCGAGCGACTCCACGTAGCTCGCGTAGAGCGTGGTGTGCGGCTCCAGTTTGTACATCAGCGCGACGGTCGGCGTCAGCACGCCGTTCTGCCCGTACGAAGACGACAGCGAACCGTTGATGTGGTACGACTGCTGATCGAAGTTCGTGTAGCGCAGGCCCGCGAGCAGCGACCAGCGATCCGTCAGCTGGATCGTGTCGCTCGCGAACAGCGCCTTCTGCGTGATCTCGTTCGCACGATATTTGTCGAGCCCGGCGCCCGAATAAAAGCGCCACGGGTTTGGCTGATACAGGTTGCCGTTGCCCAGCGTGAAGTAATTCGAAACGGCGCTGTAGTCGTTCGTCTGGTACTGCCACGACGCGCCGAGCGCCAGTTGATGCGTGAAGAGGCCGGTCTTCACCGTGCCTTCGAATACGCCCTGCCAGTAGATGTCCTGGTGGCCTTCGTCGCCGTTCCAGCGGCTGTCGGTGTAGTCGCCCGCCTGGTTCAGCAGCGTCAGCGTGCTTTCGTTGCGGTCGCGCGACGACTTGCTGTAGCTCGCCGACGTGTTGAACGACCAGTTCGGCGCGATCTGATACCTGACGCCCGCCGTGTACAACTGCAGGTTCGTGTTCAGATGCTGATCGGTGCCGCCGAGCAGGTTGGTGCCGCCGCTGACCGGCGCGGGCAGGCTCGTGCCCGTAAGGCTGCCCGTGTAGATCGCGGGGGTCTGGCCGCTCGAGCGGCTTTGCTGATAGATCGCGTCGAAGTAGACGTCGACGTCGCGCGTGAGGCGGCCGTCGAGCGACACCGCCAGCGAATTGCGATTGATGTCACCCGCGTTGTAGGTCTTGCCGGCCTCGTGCGTGTAGTTGACGCGCGCGCCGAACATGTCGTCCGGACCGAAGCGCCGGCTGAGATCGACGTGCTGGCTGAACACGCTGTCCATCCGGTAGCCGGCCGACACGCTCGTCACCGGCTGATCCGCCGGCTTCTTCGTCACGTAGTTGACGACCCCGCCCGGCTGCACGAAACCGTACATGAAACCGCCAAGGCCCTTCAGCAGTTCGACGCGTTCGAGGTTTTCATAAGGCATCGTGATGCCGTACGAGATGAACGGATTGCCGTTGATGCGAAAGCCGTTCTGCCAATCGATCGGCAGGCCGCGAATCGAGATGTACGTGGCCCACGCGCTGTAAGCATTGGTGCTGTCGGTGACCGATGCGTCGACCGCGAACACGTCGCCGAGCTTGTTCGCCTGACGGTCGGCGAGTTCCTCGCCGGTCACGACCGTGGTCGAGAACGGCGTGTCGAGCTGCGAGCGCGTACCCAGCGCACCGACCGACACGGGCGTGCGCAAGTGCATCGGCGAATCCGTCTGGGCGGCCGCGCTGACGTTGACGGCCGGTAGCGCCTGATCGCCGCCGCTAGCGGCCGTCGCCGTGGCAGTTGGGCTACTGGCCGGCGTCGCGGCTTCTTCCCCGCTGGAGGCGCTTTGCGCGAAAGCGGATTGCGCGGCGCCGGCAAAGGCCAGCCAAACCGCAATCTGCATGTGACGATGGAGTGTGAGCCTTGTTGGACGTGTGGTTTTTTGATTCTTCATGTCTACCAGCAAGCAAGCGCCTCTGTCGGTTGTAAATGCGATTGATTCGCATTCATGAGACGCGATGGTAGCAAAGGCTTTTGCCTTTTGAAAGCTTTACGGTGGGATTCGAATCGCTTGCGGTGGTGACGGCGCCACAGAAGTGCCGCCCCGCGTGGGATGCACGGCTCTAACAGGTGTGGGCCGATGAAGCCCCACAGAAGGGAGGGTTTCTTTCTGGGAATCTATCGAAGTCGACGAGTCCGGCGAGCGTTCCGCCGGAATCCGCGGAGGTTAGTAATCGAGCGCGCTGGCCTTCCGTGGCCACGCTGTACGCGGCCCGTCATAGCGAATCAGGAGGCGCTGCGATGCCTCGACAATGCGGACCGGTGATGGATGTCGTCGTTCACTAGCGCGGCACTCTCAGCCGATACAGTCAAGTGTCCTTCCAATGAGAGCCGCAGGACGAGAAGCATGATCAACGGCGACACCGGCGAAAGATGTCGCAGGAATGATCCGTAGTCCGGCTCGAAGATAGCTTGCGTTGACAGGAAACTAACCAGAAAACAAAAACACAGCGTCTCGAATCGGCCCACCGGAAATAGCGTCGCGGCGGAGCGATATCGCAAGAACACGGCCGCAAAGGTAAAAAACACGCCAATGCCGCCCAGCATTTGCAGCGGAGAACCCGACGTGATCAACCGCACCGGCAAAACGAACGTCGCCAGTGTGATGGCCACGTTTGCCACGCCGACGAACATACTGCTGCCCGGAATGAACTGCACGATCATCGACCCCACTTCCTCAGGATCCCGCCACTCATTGGCATTCTGCCTCGCGAAATCCAGTGATTCGCCATAGGCCTTCTGGAACACGAACGCCACAATCACAAACATAGCAAGTGCGAAAAGGATCAATGAAATCGGCTTTCTGAAGCCGTTTGGCGCCAAATAAAGAAACACGGTCGCGACCAGTGTAATAGCCCAGTACGACCTGAAGTACACGGCCACCAGCGTCGCCAGGACTACAAACAAAGCCAATATCGCGCGCGATGAGTTGTAAAACAGCAACAACAGAACCAGAATCGAAATAACCACTTCTTTTGACGGAACGCCGATGTAGACAGTCTGGTTGACGAGCCAGAAGGCGACCAGAAAGAACTCGGTCGGCTTCAGCGAAGTGACACCAGACCTCCAGATGGCGAAAAACATGCCGATAGTCGACGCGAGAAAGCCCACCAACGAAATAGAGAAACTCTGGAGGCCGAAAAAGTTGAAAAACCACGCGAGATTGTCGAATGAGTCGCCAAACGCCTTGAAAGCCGTGACGGTCTTCATCCGGTCGAAGATCACCAGTTCGTCAAAAAGAAACCGCGCCGGCAAGGTGCTATCGTGAAACGCGGAGATCGCATACAGCGCGATGAATAGAATGAACCAGACCGCCGCCGAGACGCCTGGACTCGCATTCCTGCCGATGATGCCGGGGAGTTTTACAATGCGCATTCTCTTTCCCTGAACGATTGAGCGACTCGCCTGTCACGGCGCTTCAAAGCTAGGTTGTCGATTCAGATAGGCGTCCGGTCCCTTGCCGATCTTGAGCGCCTGGTAAGTACCCACGCTTGCCACAAGCGTTCCACAGACACTGAGCAGAACAAGCGATTCGATGAAACCGACGCCGAGGAAATGAGCCGTCGCAAAGATCAGGAAAATCGATACGGCGTTGACCATTTGAATCACCATGTCGATCTTCAACCGGTTCGCAACAATGAATATCTGAGCCATCGAGCCATAGATCGCCATCGTGATGAAATAGGGAATAAAGATCAGGTACACCGACATCGACGGTTCCCATTCGTCGCCCATCTTCACGTGGATAATGAGGCTAAGGCCTGCATAGCACGCCGCCACCAGAGAAATGCTGATCAACGTCAGCATAGTAAAGAACTGCTTCGACGGATTCACTCCGTCTTTTCTGTGGCCGTCGAAATAATCGATCAGATCGCGGCGGAAGACGGCGCCCAGACTTTGCGACAAAAGAGATGCAGGGAAGTAACCCACGCGATACGCCAGCGCAAAGATGCCGGCGTCACGATGATCGAAGATCATCGGCATCAGGATCGCGGACGCATAGATCACGAATGAATTCAGCGTAGTGGTCGGAATACCGAATTTTGCATATTGGATCTGAAGCGTGGAGAACTTAAGGAAGGACACTGGGATCATCTGGCGGCCCGAATAAAGGCAGATCGCGGCCGGCACAACGGACGAGGCCAGAAAAATCCAGCTATAGATGTTGAATACGGTGGTGCCGCTCACCTCGCCTTTGGAAAACATCACCATGCCGACAAAGTAGACGGCGAACGCGGCATTGGGAAAGAATCGGATCGTCGCGATCTGCGTGTACTTTCGTTCGGTGGTGAGCGCTCCGCACAATGCCTGTTGCAGGAACACGCCAAGTGCCAAACCGATAACCGGTATGTATTCCGTGTGACCGGCGGCTGCGGTGGCCACCACCAGTGCCACGCCGATCATGATGGCGACCGCGCTGGAACTCGTCATTGCGCGCACGGCTTGCGCCTTGTCCGCCGCCATGCATGCGACCTCCAGACGCAAGCCGATCACCGACCCGATAAAAAGACCACCTGCCATGAGTTGGCTGAAGTACCCCAGAGCCGTCGGTCCGCAAAACTTCCCGATCAATAGAATTGAAACGAAATTGAGCGCCTGACTCAGCACCACGCCAGCGACACTTACGATCGAATGTTTGATATTCACAATTTATCTACGTCGAAGTCCGGATGAATTTTTTCTTCGCTCTACACGACGATGGTGGTCGCTTGAAAGCTAGCCTTTCTGCGTCTTTCCGCTGGCCGGCAATGCGTCGAGATAGGAAGCATTGCGATAGAGGCCGGCGCGCGCGCCCAGACTGTAACGATAGACGTCCGTATCGATCCCGTTGAAGATCACACCCTTCACCCGGGCATTCGCCTGCTTGAGTTGTTTGGTCGCCTCCTGCACCTGCGCAATGGAAGTCGTCTCGAAGCGCGTCACCAGCAACACAGTGCCGCAGCTATCCGCGAGCGCGGTCGCGTCGGATACGGCCAGCACGGGCGGTGTGTCGATCAGCACGATGTCGTAGTCGCTCGTCTTCGCGAGGAACTGCTGCATGCGCTCGCTCACCAGCAGCT
>NZ_JBFPKG010000130.1:0-4085 GCF_040948665.1 Paraburkholderia sp. BR14320
GCGTGTCGGGCCAGTCCCAGACTTACAGCGATGCGTACCTCGAACTGATTTTCACGTTCTACCGCCTGTTCAACTGGGGCATGCGGCAGATCACCGGCCATATGCAGGAATTCTGGGCGCTGCGCGGGCTGGATATCGCGGTGCCGAGCTTCGGGTTGCTCAGCGAGCGGTTTCGCGCGCTTGAGACTCAGGTCAAACAGCGCTGCCAGCGCGTCGCCGATTACCTGTCCAGAGGCGAGGCGATCAGTTTGATCGTCGACAGCAGCGGGATGAAGTTTGGCCGGGCCAGCGAATGGCATCGCCAGAAGTACGGCCGCGACGGGTTCTGTCGCAGTAAGAGCGAGAGGTCGGCCAAATCCGATATGGTATGGACTCCTTATCCAGCCAGTGAATAGAATTGCTGCGCGGGAGTTTGACCAACGCCGCCGTCGTTCAATTGCCCCTTGACGATCATGTGCATGATTTCGATGCCACCCAGGAGAATGCGGGCGCAACGAAATTTCTTGAACCCGAGCATCGGGCGGGTCCGGCGCTTGATCGCGCGGTGGTCCTGCTCGACGATGTTATTCAGATACTTTTCTGGCGGACCTTGATCGGCACCTCCCGCGGGGCGTTGATCGCCTGCAAGGCAGCCAGATTCGATCCACTCCTGTCGATCGTCACGGTCTCGGGTTCGCCATTCTGGTCGATTGCCTTTTCGAAATAGGCCCGGGCCGCAGCCTTGTCCCGTCGGGCTCGCAGCAGAAAATCAACGGTGTTGCCTGCCTTGTCGACAGCCCGGTAGAGATACCGCCACTCACCCCTGATTCGAATGTAGGTCTCGTCCATCCTCCAGCTCCTGCCGACTGTCCGTTTGCACCGTCGAAACGCCTTCTCCAGGACGGGCAACAGTTTGAGTGCCCAACGATGAACGGTCGAATGAGCGACCGCAATCCCGCGCTCGGCCATCATCTGTTCGAGATGACGCAGGCTCAGCGGATAGGCCACGCACCACCGAACGCACAGCAACATCACGTCCAGCGGGTAATGCAACCGTTTGAGTACTTTTGCCACACCTGGCCTCAGCTTCTCGGTCATCGATCAAGTCACCCATTAAGGCCCGTCAGCATACCAGACTGCCTTATTGCGACAGATCCGGTCATCTTACTCGACCGCCCTTGACAACGTGACAACGCCCAGAAAACCCCCAACCAGTTGTTCGCCCCTCGGGCGCATCACTTCGTCGTGCGCATCTTGCCATGCAGGGCCCTTCATGCATCATTGGCACCTTCAACGGGCAACCGCTGAAATCCCCCCGAAATCCGCAACCAGTTGCAGGAGGAAGATGAAGTGGACCGCAATTCGTGGAACCCGTGGGACATCGAACGATTCAGTCAGGCCTACGCGGAGCTGCTCGAACAGCAGGTGCGACAGGAGCAGCCCCCCTCCCACTCTCGGTCAGGGTCGCCAGCGCATGGATCCGCGCAGCCGGCGGAAGTGATGCAGGGCTTGAAGGACTTGCAGCTTGAGCGGGGAAGTAGGGCAAGCGAACCGGTCGTCTGCCGAATCTCTTATGCAAAAAAAACAGTTATTTACAATCAGGAGGACAAAGCATTCGTTGAAAGCTATATTGACAGCCGACGGCGACGACCGGGTGGCTGGTCTCTGGAGGTGCGTGTTGACGCCCTGGCAAGGTTGAGTAATGCATGCCCGGGTTTCGCGGGCCGACTTGGCGACCCCGAACTTGACGAGATCGCCCGGAATATCGACTCGAAAGGAGAGGTACAGTGGGCCTTGGAAGATGCGCGTAGATTTGGAAACAGTCGTCCATGCGAACAAGATCAGGCTCTTATTGATTTCGTTGCAAATTCGACAGGTCCGACAAATTCTACATTTGCGGGTACCGTTCGCAACTTTAGCGCGTGGCTGAGACGCAGTGGCCGGCCGGCAATCAATGGGCGCATCGACGCGTTGGATGCTGACGTTGGTACGTATGCTGCTGCAACGGGTACGAAGGGCCAGAATTTGATAAGAATACTCCGCGTACTGCAGAAGGAGATGGGCTCGTCAGCTCCATACAAGGAAGATGAGGCGCTTTCGGAAATTTTTTACGACCCGCCGTCACCGTACAAGTATAGCGATGAAACGGCTTATAGGTACGCAAACGGCATTCGCCAGTTCAGTTCCTGGCTAAAAAAGAACAAGCTTCCGGCAATTAACGGGCGTCTGGGTCCCAAGCAATCGGATGCGTTGTACGAGCATCTCAACCGGTCCTCCGCGGACCTAAACAAAAACTTGCGAAGTTCAAAACAGGCGCTTGTTGCACTGCGCCGCATGGGTGTCGGGCAGGGCGCACCCGATCAGCCTGCAGGAAGCTCCCAGCCCTTCCATACTCCAGATGAGGTCTGGCCTGGATGGCAGGAAGCGCTCGGGACCTTCTCAAACGAACAGTATGACCGGGCAGAGGCTGCTCAAAGTCCTCCCGGTTCCTCCTTTTTCCGCGGCCTGAGTCCGTGGGAGGGGTACAACCGCCCCGAGGAGTCCGGTTCCACCTTTGCCGGTCTTTCGCCGCTCGGTTACGGGGTGGCTTACGGCAGCCGCGCGTTCGATCCGGATACCCCGCAGTCGGTCGTCGGACCCTCGCACGCAGCAGATCCGGAAATTGTCGAGGTGGATAGCTATCGGTCTCCCCAGGGCCCCATCAGTGGCGTTGCCCAGAGATTAGCTGGCGACCCCTGGTTGTGGGACAGCGATCTCGTCACCTATACCGAGGTGCTGACACAGCAACTGCAGGGGCAACCTCATGCGCACTTGCTCAGTTTTGTCGATCCGCAGCAGGTCCGTCTGCTGACCGAGGGGAATCCGCAGCAGCAAATGAGTGTTCTGGCCCGCATTGCTGGCCCGGATTCCCCGCCGATCCTGTTCCTGCCCGTGAACGTGGGCAACCTCCACTGGTCACTGCTCGTGGTGAACAGGACGTCAGGGCAGGCTTTCCACTACGATTCGACGGTGCCACCGCAGCGCGCCCGTCGCGCCACCGGTACCGCCCAATTCCAGCAGGCAGCGCAGGTGGCGGCGGTCCTGGGGGCAAGGGCGCCCGTGGGCACGCCCATCGTGCCGCAGCCGGACCAGGATGCCTGTGGTTACCATGTGCTGAGTGGAATCGAGACACTGGCGCGCAGGTTTATCAGTGGCGAGGCATTACAGCGCGGGGGCATGGATCTGAGCGACATTCAGCCGGACCGGCAACATGTCATCAGTGTATTGACGCAGGCCGAGCGATTCAGGGCTGAAATCGCGCGGCCGCAACGGCCGCGACAGGTGCCTGACGGTGGCGACCAGTCGGCGTCAGGCTCTTACCCCGATATCAGCCATTTGGTTGGCGACTGGCAACACGGCAATCAGCGCGCCTCGAGTATGCTCGTCAACATGCTGGAGAACCAGGGCTTGATGCCAAGCCCTTACGTGCCCCAGACATACATGCTTATTCACGGTCAGCGCTATATGGCCTCCTTGTACGGAAACGAGGTCTGGCTCACGCAGACCTTGAACCTCGGCTGACAACTGATCTTCGTCGTCGAGATGGAAGTAGCGTGCGACCTCATCGGCCGACATGGCGCCGGGATACTGACCGTAGCGTTCGCGCTGGGTAGGCGTGAGAAAACTGACAGGCATACCGCTCCTCGCCGGTCGATTGCACAAACGTTCGTTTGCGCAAGAAAACGCCGGACTCGACCGAATCGGCATTTGCGCCGTGCGCAAATATATTGCACAATTGCAACGAATGGCAACTGGTTTACGAGATGCTGGCCATACCCTTGGAAAGGAGACGCCCTGAGGCCATGAAACTCGGCTATGCTCGTGTCTCGACTACCGATCAGGACAACGCCACCCAGCTTGCTGCACTCAGAAAAGCCGGTTGCCGACGCATATTTGAAGAAAAGGCTTCCGGCGGCGTTGGGATCGCCCTGAGTTGCAACGGCTTTGTTCAGCAGGGTAGGCCCGCAGTTGGTTGCGGAGGCAACTAGAGCTTTTTGACGCAAACGGCCTTGCCGAAGCTGTTCCACAGATTCACGAGGTTCGCGATAATCACGCCCTCGCGCTGC
>NZ_JBFPKG010000131.1:0-4048 GCF_040948665.1 Paraburkholderia sp. BR14320
TGTCGTCGCTGATCGCGCGCACCTTGGCGATGTCGTGCGTGATGAACAGATACGACACGCCGAGCTTTTTCTGCAGATCGCGCAGCAGTTCGAGAATGGCTGCGCCGACCACCGTATCGAGCGCGGAGGTGACTTCGTCGCAAAGGATCAGCTTGGGTTCGGCGGCCAGCGCCCGCGCGAGATTCACGCGCTGTTTTTGCCCGCCCGACAACTCCCCGGTGCGACGTTGCGCCAGTTCGGCTGGCAGGCGCACCAGGCCAAGCAGTTCGGCGACGCGGCGCCGCGCGGCCTCGCCCTTCATACCGTGATAGAACTTCAACGGGCGCGCCAGCGTGCGCTCGACGGTATGGGTCGGGTTGAGCGCCGTGTCGGCGTTCTGGAACACGATCTGGATACAGCGAAACTGTTCGCGGCTGCGACGGTTCAGGTTGGCGGCAAGCGGCTCACCATCGAGCAGCAGCTTGCCGCGCGCCATCGGCACCAGCCCCGCGATCACCTTCGCGAGCGTGGTCTTGCCCGAACCTGATTCGCCGATCACGCCCACCGTCTGGCCACGGCCGATCGCGAGGTCGACGTCGCGCAGAATGACCTTGTGCGGCCAGCCGTGCGCGTCGGTGCCGCCGTAGCCGGCCGTCAGCCCGCGCAGTTCGAGCAGCGGCCCAGCATTGCATTGCGACGCGTCCAGCGCGGCCGCGGTCGATCCAGCGGGAGCGACTGGCGTCACCGCGGCTATCAGGCTCTGCGTATAAGGATGGGCCGGCGCATGCAGAATCTGCTCGGTGCGGCCCGTTTCGCGAATCTCACCGTTACTGAGCACCACGATCCGATCGGCCATCTGCGCGACCACCGCCAGATCGTGCGACACATAGACGGCGGTCATTCCGCATTGCCGGATCACGCCGCGAAACGCTTGCAGCACGTCGATCTGCGTCGTGACGTCGAGCGCCGTGGTCGGCTCGTCGAGGATCACGAGGGCGGGGTCGGTGATCAGCGCCATCGCCGCCATCAGCCGCTGCAACTGGCCGCCCGACACCTGGTGCGGGTAACGCTGGCCGATCTTCTGCGGGTCCGGCAGCGCGAGCGCGCGGAACAGTTCGACCGCTTTTGCCTGCGCGGCGCGCTTGCTGAGCGTGCCGTGAATCAGCGCGCTTTCGATCACCTGGTCCATGATCGAGCGCGCCGGGTTGAACGCGGCCGCCGCGCTTTGCGCGATATAGGCAACCTTGCGGCCACGCAATCCTTCGAGCTGTTTCGGCGAGAGTCCGAGCACGTCAGTGTCGCCGACCCGGATCGAGCCGCCGGCGATGCGGCAGCCGCTGCGAGCATGGCCCATCAGCGACAGCGCGATCGTGGTCTTGCCCGAGCCCGATTCGCCTATCAAGGCGAGCACCTCGCCGCGCGCAATCTCGAAGTCGATGTCGTGCACGATCGTCGTATCAGGCTCGCCGGGGCGGCTTCCCACCACGCGCAGGCCCCGCACTTCGACCAGATTGGACGAAGGTAACGACGCGGTCTGCGAGGCGGCCGTAAAGTCCGCGTGAGCACGTCTGAACAGGTGTCCCTTCATCAATGGCCTCCATCGGCATCGGGCATGTTCTTGCGGCGCCCACGATGCGGCAGTCCGTCGATCAGCAGGTTCACGCCGACCGTCAGCACCGCGATTGCGATCGCGGGCAGGATCACCACGGGCACGCCTTCACCGAGACCGGCGATGTTCTCGCGCACCAGCGAACCGAGATCGGCATACGGCGGCTGCACACCCAGGCCGAGAAAGCTCAGGCTGCTCAGCAGCAGCACGACGAACGTGAAACGCAGCCCGGTGTCGGCGAGCATCGGGTGGATCATGTTCGGCAGCATCTCGAAGCACGCGATGTAAAGCGCGCTTTCTCCGCGCGCCCGGGCGACCTGCACATATTCGAGCGTGCCAATATTGACCGCGAGCGAGCGGGCGATCCGGTACGAGCCCGGCATGTAGCTGATGGCCGCTGTCGCGATCAGCAACGGCAGCGACGAGCCGAACGCGGCGACGATCATCAGCGCGAACATCTTCGACGGAATCGAGGTGACCGCATCGAGCAGCCGGCTCATGGTTTCGTCGACACGGCGTCCTGCCACGGCCGCGAGCAGGCCCAGCATCGTCCCGGTGAGCGCCGCGAGCAGCGCCGCGGCGAGCGCCAGCACGACCGTCAGCCGCATGCCGTAGATGATGCGGGTCAGCATGTCGCGGCCCAGGTAGTCGGAGCCGAGCGGCAGCTTCGCGCTGAAGCCAGCGAAGACGTCGGGCGTGATGATCGCGCCAACCGGGTGCGGCGCTATCCACGGCGCGAACGCCGCGACGAACAGCGCGCAACTCACCATCGCGAGACCGATCCAGCCGCCGGTCGACAGATTCATGCGCTGCGCGACGCTGCGACGGTGCACTGGCCGCGGCGCCGGAGCGCCGCCGCCACGCCAGGACCGTGGTGGCTCCGCGCCCTGCGGCAGCATGCTGCTGCGCTGCACCGGCTCGAGCGCGCCGAGTCGGTGAGACGAATCGGAAGAAGGTCGAAGAGTCGTCATGTCCGCAGCCTCGGGTTCGAGATGATGGCGCACAGGTCGGCTAGCAGCACGAGCATCAGGTAGCCGAGGCAGAACAGCAGCGTGCAGGCCTGCACGAGCGGGAAGTCGCGGTTGCTCACCGCGTCGACCATCAGGCTCGCGAGGCCCGGATAGTTGAAGATGGTCTCGACGACGATCACGCCGCCCAGCAGATAAGACAGGCTCAGCGCGATCGCGTTGGCGATCGGGCCGATCGCATTCGGCAGTGCGTGGCGCAGTACCACGCGCGCGGGGCTCGCGCCCTTCAGCATCGCCATTTCCACATACGACGAACTGAGCTGCTCGATCACCGCGGCGCGGGTCATGCGGGCCATCTGCGCAATCACGACTGCGCAGAGGGTTACGACCGGCATTGCATACGCGCGCAGAAAGTCGTGCAGGCTCTCAATGTCGCCGCTGTACGACAGCGCGGACAGCCAGTGCAGCTTGACGGCCAGCACCAGCACCGCGAGCGTCGCGATCAGGAACTCGGGCGTCGCGACCAGCGACAGCGTACCGAGGCTCACGATGCGGTCAATCAGCGAGTCGCGCTTGACCGCCGCCAGGATGCCCGCCGACACCGCAATCGGCACCGACACCGCGGTGGTGATCGCCGCGAGGGTCAGCGACTTCGGCAAGCGCCCTTCGATCAGCTCGGAGACCGGCAGATTATTCGATAGCGACACGCCGAAGTTCGCGTGCAGCAGACCGACGAGCCAATGGAAGTACCGCAGGTAAGCCGGCTGGTCGAGACCGAACTGCTGGCGCAGTGCCGCGACCGTTTCGGCCGTTGCCGACTGGCCGAGTGCGGCCTGCGCGGCATCGCCGGGCAACAGGTTGGTGATCACGAAGATGATGATGGAGACGATCACCAGCGTCAGCGCAGTGACCGCAATGCGCCGGCCGATCAACTGGGCGATATTCCCGTTCATAGGCATGACCTCCTCGGTTGAGGCTTTGGGGCACGCGCCGTGCGTCGCACGGCGCGTGCGCGCGCTTCAACGTGTTACGCGTTCCACCATACGTACTCGGCGAAGTTGAAGCCCATCATCGCGCCGGTAGGTATGGGTTGAAGCCCTTGCAGGCGCTTGTCGTTCGCATCGAGCAGGCTCAGGAAGGTCGGAATGCCGATGCTGCCCTGCTCCGCTACCAGCACCTGCATGTCGCCGTACATCTGCTTGCGCTTCGCATCGTCGGTTTCCGAGCGCGCGGCGACCAGCAGCTGGTCGAACTTCGGGTTGTTCCAGCCCGACTCGTTCCACGGCGCGTCCGACTTAAAGAACTGCGTGAACAGCACGTCGGCGCTCGAGCGGGGATTGACGCTGCCGAACCCGAGCGGATGCTTCATCCAGTGGTTCGACCAGTAACCGTCGGCCGGCACGCGGTTGATGTTCAGGTTCACGCCGATCTTCGCGGCGGACTGCTGCAGCAGCACGCCCATTTCGATCGAGCCGTTCGCGTCGGTCGTCGC
>NZ_JBFPKG010000132.1:0-4046 GCF_040948665.1 Paraburkholderia sp. BR14320
GACCACCGGGTCGCCGGAGCCGGTGGTCGCGGCGGTGGAGGAATTTGCGCCCGCGGCCCGCTGCGCCTCATGCAGCGCTTGGTAGCGCCGGATCGTCTTGCGATCGATACCCGTGAGCTCATGGATCCTGCGCTGACTCACGCCCCGCTCGAGCAGCGTGAATATCGCGCTTTGCAGATGCTGCTTCAAGACATTCACTCCCTGGTCTCCTTCTTCTCTGAAGGAGACGACAATAAATGTCCTGCAGCACCGCTACAGACCGCTCAGCCAGCGATCGTTACCTGGGGATTTTGAAGTGACCATACCTGGAGGAATTTGACCGACCGCCGGGGTCCCTGCCCAACGCGATGAAAGGGATCACTCGGCAGTGACCGTGAACTTCTTGGACGCAAAGCTCAGGTTTCCGCGCGAAGAGGTGATTTCGAACCCGTACTGCAGGTCACCGATTTCAAGATCATCATCAAAATAGTTGAGCGAGCGCAGATATTTCATAAATGCCAGCACATCGATCGCGGCGTTGTCAGTCTTCGTCGTGCGGACGAACGTGTAGACGATGTTGCGGCGGTTGGTGCCCACGTACACGTTCCAACTTCCGTTGGACAGCGATACGTTTCGATAAAGTGGAATTGCGCATCCGGCTTGCGTCCAGTTGTAGGAGATGGGCTTGACATTGCCGCAACCTTCCGCAGTTCCGGTGTAGTTCAGCCATATCATGATTTCATGCGCCTCACCTCCGGCCCAGATATCAAACGTTGACTCCCAGGCGCCACCAGATGGCGTAGTAGCCGAGACGATTGCGGAAAGCGAGTTCAGTGAGCCGATGGTCTTGTTGACTTTGTATCCGATGTGCGGATAGGACTTGATGCCACTGGTGTTGGGTTGATCTGAAGTAACGCTCCAGTCGACCTCGCTGTCTCCTCCGAGCTTGCTGTTAGCCCTTATTGTCTGGGGACCCGCGGTGACATACCTGCAGGGTGACCACACGTCGTTGTTGATCGTGTACCTACCGTAGATCCGAGAAGCGAAGAGATTTTCCGCAGAGCAGGATGACGTTTCGGGGGAAGTAGCAGACCACGTCTGGGCCTGCGCACTGGCAGTCCAAAGCATCAGCGCGGCGGTGGCAATGGCGGCACGGGTCGCGCGGATCAAGATTCGAGGCATGGTCTTTCTGATCTCCTGTCAGGTAGTAGGGGTTGGTCGGCATCGGTGAAGGTCAGCGGCTTGGGCAACCTTCCGATCGAGAGAGAAACCGTGTGTGGGGCGACGTACTCTTAGACTGGGGGGGGGGCTCTCGCCAGTGGGCGCTCATGTCAGGTATCTCCATAGCGCTGCCGAGAGAGCGCATATACACCGAACGTCCTTGAACACGAGCATAAAATCTTGCGCCGTTGGCGCCGCGCGAGACGGCCAAGTGATACCGATCTCAGCGTTACCGCTATAGTTCGACGGCCCGCGATTCGCCTTCACCGTCGATGGTTTCAGGCGACGTTGTATTGGCAAATGTTTTGTCTACCAGTGCCGCTCAATTCAAGCGAATGCCCCGACCAATCATCGTCAACTCTCCTGCGTTATGCTGTCAGATTTGGCTTTGGACCAGCGATTTTGTCCAAACGGAAACATAAAGTAGTCGCGCACGGTGAGGGGCTCGGGTTGATTGCGAAGGCCCACTTCGGGCCATTCGTCCCGTTTCGGCCAGTATGCCGTGCTGAAGATAGTGTCCCAGATGGTCGTAAAGAACCCGTAGTTTCGGTGCCGATGATGCGGCTGAGTTGAGTGATGAATTCGGTGGAACTGACCGTCTCCGATGATATATCGCAGAGGCCCAAGGTTGATGCGCGTGCTGGAGTGCGACAGATGCGCCTGAAAGGTAATGAGGGTCATGGCAGCAGCCGGCACCACGCCAGACTCGAAGTGGATCAGCGCGAGCGGTAATGCTACAAACAAGGCGTAGATAACCGGCTCGGAAATGTGATGATTGCAATTCCATGCCGTCAGTTCGCGAATCGAGTGATGTGTAGCGTGCAAGCGCCAGAGGAATGGCACGGCGTGCTGTGCACGGTGCATCCAGTAGTAAAAGAAGTCACCGGCAATTGCGACCACAACGCCTGAAAGGATGGCGAAAGCCGTCTTGATAACTGCGTTGTCAGAGTGAAGCACTGTTGAAAGATTGACCGTCAGGAGCGGCTTGACGCCTAACCATTGCAAGCCCACAGCGTACAAGTGCCAGATTAGCGCGCCGCATCCAATCCGAATCGCCCAGTTCCGTGCGCCGCGAAGGTACGATGCGAAGCTGTATCGATAAGCCGGAAACGCGATCTCAAGAGCTGCACATAACGTGGCAAAAATCGCAAGCAATTTGAACGATTGGACGGCGAACTGGACCATCTGGTGGATATCGACAGCATTCATTGTTTGCTCCGGTGAACAGATCGAATTCGGAGATCTCGGGTCGAAAAGCTGCTTGTCAAAATGGCCGGCTTCTTCATGGGTGTCAAGCAGTTACGTGACTTAAGAAGTACACCAATGTAGTAACTCGGAGTGCCAATCGATATCCGTGGCGATGGGCATTGCACGCCACAAGATCGTGCAAGGTGTCTATTGAGGGCGCCCCAACACGGTGACTGTGCCGCGGCAGCATCATCACTATCCGCCATTTTCTGAAATCGCAAAAATCAATTGTTTGGATAAGACGCATTCGCGTCACAAATGACTTTCTCAATACAGACTCAAGAGGTGGTCGAAGGCATAGCATGCACTGCACTCAAAGTGCACTGCCGTCGCGACGTGACAGTAACCGAAGGCCGGTGCCGTCGGCACGGCGCCCTAAGATAAATGAAGCCACGACATGATGACGTGCGCCGTGTGGAGCGGCCAGCGCAACTATTGTCGTTGCCACTCCGGCGGCAAGCTCGATAAGACGACGAATGCGGGGCGGGGGTTTCATGCATCTGTGAAATGGGTCGCGCATGCTATGCGAGACCGCAACTGAGATGCTTGTAGCGGCTGCGGATCGCTGCCAGAAGGGCTATCGAAGGTAGATTGAAAGTTCTAAAGTGATCATGGCGACGCCCACAATCCAACGGGCATGCGAAGACCACGTCGGCGTTGACCTGCGGTCCACACACCTGGTACTGCTTTTTTTGGGGCTCATCCTGAAACGTGAGCCCAATTCGAGAGTTCCTCGGCCGGTTCCGGCACGCCATCATATGGGGGGCCCTATCTAATTCGTCAAGCGTTAGGGGCTGACTTGGGTTTGGAGCTGACTTGGGTCCGTAAAAGGTGCCATCGCGCAGGATGGCGAACAGGACATCACAGCGTCGCCGTGCGAGCGCGATGAGTGCCTAGTTATGTCGCTTACCGTGCTGGACCTTGCGTGCGGGATACGCTCGCGAATCGGGGGGTCTCGCGAGGCCGCGAAGGCGATAGGAACAAGGCGCGCTTGAGTACCTTGTTGCCGCGGTTGGACGGATGCTCGCCCCTGATAGATGAGCCTGAGCGCCGGGTAACTGGTGCGAGGCCAGCGTAGGCCCGCCAGGTGACCTGCCGAAGCGAAGGCTTGGTGCGCGACCTCGGTGAGGAGTCTGGCGGCGGTCCTGACGCCCTCCCCGGCATGCTGGTCAGGACCGGCCAAAGAGGGTGAGCAAGCCCCGCCGCTCTACTTCGCCGGCGATTTCGTCGCGCTGCTTGCGTAAGGCGGCGAGCTGCTGAGCCAGGCGCGGCATGACGATGGTGGCGGTTTGCGTGCCGGGCACCGTCACGGCCTGTTCGCCCAGCGCTTGAACGATTTCGGCCCCCAATCCCGTGCCCATGCGTGGCGCGAGCTTGGTCAGGCGGTTGGCAAGCGTCTTCTCGCTGGTTGCTGCAAGCGCGGCTGGAGACGGGTAGCGCTCGAGTAGATCGAGCACGGCGGGATGCTCGAGGGTAAGCGGCTCATGACGGCCATTCTCGACGGCTGAGCGAACCGGTTGGTAGTTTAGTTCCCGCTAAATAATTTGGTGGGAACTAAAGTGGACGAGACATTGAATCGGATCGCGAAGGTCAAGCGA
>NZ_JBFPKG010000133.1:0-4006 GCF_040948665.1 Paraburkholderia sp. BR14320
CCTGCCGGCCAGGCGCTGCGCCATCAGCTCGCGCCGCAATGCCTGCGCTGCCGCCTCGAGTTCCCCCGTCTGCTCCGTTGCCACCCCGGGCTGTCGCCTGATGTTGCGCACGAACTGAAGCACTGTATCCAGCAGGCAATTGTTTCCCTCCCCGCTGGCCACCCCCCTCTCAGCGCCCGCTTGCGCCAGAAACTCATCAAGACTGCGATAGCGGCTAGCAGACTCGAACTCCTGCAGGGATCGGCGGACGGGCGCCTGTACGGGCGAGGCACCCGCCGGGGGGCGGGCAGGCGGCTGGGCACGTGCGGTGCGCGCAGGGTTGCGGGGGCCCCAGCTGCTGCGAACCGCATGGCCGGCCGGAGCCCGGGGCGCTACCGCAGGCGCGCTTCGCGTGGCGTCGTGCGGCCCGGACGGCTGTGGCGGGGTGTTCAGACCGCGATTGCGTGACTGATCCGCGGCTGCACCGCGGTATGGCGGGCTTATCGGGCCCGCGGGCCGCTCACCGGCAGTCGCCGGTTGCGCATAGCGATCGAAGGACCTGATCGTCCCGATGCCCTGCGGGCGCGCCACGCGCGCGGCCGCCTCGCGCAGCTTCTTCTCCAGCGGCTCGCGCGACTCCGCATCAGGCCAGCGCTGGCGCAGCCTTTCGTAGGTCCGGTGACTCTTCTGCTTGCCCCGCAGGCTCTCAGGGGTATGGAACTGGATTTCCCAGTCGGCGTCTTCGCCCTGAACCCGGGTGCGCACGTTCACATTCAGGCCCGCATAGCCGGTGCCTTCGAGGGTAAAGCCGTTCTTTACGCGCATGACCGTCATGCCGGCCTGCTCCAGACGGGCGAGCATGTCCCGGGCGCGCGTCGCAAAGCCCTCCGGGTCGAGCAGTACCTCGTAGCGCAGCCCGTCGCGTACCCGCCCGGCAGCCTCCTGCGGTGTTTGCAGACCCTGCTCGCGCTGTATCCGGGCCAGCTTCTCTTCAATGCTTTTCTCCTTCTTGAAGATGAACCTGCGCCAGTCGCCACCGTCCCGGTCCGTGCGCAGCCTTGCGCGGTGGTCCTCCAGCGCCTGCCGCAGCACAGGCCAGACCGTACCCTCCAGACGTTCAGCCTGGCTTCTGATCTGACGGGCCAGCCCCGCGAGGGGGGACGGCACGTCCCCTGCGGCTGGCGCCTGGGGCTGGGGCGGAACCGTCAATACCGGCTCCGCCTCCCAGTCCTCGATATCTTCCACCCCCGCAGGAACGGCTAACGCACGGAAGGCCTCGCGCGCCGGCTTGAGCAGCTTCCAGGTCTCGTCCCGGTGAGCGCCATCCAACGCGCGTCGTTGCGCCTGCTTGTACAGGTCGTGATACTGCTCCTTGCACCTGAACGTGTGCTCCGTATGAAACTGGATTTCCCATGGGAAGCCCTCCGGATCCTCCAGCGTGACGCTCACCGCCCGGAAAGCGCTGCGTTCCCGGCTGAAGTGATTGTGACACCGCATCATGGCATGCCCCTTCCCATCGAGCTGCAGAAGGATCCGGCGATAGTCCGCCATAAACGTATCCGGGGACAGCACCACACTGTAGCGCAGCGCATCGTTGACCCGCGCGCTGGCCTGGGCCAGATCCAGCGGCGGCATGCCGCCAATCAGCCGGGCCAGCTTGTCCTGCAGCGATTGCGGCGATTTCAGCCGGTACGGCTCACCGGCCAGATACGGCCGCCCCTCTTCACGCCCCGGCACCCCGCCATGGCCCAGGATGTCCTTCAGCAGCAGCGTGATCTGCGGCTCGGCCTGTCGGGCGCGCTCATGCAACGCCTGCGCCTGCCGCTGCTGCGCCTCCCGGGAAACCGCCTGCGCCCGCGTGGCCGGCGCGACTGGCTGGCTGAGCCAGCCGCCCTGCTGCAGCGCGCGGACCGCGTCCTGCATGACCCCCGCTGCCATCGTGGGCATGTCCGGCAGCACCGTCTGCGCCCACTGGGGATCGAAGCGCCCATCGCGTATTTCTGCCACCGTCTGCTTGCTGTACGGGACCCGCCGCAGACGCTCCGGGTAGAAGCTTTCTGCCCGTTCGCAGCACTCGATGACACCCGTAAACAGATCGGTGCCCGTGTCCGACTTCAGCGCGTCCGTGCCCACCTTGATCGCTATCGTAAAAAGATTGCGCATGGACAGCTCCGGCTCGCCCGGCACCAGCCCCGGCTGCCCGCCGGGGAACGCCGTACGCGAGAGCCGGCACACCGGATAGTTGTCCAGCACCGCGTGCACACGCCCGGCCGTGTCGTGTGCCTGCCCGTAGGCGCTCGCCAGTGCCGGGAACCACTGCGCCAGCGCGGACGGAAGCGGCGGTGCCTGGACGCTGTCCTCACCCAGCTGCATGCCCAGCCTGTACAGCAGCTGCGCCGCCTCGCGCGCTTCCGGCTCATGGGCCCGGTCAATCGCCTCATGTGCCTGCGCCTGCAACTGCTCCAGCGCGGGTGCATCCTCGTCCCCCCGCAACCAGCTGCGCAGCCCGTTGCGCAGCTCGCGCTCCACCCCGTCGTAGGTGCCGAACATCATGCGTCGCGCCATGGCCTCGCGCTGCCCGTCCGGTTGCGCAAGAAAGCGCATCGCCAGCGTGGCGGCCTTACCCAGCAACATCCCCCCGCGCTGCTCGGCCAGGATTTCGCGCGCCCGGCCTCCCTGGTAGCGGCCCTGCTCATCGAGGGCCGGATGGGCCGTCTTCGGCGGCTTGAACGAGCGCTCCCCGCCCCGCCGCGCCTGGCGCGCCTCCATGACGCGACGGATGTGGGCCGCCAGAGCCGGATAGCCCGCATAGACGAACGCATCGTCCCCGTCCGTGTCCATGTTCCGCCTGCGCAGCTCCGCTATCGGCAGCGCCCCAAGCCGCCCCGGCAGCAGCACGTCCTTGACCCGCAGGCTGCCCGTGCTGAGCATCTGCGGCGGCAGCGCGTCGCGCTCGCGCCGGCTCGTCCAGCGCGACAGCGTCTTCAGGTCCTCCCGTGAACAGGCCAGGTGCAGCCCCTGGTGGGCGGGATCCGGCGACCAGTAGCCCGGTGGCGGAATGATCAGCATGCCCTTGCTGTGCAGCATGTCGGCGCCCGAGCCCGAATCATCATCGAAACCGGTATAGCTGTACTGGATGGCGAAGCACTGCTCCAGAAACCGGGCCGTCACGTCGCCCTGGCCGGGTGTCGCGACCTGCGCGGCCCCAATGGGCAACAGGTTCTCCTTGTCGTACGGCGGCTTGCCCACCAGCACATCGTCCTGCAACTGCGCAAAGCCCGGCAGCGGAATCGACGGCAGGTACAGCCTGTCGTCAGCCGAGGGCACCGCGCGGATGCGCCGCCCCTGATAACCCCCGCTCACGGCCAGCTGGTACAGCGTCAGGCGGCCCACCTCCTGCGAGGCCTGCCGGTCCAACCCGTCCAGCCTGCGCTGCATCGCCTCGCGCGCTTCGTCAAGCGCTGCCTCGTCCCGCGGGAAATGCATCAGCGCCTGCGGCGGCATCGCGTTGAACCCGGGCTCCTGGCCCTCCACCAGCCTGCGCTGTGCCTCGCTGCCCCGTCCCTCCCGGACTGCCTGCCATGCCTCGATATGTTCGCGCACCACCGGAATGCGCATCGCCACGTCCCATCCCAGAAACCCGCAGCCGTCATTCGGACACAGCGCGATGCGCTCCCCCTGCGGCCCCTGCAGCCTGAACGGGTGCTGCGCCCCGGGCACGTCCTCAAACCAGCCCAGCCGCAGCGTGCCCTCCACCACATGGTCACGCGGCACCATCTCCATGAGCGCGCGTTGCATGCGCGACCAGTCCTCGCGCTGCGGCGCCAGTTTCTGCGCCAGGCCCATGAAGTCGCTGCCGGGGACGCTGTCGGCATACCGCACTGCCGGCAGCACCGAAGCCGACGCGCTGCGGCCCTCGGCGATGGCCCGGGCGGACTTCTGCCGCCCGCGCGTCAGGCGGCTGCCGCCGAACATGTCGAAGCGCCAGGGCTCGCCGTTATACTGGAACGTGCGCGCCAGCATGAAG
>NZ_JBFPKG010000134.1:0-3761 GCF_040948665.1 Paraburkholderia sp. BR14320
GTTCCAGAACCATTCGCACAGCCCGCTCACGAACTTCAGGCGAGTACCTTGGGCACTTCTTCTTCGTGTTTTCCATAGCTCCATTTTCTCAAGAAGTGGAGCCTCCGGAAATCCCGGGGCGGTTCAACTCTTCATCTGTGCGAGCCGTTGGGGCGGGCGAAAAACTGGACCGAACCCCACGGATCGCGCGCGACCAGGTTCCAAGCACCACATCCTGGTAGACGCCAACGGCGTTCCTGTCAGCGCGATCCAGACAGGCGCGAATCGCAACGACGTCACCCAATTGCTGCCACTCGTTGACGCCATTCCACCGATGCGCGGCGTGCGTGGCCGACCTCTTCAGAAGCCCAAAGTCATCTACGCAGACCGCGGCTATGACTCCGAGACGCATCGTCAGAAGCTTCGCAAGCGCGGCATCATTCCGGTGATCGCCAAGCGCCGGACAGAGCACGGGAGTGGTCTGGGCAAATTCCGATGGGTTGTCGAACGTACTCATGCGTGGCTTCACAACTTCCGTCGTCTTCGTATTCGCTTCGAACATCGCGCTGACATTCACGAAGCATTTCTCAAACTCGGTTGCTCCCTCGTCTGCTGGAACATCTTCAGACGGACGGAGCAGCCTTTTTGAATCCGTCTCTTAAGTGCATCGATTTATTGGGCGTCGCTCCCTCGGAATCGCTGTTTGTCGATGATCTCGAAGCGAACGTGGCGCGCGCGAGATGCTGGGCTGCGCGGACACGTGTTTCCCGACCCCGCATCGCTTTATGAAGAACTCAACAAACACCGCCTGCTAAATTATTGAACCGGGACGACCGTAGGGTGACGCGCACAGTGCTATTTTATCGAAGACGTATCACATTGAATGACCGCTTTGGAAAATGCCGACCGTCCCTTGTGGGTCGATCAGCGACACTCGCATGCTTCAACGATCGTCGCGCGCAACCGCGTGACTGTGCGATGGCTCACGAGACCCAGCATCCGGGTCGTATCTTCGTTAGTCCTGCCCGACAGCAGCTGTCGACGGGCAAATGTATTGCGAAGCACGCGGGGACTCATGTCGGGCGCGAGAAACCCGATCGCCGCGAGCGCATCTTTCACAACGGCCCCTAACAACACATCGTTGATTGAGGTGCCATTTCCGGGCGCCGGGAAAAGCAGTGCATGATCCGCCTCGAGGGCATGCGCCTCTTTCCAGGCGATCAGTGCCGCAAGTGAGAACTCAGGGAGCGTCACCTTCCGGGGCTCGCGAGGGCCGTGCTTGGGAATGTACACATGTGGTCGCACACCATCAACGACAACGTGTTGACGTTCTGTCCGCCGTAGTTCGGCAGCTGTTATTCCGCTGCCCAGAAGCAGCGCCACAATGGCCCGGTTGCGCAATGTGCGTGTGTCGTCCGTGCCGGTCGGAGTGAGCCATCCTTGCAACCGATGGTCGGCGGCCGGATCGAGATAGAGGGGAAGCGGCTCATCGTCCGGCCAGCGCTCGAACGCGACAATTCCGGTCGCCGGATTACTGCTGCGAACTTCAATCTCGACCAGATGCCGGCACAGGCGATCCAGCATCCTGGCGTACCGCAGACGCGTCGTTGTACCTGGCGCGCAGCGGGTCTCGACATCGTTGAAAAACGACTCGATGTGCTCGGTGCCGAAGGTGGACAGCGACGCGCCACAAGCGGCCAGATGACGATGGAAGCGTGCAAACATAGCCGCATGCTGGACGCGCGAGCGTGCTGAAAAAGGCTTCCGGTCTGCGCCGACTGCCTCCGCTTCCTGCCAGAGCCGGTAGGCATCCGATGGTGCCGTTATCCAGAGTGAAGTCGTATCCATGTTCACCTTATATACTGGATTTGCGTCTTCGATCCACCATGCGAATCTGCGATTCGCCAACCTGTCTATAAAGGGAAGGGGTTACCTCGATCTCGCGTGTCGGAAACATGCCTGTATTCAGGGGGAATTCGCATTCGCTCACTGCACCTTCGCGATACCATCGATCACAGCTGTCAACGCCGATTGAATTCTGACCCGCCGGGGGTGCGGACGAAAACTTGGACTACCTGGAGGTAGTTCATGTACTCGTATGAAGAGCGTCTTCGAGCGGTTCGGCTCTATCTAAAGTTGGGAAAGCGCCTCGGGGCGACCATCCGACAGCTGGGTTACCCGACAAAGAATTCTCTGAAAGCCTGGCGTCGCGAATACGAACAGTGCAATGATCTACGGGCTGGCTATGTCCGTTCGAGGCCGCGGTACTCGGCTGAACAGAAGAAGGTTGCCGTCGATCATTATTTGAGCCATGACCGCTGTGCTGCCGCAACCTTGAGGGCTTTGGGCTATCCGAGTCGCGAGACGCTTGCAGCCTGGATCGAAGAACTGTGCCCTGAGATCAGAAAACGTACTGTTGGCAGATCAGTTGGTAGCGTTCCAAAATCACATAAAGTGAAGCAGGCGGCGGTCATCGAGCTGTGCACCAGAGAGCAAAGCGCACGCGTGGTTGCCGAGAGAACAGGCGTGAGTAGGCCGACGCTGTATAACTGGAAGAACCAGCTACTCGGTCGAGAGGTTCCAGCATCGATGAAACGCAAAAAGCAGCCAGCGCCGGACCATGAACGTGCGGAACTGGAACAACAGGTCGAATCGCTTCGACGCGACATCCGGCAGTTGCAGCTTGAGCACGATATCCTGAAGAAGGCGAACGAACTGATAAAAAAAGGAATGGGCGTCGACCCGCAACTCCTGAGCAACCGGGAGAAGACGATGCTGGTTGATGCCCTGAAACAGACCTATGCGTTGCCGGAGCTGTTAGCCGCCATGGGGCTTGCCCGAAGTTCGTACTTCTATCACCGTGCACGTCTGTTGGTTGCTGACAGGCACGCTGGCGCGCGTCGCGTCATCGCGGACATCTTCGAACTCAATCACCGTTGCTATGGATATCGCCGGATCCGCGCGGCATTGGGCAGGCAGCAGATCTTCATCTCGGAGAAGGTAGTGCGACGTTTGATGCGACAGGAAGGTCTGGCCGCTGCCACGACCAGACGACGTCGCTACGGCTCCTATCGCGGAGAAATAAGCCCCGCGCCGGAGAACATCATCAATCGTGACTTCTGTGCCGACGCTCCAAATTAGAAATGGCTCACCGACATTACCGAATTTCAGATCCCGGACGGCAAGGTATATCTGTCACCTGTGATCGACTGCTTCGACGGTCTCGTAGTGAGCTGGTCAATCGGCACGCGCCCGGATGCCGAACTCGTCAATACCATGCTGGATTCGGCGATCGAGTCGGTTGCTGGCTGCGAGCAGCGGCCCGTGGTTCACTCCGATCGCGGTGCGCACTATCGCTGGCCAGGATGGCTCTCACGGATGCAGGATGCCAGGCTGATTCGTTCGATGTCGCGCAAAGGATGTTCGCCGGATAATGCAGCCTGCGAAGGTTTCTTCGGGCGCCTCAAGACGGAGTTATTCTATCCTCGTGACTGGCGGGCCACGAGCGTTGATCAATTCATCGAAGTCGTTGACTCGTACATCCGCTGGTACAACGCAAAGCGGATCAAGGTCTCGCTCGGCTTCCTGAGCCCGGTCGAATATCGGCAGAGTCTCGGAATTGCGGCATAAATCAGTCCAAGAATTCCGCCGCACCCCCGCCTTTCGGCGATTCGCCGAAGTAAATCTGACCCACCCGGGACCTGTGTCACGCGGCTGCTTTCGCTGTTGCCCGCGTTCCCGTTTGTCCTGCTTTTCGTTTGTCCTTCAGTCGATAGCTCTCA
>NZ_JBFPKG010000135.1:0-3664 GCF_040948665.1 Paraburkholderia sp. BR14320
CGGCGTCTCGCACGTGACTATGAACGGCTCCCCGAAACTCTCGCCGGGCTTCATTTTGTCGTCTTCGCAATGCTCATGCTTGTCCACGCCGCGCCAGTACTTCAAAGTTCCTAACACGCTCTAACCGCATCAACGCCTTAATTCATTGGATGACTCATATCGGCCAGGAACCCGCCTCGCACACCTCGTTGCCCACGGTGATTGGGCTACGGGAGATCTCAAATCTGGCCCTTCAGCGGTCCGCTTCCCAGTGCTAGCGGCATTTCACCTTGCCAGCAGCCGCCAATCTTTGCCATGCAGAAAGCAGCGACGAAGGGTGTTGCACCAGTTCGCGAGGAATCCGCCTAATGGTAGCCGTCAAAGAGATGGTCCGGATCGCTGCTTGGAACGAATATTAGGGGATATGCTACCTGACTACTGTCGGGAATCGGGTCATTGTTCCCCGCGCGTTCTATTTCGGAACTAATGACCGCCCAACGAACGGGTGGGCGACTGGCAAGGACAGCCGGGACACAGAAAAAAAGTGACCCATCGGAGTCGTCTATACTCTGACGGGTCGTCTAAAGTCCCCACAGTAGGTCGAGCGAGACGGTTCGACCCGCTGCAACACAAGTGTACGGGACGAACGCATGGCAACCCTTGATCAAGGTCAGACCTTTCTTGCATCAGGTAAGTAGCCAACATGGTCATCAATTGCTGGCAGCATAGGCTACGCGATGGAACGAATTCAGTGAGGACGTCCCGCCCAAATTGCCAACCGGCGCTGACGCCGTTGAAAGATTTCGTCTCTGACTGTTATCCGGGCGGTTTGAAGGATACGGAAAAGGATTTTTACTTAGAGTTGCCTCCTGTCATGAGCCACTTTTGTCATAGCGTCAAAGTGCCAGCCAATCTTTAGCAAGCCTGGCATTCGACGAAGAACGTCATTGGCACGGTTGCGCGGGGATGTGCGCTACCGCCCTCCTCAAACGCAAATTGAATATTTTCATCGCAACCGCTCGATTCATGAATACAAATTCAGCGTAAACCCACGACCCACAGCGTTGAGCAATATTCACCCCTTGCAGTGATAGATATGAACGACGGCCTCAATAGAATGGGCTGTAGAATCATTGCAGCGTGAGAGGCGCCGCATCGCACCGGGCAAAGGGGCGCCCGTTCGACGGCCTTCCGGTTCTGTCACTTGGCCACGAAGACATCGACAAGCGGGGAGCTTGCTCCTCGTGCGCGAATGCCATTGTCATGCGCTGTGTCTGACAAGGGATACCTTCGAGGCTCAAATGCATGATCACGTGATCAAGAAAGGTTGACATGCATTAAGGCGAAAGACGAAAGTCGCGAATAGTATAAAAGGACAATATCCGACGAGCGCACGCATGCGCCCGGCCCGTTCGCCTCTTTTGCCGACGCGACGGCTTCGGTGCGCATCAACTGGCGAGCGATCCGCAAACGTCGGTCGACCCCAATCCCAGCCATGAGTGGATACGTCGATACACGTTGCTTGCCTCGATTTCACATGTCAGTTTTTCTGCAATATCGTGAGCATGACAAATTACGACCTACCGAAAGACATAGCAAACCGTCTGGTTGATCCGCAGTCGTATACAAACCTCGACGGGCTCCATGAGATATACGCGTGGGCGCGTGCAAACAACCCAGTTGGACGAGCAATGGCGGACGCGCATGACCCATTCTGGGTGGTAACAAAACACGCCGACGTCTCAATGATTTCCCGGAACAATGCCCTGTTTCGCAACGGCGATTATTCCGTCGTCTGCCGTCCGCAAGCATCTATCGCGCATGTTATAGGGGCCACCGGTAGTCCAAACATCGTCCGTTCGCTCGTCCACGTCGACGGCGACGAACACAAGAGTTTGCGCGCACTGACACAGTCGTGGTTTATGCCGAACAGTGTCGTTAAGCTTGAGGCTCGCATCCGATCATTGGCACATTTGATGATCGGGGAACTTCTGCAAAAGAGCGGCTCCGTAATCGACTTTGCGAACGATTTCGCCTCGCACTATCCGCTGAACGTGATCATGGATATTCTCGGAGTTCCGCAGGAAGAATCCCCCCGTATGTTGAGACTCACACAGGAGATGTTTGGAAGCGAGGATGCCGAATACAAGCGCGATATCAGTCGCCAGGGCGACGCCGGAAGTGCGATCGGCAAGGCGCTGCTGTCAGTTGTAGCAGACTTCAAGGGTTACTTTGATCCCCTGACCGAAGATCGCCGGAAAAAACCGCGTAACGACATCGCCACCTTGCTCGCCAACGCGGTTGTCGATGGACAGCCTATTGATGAGGCAACCCGACTCGGCTACTACGTGATTATCGCCGCCGCCGGGCATGACACCGTCTCGTCTTCCATATCGGTTGCGATGTGGGCATTGTGTCAATTCCCCCATTTGCTGCCGCGGCTTAAGGCTGACCCGTCGCTCATTCCGCAATTCATCGACGAGAGCCTCCGCTACGCATCGCCAGTGCGTCATTTCATGCGTACGGCGGCAGCCGACACGAATTTGAGAGGCAGGACTATCCGCAAGGGCGATTGGCTGATGCTCTGCTACGGGTCGGCCAATCGCGATGAGGAAGTTTTCCCCGACCCTTTCATATTCGATATCGACCGAAGGCCGAATCGGCACATTGCGTTTGGGGCAGGTGCTCACGTATGTCTTGGTCAGCATCTCGCAAACATGGAGATGCGCATCCTGTTCGAGGAACTGATCCCGAAGTTGCAGTTCGTCGAACCGGTGGGAGAGATCGAATTCACGACGTCTAATTTCGTAAGTGGGCCAAAGCACCTCCCAATACGTTGCGTGTTGCAATGATCGCATCTATGTAAAATTTGAACGCCACAAAATGACCTTGATCGGGACCGTGCTTTCGTCTACAAACTCACACATGTAGCATGTGACTGCCAAACATTTCCCCGGTTGCAGCCCCCAGTTACTATCTTCCCGCCTCGATAATTGAAGCTTTGGGCAGCCAGGCCCGGCATGATTCTCGCCCCCAGTCGCAGTTTCTGATCCGGGGGGTGTTGTCACCGGGCCTGGTGGGTGGCAGGTGATCGCTAATAGGGACTCGGCTGGAATATTCCAAGGCCGTCCGTAACGTAGATGCCGAGATTTGCCACCGTTGTCGCAGGCCCACTCGAATTCAAGACCCATGGCCGTCTTCTCTTCGTTGTCGACCAGCCCGCCACCACCGGCGCATTGCCGCTGGCCGTCGCACGCGATGAAGGCGTTCTGCTTGCCGATCTGCCCGAACTGGCGATGCGCCGCATTGCCGACCTGCATGCCGGTGAGGCCCAGACAGACGCCCGCGACGCCGCAATCATCGCCGAGGCCGCCGGTTCGATGCCGCATACGCTGCGCTCGCTTCGGTTAGCTGATGAACCGCTCGCCGAGCTGCCCATGCTGTGCGGCTTCGACGACGAGCTCGCCGCTCAAATTACCCAAACCAGTAACGGGATTCGCGGCCTGCTCACCCAGATCCATCCCGCGCTTGAGCGCGTTCTCGGACCGCGCCTCGAGCGTAAGCGGCTCGGCAGGGCCGATCCCCGATCCGCGCGCGCGTGGGGCATGATGTGAGAGCGTGGATTGTTTGCATGGTCGTTGACACGACCTATCTCGATCTACCCGGTCAAGCGGTGTGCGTGGGC
>NZ_JBFPKG010000136.1:0-3502 GCF_040948665.1 Paraburkholderia sp. BR14320
ACAGCGCCTTCAGGTCGCCGTCGGGACAATACAGGCTGAGTTGCCCGCGCCGCTTCAGGCTTTCGTTGTACTCGTGCGCGTTTGTTACCGCATAGCCCGGCTTCGCTCGTTTGCGCGGTTCGCCCGTCTTCAGTCTTGCCTTGTAAGGCATGAAAGCTCGCTCGTCGGATAGATCACCGGACTCTTTCTACCCGACCCACGGCCGCCGCGCAAGCGGCCCCCTCTTGAACAAAGCCGGAGCCAGTCAGGAATGGTGCGCCCCAATCTGACAACCTCACCTCTGCGACGTTGGGGCGTCAATCTAAGGTTCTGATACGTATTGCTTCCAGTGTCTCATTCAGAAGTTGCTGCGCTTCCTCGGCTGACTCCACGCCAAACATGCCGGCCCCGAACGTACCGTCGATGTGCATCATCAAAACGTGTGCCTTGGCGGTCTCGCCTTTCTTAAAACGGGCCACGAGATTCCGGTAACACTTCAATGCTTCCCCTGAGGAAAACAGGGTTTCATCCGGCTGCCAGTCGTCCACATGACCACCCCACCAACGGGTATCAGCTTGGTCAAATAGCGCCACCAGCAAGCGACGATTCAGTTTTGTTTGCTGTGCACTGGAAAATGCGTCGTCCAAAGAAAATGTCATGTGTTTTCGGTCTCTGATCGGATGAATGTGCGTCCACAATTTCTCTACTCATGGCGGGCCGGGTTTAGCGGGTTAACCGCAAACGTAGCATGCCAATAGGAGAAAGCTAGGACAAGAAACGAAATTCCATACGTCAAACGCGAACGATTGCCGCGTGCCACGCGGGGCTGTTAGTTTCTCCCGTTCGTGCCCATGCCCACTTCTTCAACTGGTTGGGTTCTGATGTGATGGACGACAGAGGTGGCCGCGCAAATTCGGACAGTCGGGTAAGTGGAACGCTCGGGGCTTGAGCCAGGCATAATGCCGACAAAGGAACCTTGAAGATGACGAAGAGAACCCGACGGACGCACTCAGCCGCGTTCAAAGCGAAAGTGGCGATGGCGGCGGTCAAGGGTGAGCGGACGCTAGCTGAACTGGCGCAGCAGTTTGATGTGCACCCGAACCAGATCATCGAATGGAAGCGGCAGTTGCAGGAACGTGCCGCCGACGTGTTTGGCGCAGGCGGCACGGCGTCGAGCGAGCCGCAAGTCGATTTGAAGGAGCTACATGCGAAGATCGGACAGCTCACGCTGGAGAACGATTTTTTAAGCGGCGCGCTCAACAAAGCGGGATTGCTGAGCGCAAAGCGATGATCGATCGTACGCATGCATTGCCGGTCTCGCAGCAGGCACGACTCGTTGGTATCGCAAGATCGAGCGTGTATTACCGGGCGCAACCAGTGAGCGAGGCAGATCAGTTGCTGATGCGCCGGATCGATGAACTGCACATGGAGTTTCCGTTTGCCGGAGCGCGGATGCTGGCGCGACTGCTGCGTCGCGAGGGACACGAAATTGGCCGCAGGCGCGTGCGCACGCTGATGAAACGCATGGGTGTCGAGGCGCTGTACTGCAAGCCGAACACGAGCCGACGCAAAGCGCAGCACAAGGTCTGGCCGTATCTGCTGCGGGGCATGACGATCAATCGGGCAAACTAGGTCTGGGCAGGCTTTGTTCAGCAGGGCATGGCCGCAGTTGGTTGCAGACGCAACTAGGCATTTTTGATGCAAACGGCCTCGCCGAAGCTGCTCCACAGATTCACGAGGTTCGCGATAATCACGCCCTCGCGCTGCTGCGATTCGGTTTTGCGCGTCAGTAGCCGCGCACCGATGCAACGCTTGATTCGCGAGATCTGCGCCTCGACCAGCGCGCGCTGGCCGTACCCGTATTTGTTGCGGAACGCATGGATGCCCTTGTCCTTGATGTACCGAACGAGATGGTCGTGCCAGCGCGTCGCCGGCTGATTGTGAACGACCGCATTGGCCGGTGGGGGAATCACCGGCAGCACGCCGCAGGCTGACCACGCCTCGGTCTGCGCAATACTGTAATACGCGCCGTCGGCGATCACGCAGTCGACGTTCGCGTCGACTGCCAGCATCGCATTCAGGCCCGCCTCGTCGGAAACGTTGTCCTCGGTGATCGCGATCTGGTGGACATTCATCTCCGGGTCGATCGACAGATGCATCTTGCGCCACGGCGTCTGGCTCGCGTCGCGCCCGTACTTTTGCCGATGCCATTCGCTGGCCCGGCCAAAGTTCATGCCGCTGCTGTCGACGATCAGGCTGATAGCTTCGCCGTTGCGCAGGCGTTCGGCCACGCGAGCGCAGCGTTGTTTGACCTGAACCTCGAGCGTACGGAACCGCTCGCTCAGAAGCCCGAAACTCGGTACCCCGACGTCGAGTCCGCGCAGCGCCCAGAATTCGTGCATGTGGCCGGTGATCTGCCGCATGCCCCAGCCGAACAGCCGGTAGAAGATGAAGATCAGTTCGAGGTACGCATCGCTGTACGTCCGGGGCTTTGTTCAGCAGGGTCCCCGATGGGCAGTTCAAACTCCTCCACTTGTGGGCGGCTAAATTCCCCCAGGCAGGACGTGCGGATTATGCGTCGGATTCCTCAGTGACGGCAAGCCTGGCAGCAGCTTCCCGGAGTCGATAGCTCTTGCCTTCAAACTCGAGGAGTTTGGAGCGATGCGGCAGACGATCAAGGATCGTCGAGGCCATGGTGCTGTCGCGAAGGTAGCGCCCCCAGTCCTGGACGACACGGTTGGACGTGACGAGGATGCTGCGACGTTGCTTGTAGCGTTGATGGACCAGTGTCTGCAGCAATTCGGCCGCGGCATCGGGAATGCGTTTGGCGAGGAACAGATCGTCAAGCACGAGGAGTTCGGGCTCGACCAGGGCCTTGAGCAGCCGGTCCTGATCGGCACGTGTTTCCACGGCATAGCCGGCGAACACGGTGTCGGACTCGACGTATCGCACCTTCATTCCCTGCAGGGTGGCGTTGTAGGCGATAGCCTTGGCGATATGACTTTTGCCGGTGCCGGGTTTGCCGATCAGCAGCGCGTTGTCGCTGTCGGCGACGAACTTCAGCGTGTGTAGCTCGAAGCAGGCCTGCCGGGGGACTTTCGGATTGAAGGACCAGTCGAAGTCGCTCAGGGTTTTGCGCTCGTCCAGGCCGGACTGCTGGAAGCGTCGTTCGAGAAGCCGGGACTGTCGTCGATCGAGCTCGTCCTGCAGAATCATGGAGAAGGTTTCAAGGAATGGCTGCTGGCTGGCCTGGGCTTGCAGCACCCGGGTTTCCAGTGTCGCGCTGATGCCGGACAGGCGCAGTTCGCGCAGGGCGCGGTCGATTTCGGCAAGGCTCATGCTCAAGAGAGATCTCCGTTGGGTGATGGCATGGCGGCGCTATGCTTGGCGCCGAGGGGCTTTGTTCAGCAGGGTAGGCCCGCAGTTGGTTGCGGACGCAACTAGAGCTTTTTGACGCAAACGGCCTTGCCGAAGCTGTTCCACAGATTCACGAGGTTCGCGATAATCACGCCCTCGCGCTGCT
>NZ_JBFPKG010000137.1:0-3492 GCF_040948665.1 Paraburkholderia sp. BR14320
ACACTTATCGGCTGTTAGTTTTTAAAGATCGATCCGCCCAACCCGCCGCGCCTGAACCACCACTACCCGGCACCGCTTCGTTTGCGTCGCTGCGTCTGCAGCAGAGAAACGAGATTATGGAGAACTTGCGCCGGATCGTCAACACCCATTTTCACTTTCGCTTAAAAAAGCTGTGACTCACTTCCGGACAGCGCTCACCACGGCCTCAACTGGAACAGCATCGGCCATGGCCGCGTAGCCCGCGTCGCTCGGATGGATGTGATCACCGCTATCGAAAACGCGCTGCAGACGCTCCGGCTGCGCCCGATCGCGCAACGCCGCGTCGAAATCGACGACGTCATCGAAAGCGCGACTGGTCCGGATCCACTGATTAACCGCGAGTCGGATGTTTTCCCGCTCCTGTGGCAGCGACGCCGGCGTCAGCGTCGCGCCGAACACCTTGACACCCTTGCGCCGCGCGGCCGCGATCACGCGCTGGTAACCGGCAATCAAATCGGCAGCCGTGACCGACGTATGAGGAAAATCGCAGTCGAGCCCGCCATGAGGCGGCATTGCCGCAAAGTTAATGTCGTTGATGCCAATCAGCAGGACCGCCGCCTTGACGCCCGGACGTTGCAAAACGTCACGCTCGAAGCGGCTCGCTAGCGCGTCGCCATAACAAGGCGAGTCGCTAAGAAGCCGGTTACCGCTGATGCCGAGATTCACGATTGCGGTCGATTGCGCGCCGCTCGCCGCCAGGCGCCGAGCCAGCGCATCTGGCCAGCGACGGTTCTGATTCAGGCTGGAGCGCATGCCGTCGGTGATTGAGTCGCCGATCGCAGCCACGGCAATTGACGGTCCCGCCACCTCCACTGACAAGCCTGTGACCCACACATATTGGGTGAAGCGACCGCGAAACGCGGCGGCGGACGCGTCGGCGGTGTGATTGCCCGGCACCGACACATAATTCACCTGATTCGACACACGGTGCCACGCGACGATCCGCTGCTCCGGTCCCATAAACGCACTGATCGCATACGGCGCGCCCTCGACGACGTCGATCCCGATCGGATCGCTGTCCAACTCGCCGCCGGGCGGAACGCTGACCGCGCCCTTGCCAGCAAACGTCACTCGACTTCCGCCCCCCTCTACCGCCGCCGTGCCGCCGACCGAGCGCGCGATGCGCAGTTCGTCGATGACGAGAGCTGTCTTGCTGTACACATTGCTCAGATGGATTCGCGCCGCCTTCCCCGACAAGGTCGGATACACGATTTGCCGAACGCTGCGCCCCGCGACTTCCGGCGCGCGATACAGCGGCGGCAAGTCGGCTCGCTGGGGAATCGGTTGCAGCGCGGTCGCCCACACGGCAACCCAATGCTCCGGCGCTTCGGCAGCGAACGCACTCGAGGAAACGGCAAACGGAGCAAATTGGGCAAGCAGCGCCGCGCCGCATGCGGCAGCCAGGGTGCGAATGGTCATTCGGACGGTCGGTTCGAGGCGAAACGCGCATTGTGCCCGAACGACGCGACAATCGCCGGTACCCGGCGGCTGTGCCCGTTCGGACTCATGCCGTTTGCTGACTCATGATCTGCAGAGCGACGGCTTCGGCGACCTCGATTCCGTCGATCGCCGCCGAGTAGATGCCGCCAGCGTATCCCGCACCTTCGCCGGCGGGATACAGCCCTTTGATGTTGACGCTCTGATAATCATCGCCGCGACGCACGCGGACCGGCGACGACGTCCGCGTTTCAACGCCGGTCAGCACCGCGTCATGCATCGCGAAACCGGCGATTTTCTTTTCCATCTGCGGCAGCGCTTCGCGAATCGCCTCGATCGCATAGTCGGGCAGTGCAGTGCTGAGATCGGTCGGCCGCACGCCGGGCTTATACGACGGCACGACCGAGCCGAGCGACGTGGACGGCCGCCCGGCGATGAAGTCGCCGACCAACTGCCCCGGCGCCATATAGTTACCGCCACCGAGTTCGAACGCCCGCTCTTCCCACTTGCGCTGGAACGCGATGCCCGCGAGCGGGCCGCCCGGGTAGTCGTCTGGCGTAATGCCGACCACGATGCCCGCATTCGCGTTGCGCTCCGCGCGCGAGTACTGGCTCATGCCGTTAGTGACGACCCGCCCCGGCTCCGAAGTTGCCGCCACCACGGTGCCCCCGGGACACATGCAAAAGCTATACACCGCGCGCCCGTTGCTGCAGTGGTGCACCACCTTATAGTCGGCTGCGCCGAGCTGTTTGTGACCGGCAAATTTGCCGAAACGGCTGCGATCGATCACCCCCTGCGGATGCTCGATCCGGAAACCGAGCGAAAACGGCTTCGCCTCGACGTGAACGCCCCGGTCGTACAGCATCTGGAAGGTGTCGCGTGCGCTATGGCCGACCGCCAGTACCACGTGGTCGCAACGCAGCGTCTCGCCGGTCGACAGCTTCAGCCCGCGCACCTGGCCGTTGTCGATGTCGATGTCCTCGACGCGGGTCTCAAAGCGCACTTCGCCGCCCAACTCGTGGATGCTCGCACGCATCTTCTCGACCATGCTGACGAGGCGAAACGTGCCAATATGCGGCCGGCTCAGATACAGGATGTCCTCCGGCGCACCAGCCCGCACGAATTCGTCGAGTACTTTGCGGCCGTAATGTTTCGGGTCCTTGATCTGGCTGTAGAGCTTGCCGTCGGAAAAAGTGCCCGCGCCACCTTCGCCGAACTGCACGTTCGACTCGGGATTCAGCACCGATTTGCGCCACAGGCCAAACGTGTCCTTGGTGCGCTCGCGCACGGCCTTGCCGCGCTCGAGGATGATCGGCCGGAAGCCCATCTGCGCGAGGATCAGTCCCGCGAACAGACCGCACGGTCCCATGCCGATCACGACCGGACGCGGCGTGCTTAGTTGGGCGGGCGCTTTGGCGACGAACTTGTAGCTCATGTCGGGGGTCACGCCGCAATGCGGCACGTCGGCGAGCCGTTTCAGCGCGGCCGCTTCATCCTTGACCTCGACATCGACGATATAGGTGAGCTTGATGTCGGCGCGCTTGCGCGCGTCATGCGCGCGGCGAAACACGGTGTATCGGATGAGCCCGTCCCGCGCGACGCCTAGGTCCGCGAGGCGCGCACGGATGGCGGCTTCGAGGGCGCTTTCGGGATGATCGAGCGGGAGTTTGATTTCGCTTAGACGTAACATGAGTACCGGAGATGCAAGTGGGCCGCAAATCGCGGCCAATTCGCAATTTTACCGGTAAGTGTCGGGGCGGGGTGACCTGCTTCGACACCGCCGAATGACGCTATCGAGCCTAATCCCCGTCCTCAAAAAATTTATTAACCGACCGGTCGGTTGGTTTATACTACGCCGACACAGACCACTCCTCCAGAGAGCGTCCCTCATGTACACCCAATCCCTCGATATCCCCGGCAACGTCGCCCCGCTGGACGCGGATGCGAATTCGCCCGAACAGGCGCGCTTCGACGCGGTCATGGCCGCCGACGGCAAGATCGAGCCGCAGGACTGGA
>NZ_JBFPKG010000138.1:0-3488 GCF_040948665.1 Paraburkholderia sp. BR14320
GTTCCAGAACCATTCGCACAGCCCGCTCACGAACTTCAGGCGAGTACCTTGGGCACTTCTTCTTCGTGTTTTCCATAGCTCCATTTTCTCAAGAAGTGGAGCCTCCGGAAATCCCGGGGCGGTTCAGGGCGCTGAAGGAGCTGGTGGTCGCGGTCGAGCGGACCAAGGCGCAAATTCGTGCGCGCGTCGAGCATCCGTTCCATGTTGTCAAGAACCTGTTCCGGCATCGCAAGGTGCGCTACAAGGGGTTGCTCAAGAACACTGCACAACTGTTCAGCCTGTTCGCGCTGGCGAACCTGGCGATGGCGCGTAACCGGTTGCGCCCATGTCATGGGAGCAGTCCGTCTGGCGTGTGAAAAATGCAGGAAGTCGGTCGCGTAGGTGCCCAGAAATTGCTGCGACGGCCTTCCTGTTTTAAAAATCGCGAGCCGTATGCGCTGGATCACCGGCGGCGGGCTCATTGATCAGCGTTTCCCTAGGGGTGTCCGCCGTGGTTTCACGCTTCGCAGCGATCGATTTTGTCCGGCTTGCCGAAAGGGCGAGCCAGTCGTTGGCTTGGTCAGATTTAAAATCCGGGCAAGGCGCGCTGCAGACCGGGCTGGAGAGTTGCGAATTGAAAATTACTCGCCTTCCAGCGGATCGGGTTCACCGAGTGCCTCGTCAATTAGCCGCCTGACTCGTCGCATGGCTTCGCCGACGGCCGCAGTTGCGGGGTGCACCGAGTGGTAATGCTCCGGTTTCGCGAGCGGCGCGCCGGTGCGCACGTCGTCCCGGTGGGAAAAGATGCGCTCGACAAGCAGCGTGACATTGGAGCCGCCGCGTACGTCGTCGTGCGCTGTCACCGTGATGCTGAAGCCTCGGTGCGTCTGTCTATCGAACATGTCATGTCTCGGCGGTACAAGCGATAGGTCAAGTCTAGCTCAGTGGGGTATCTGGTTCTTCGCGCGACCCGGGCTCCCGAAGTGTGTGCCCAGGTCTCGGCCGCTCGGAGTCGGGCAGCATCCGTCAGCCCCTGACAAGCCGAACTGCCCAGGTCCGCGGTAACCATCGGCCCGATCTTCGAGGGCCAGTTAAGCTACGCGTCACGCGCCGCGCGCGCTTCTTCGAACAGGACGTTTTTAGCGAGGTAAGCGACTCAGCTGGGCCGTTCGCCCATTCGCGTGCGCGTAAAGCATGATGGTGAACTGGAGCAGGCGGTCAGGGAGACGGATCGGGCGCTACGTGCCCGACTACGACGCCACGCTCGACGCATACCTTGCCCAACTGGACACGCACGGCGTATCACACGGCGTGCTTGTGCAGCCCAGCTTTCTCGGCACCGATTGCAGCTATATGCTCGATGCGCCGCGCGCCGCAGCGGCTACGCGGTGTCGCGGTGATCGAGCGTGATTGTCGGATCGACACACTGACGGAGATGGCGAATGCGGGCATTGCAGGGATTCGGCTGAACCTGATCGGACATGCCGATCAGCCGCTCGACAGATGGGTGAGCGCGCAAACGCTCGCCCATGTCCGCGATCTCAGATGGCATGTCAAAGTGCATGTGGAAGTTGCGCGGCTGCAGGACATCGTCGAGCCGCTTCTGGACGCCGGCATGAATGTCGTCGTCGATCACTTCGGCAGTGCATCGCCTTATGTGGGGCAGCGACTGGCCGCATACGCAGTTTGAAGCAGACGAGGATTTTACTCACGCGCTCGAACTTCTACGCGCGCTGCTCCCGGTTGAAGAAGAGCGCAGGATTGTCCTGGCAGACCCGCCTGCAAGACTTTACAGGTTCGACATTGCGTGATTCACATGGCGCATTGCAACGGCAGCACTGGCTAAACGGATTGCCTAGCCGCGCAGCGGCGATCCGGTCTCAATGCGGCCATGAACACACATTCGACTCCAGCGCCTGGATTACTGACAATTCCCAAATTCGAAAGATGGAGGGGTGGTCCCAGTCCTGGTAGTTGGATGCATCATATGAAATGACTCGACGGGCAATGTGAGTGTGTGCGACGAGACCCGGGGGGCATGATTGGAAAGCAACGCACGAACTCCAAGCTGTTGATCTGCCGTACTGCCTTACCAGTCCATTCGTGTTCTCGGCCGACCCACGCTACCAGGGACGGTGTGGGTCACAGAAGTAGTCGGCAATGTCAGTGGCAACAGTAAAGCGTTTGTGGCTGGCCATCTCAGTGCCGCGATCCCATGTTAGCGATTTGTAGAGCGCCTGCGGCAATTTGCAGGCATGTTTGATGAGAGCATTGGCAACCGCCTCGCTGTCCTTGCTGACAATCTTCACAGCATGACATAGCGTGTCTGGCGCTCGACGAGCGTCGCAATCTGGCTGCTGCCGCTGCCGCAAAGCAAGTCACCTCCCCAATGTCCCGGCACTGCGCGGTCCTCAACGGTGGCTGCACGTTCGCTGATCGACACCGTGTCGCGGATCCTGCCGTGGTCGCCCGTCTTCTGCGTGTAATGGCGGGAACCGCATGACCCGCGTACGCCGTAGATGTTCCAGCGATTCCTTCTTCAAGGCACCACGGGCCTGGATGAAGAGACTGCGGTAGATGGTCTCGTGTGACACGTGGTAATCCTCGTTGTCCGGGTACGCGCGTGTCTGTATCAGAGGCCGGAGGTATCGCGCATCGGACCGTCTGCGGTGCGAGGATTACGCCGATTCAGCATTGCCGCGCAGCATAGTTCGTCGACATGACGAAGCGCCGCAATGACATATGTAACGGGTACGAATGTCGTCGGTGAGCACACCGTCAACTGACAGGCGATAGTCAATGAAGAGTTCATGGCCGGGTGCGATAGCGGTGAGGGCATGAATGAACACCCGCGCGCCCGTCTCGATCGCTTCGCAGTTGGGGGAGCAGGCGTGATTTAGAAATCGGGCGCTGTTGCCTCCACGGCTGCCGTCGATCACACGCCCATCGGATAGGCCGAACACGAACGTGTGACCAGCCCCGGAACGTTGGCGGCCGGCGGCGCGCCGCCAACTGGTCAACTCCCCCTTGTACTCGATGACCCGTTCGCCTGCAGCAATCGGCTGTAGGGCGAACAGTCCCATGCCATGTACGGGAGAACGTCGTGCGGTGATGCGGCGCAATCGCATAGTCTGACTTCCTTCGGGTGCGTCGGTCGTTGTGCGTGAAGTGTTGGGGCGTTGTGAGCATATCGCCACGGTCGTTGCCATTCAATGTCTTCTGCGCGAAATTGCAACTAACAGTCAGGGCCGCCCACTTTGACAGTTGGGCGCCATTGCGCCCGGGCATCGACAGATCGAGCACGAGCACGTGCGCATGCGTACGCCACCGGGGATGCGCCGTTCAATGACTGGGTCGTTCTCGACTGTCTCGGTTGCAAATGGGGGTACGGCCAAGATTCGGTCGAATTGCTATCATAAGCCCTACGGTTATGAAGTCGATTCTCCTTATTCAATGGCAGCATAAGCCAATCAAGCCGTGAACGCCTCTCCGAACTGCCGTGCCCGCTT
>NZ_JBFPKG010000139.1:0-3375 GCF_040948665.1 Paraburkholderia sp. BR14320
CAACGCAAAGATCCGTACGCCGGGCGTGTCGGGGCGTGAGCCGACCTACACCACGGCGTACATGGAGCTGATCTTTACCTTCTACCGGCTGTTCGGTTGGGGGATGCGGCAGATCACCGGCTATATGAGGACTACTGGGAGACTCGCGGGCTGGACATCCCGGTGCCCAGCGCCAGTCAGCTGGGCGAACGGTTCGCTTCACAGGAGGTGTGGCGCAAGATGCATCTGTCGATCGACGCTGACATGAACGTACACGCGATCCGCATCACCACTACAGAAGTATCGGATAGCGAAGGAATGGACGCCGTGCTGCCCGCTGATGTGCCGATGGATCGGGTGATTGCCGATGGCGCGTATTACAGCATCGAGCGTACCGAAGCACTTTCAGGCGCGGGCGTGACGCCCGTCATCCCACCGCCAGCTCACGCTGTCGTACACGGCGAGGAGCAAACCCGCCGGCATGACCAGATCGTCAGATACATCGAGGACAAAGACATCTATGCATTTCACAAGAAATACGGCTACGGTGTGCGCTCGCTGGCCGAGGCACAGATCTCGCGCATCAAGCGCTGCATCGGCGAGCGCCTGCTCACGCAGGAGCTTGTGTCGCAGGAAGGCGAAGGCGTAATCATCGCCAACCTGCTGAACCGGTGGACGCCTTCAAACCGGTTTGCGTCAAAAATGCCTAGTCGCGTCCATGGCACGGGAACTCGTACCCATCCGGACAAAGGCCTTCGTCACGCCCCCTGGCTACTGGCACGCCCACTTCAATGAGTCCGACGAAGCCGCGCACGTTATCCCGTTGCAAGATGCTGGCCTGCAGACTTATCTGCGGTCTCTCGACATCCAGTTCGCGCGATAAACGCGAGGCGGACGGTCCGCCGGTGGCGGCAGAACGTCGCAGTGCTCTACGGGCCGACAGAACAGAGATATTCTACGGTAGCGACGCCGCGCTCAGCCTTCGTCCATGCGTGCCCCAAGGCGCGCGTCGTCATCTTTCGCATGACGCGACAAAATTGCCTGAAGAGGCGGTTATCAAATGTTTCTGTTCCGCGGAGCCGGGGTCGCTCCATGTGCGCTTACAACGAAAACTCTCACTGCTTTCTTGCCAGCAGAACATGTCACTGGTGTTGGCAGCTCCTGCCGTAAGTGAGAGTCCCTGTGTGCTTCGTAAATGACCCGTCGCGTAACTTTCAATGAAAGCCCGGTCCTGAAGGCCTCCAGCCACCGAGGCAGATCCACGGTCGTAATGGCCTTGATAACGATCGGTTTCGCTGCGTGCATCGCACGTGCCCTTTGGATTCAGGTGCTCCATAGTCGCTACTACCAATCGAAAGGAGACGAGCGTGTCGAGCATGTCATCGACCTGCAAACCGATCGAGGCCGAATCGTCGACCGCAACGGTCGCGTGCTGGCTATGAGTGTCCCAACGATGGCAGTGTGTGCGGACGCAAGCGGGATTCCGGACAATGTGCAGCCAGGCAAGCTCGCCATGCTCGCGCAATTGCTAGGAATGTCAGATCAGCAACTGAACACTCAAATTGAAAGCGACAAGACGTTCGTCTATCTGAAGCATCAGATCTCGCGAGACGCCGCCCGTCAGGTCGAAGAACTCGCCATCCCAGGTATTTATGAGCGGCCCGAACATAAGCGCGTGTACCCGGAAGGTGCAGTTACCGCTCAGGTGGTCGGTTTCACGGATACGGAGGGCCGTGGCGAGGAGGGTGTTGAACTCGGAGCGCAAAGTGAGCTCAACTCGGTGGACGGGAGAGAACTCGTCGTGCACGATCGGGTCGGCCATATCGTGAGTGACCTCGGGAGCGTAAAGAGTGCTAAACATGGGGCGGATATCGAGCTCGCGCTTGACTGCAACATCCAGTACATCGCTTACAAGGCTCTTCGGGACGCAGTCACTTCGAGCCATGCAGAAAGCGGATCCGCGATCGTGGTTGACGGACCCACCGGAGAAATTCTCGCGCTTGCAAATTACCCGAGCTACGATCCCAACGACAGGTCGGCCCTGCGCGGCCCCGCGTTGCGCAACCGCGCCGTGACCGACGTGTTCGAACCGGGCTCAATCATGAAGCCTCTAACCGTATCGCTCGCGCTCGACCTGGGTCGGTTTACACCCAGTTCGATTGTGGAAACCGACGGGCGATTTTCGCTTGACGGCGCGGTTATCACTGACGATGCGAACTTCGGTACGCTGACTGTCGCCCAGGTCATCCAGAAGTCCAGCAACATTGGCGCATCGAAGATTGCCCTGACGATGAAGCCCGAGGAAATCTGGGGGCTTTACTCGGCATTGGGTTTTGGCCGGCAGCCCAAGCTTGGCTTTCCAGGCGCGGCTGCCGGCATCGTGAGACCATGGAGTAAATGGCGGCGAATCGAACAGGCGACGATGTCTTACGGCTACGGCGTCTCGATGTCACTCGTCCAGCTTGCGGAGGCATACACGGTGTTCGCCAACAATGGTCGGCTCGTTCCACTTACGCTATACAAACGAGACGGCTCGACTGTGGCGGACACACAGGTATTCACGCAACGGACTACCGACCAAATGCGGGCGATGCTGGAGAGTGTCGTTTCCAAGGACGGTACTGCTCCGGACGCGCAGGTGCCTGGCTATAGCGTCGGCGGTAAAACGGGCACGGCCTACACTGCGACGCGGCACGGCTATGAGCGCAACGCCTACCGTGCATCGTTCGTGGGGATCATTCCGATCCGGAGTCCAAGGCTCGTGATAGCTGTATCTGTAGACAAGCCCCAAGGAGCCAAACATTTCGGCGGTGACGTGTCCGGGCCGGTGTTCGCCCGGATCGCGTACGCAGCGATGCATGAACTTGGCGTGGCGCCCGACATGCCGATGCCAGATGCCAAGGACGGCCCAGTTGCGAACGGAGACTTCCGTTAGACCTCGAGGACGAGTTGCCGCCGGTCGATTCGATCGCGAATGCTGACGAGAGAGGCGTCGCATGAGTGCAAGTGTGCCCGAAGTGAACCGGGATAATGTGGCCATAGCAGGGTGCGTCCGGCAGAACGTATGCGAAGAGGCAGAGAACTGCATTGTTTCGTATTGAGTCGCGGCGAGGTGCCTTCCATGAGCAGCGGTTCGTCAAGTGTTATCAAGCTAACCTCTCGACTGATGTGTAAGTCCCTTCCCTGCGCCCTAACTAACAGGCTGTTGAATTTGGGTCCCGGGTAAACGGGGTTTGAGGGACGGGCGTTATGGATATCGTGTTCATGATCAACAGATTGCGGGTTTCGGCCTCTTGCAACTCACGGATTTTTCGCGACATTCATGAGTGGGCGAAATGGGCGGGACCGTTGCGAAAAATGATGGTTATAAAATCATACGACGACGTATTATCATCA
>NZ_JBFPKG010000013.1:0-164080 GCF_040948665.1 Paraburkholderia sp. BR14320
GTTGATGCATCGCTGATGCTTCCCGCGGCACCGAGCGCCGCGCAGAAACAGAAACGCCACGGCATGCCGTGGCGTTTCTGTTTTGCTTCAGCGTTTCATCAACCTGCCGGGCTCACCCCGCGGTCGCCGCCGATGCCGCGACCGGCGCGCTCGCTGCACCGTAGTCGACCGGCGCGTCGGCGGGACGCGGCTGGTCGCCGTTGTGCTCGATCCAGCCGCCGCCGAGTGCCTGATACAGCGTGACCAGGTTCTGCAGACGCTCCATGCGCGCGGTCACCAGCGCCTGCTGAGCCACGTACAGCGCGGTCTGCGCGGTCAGCACCGACAGATAGCTGTCGACACCGTTCTTGTAACGCAGGGTCGACAGATCCAGCCGGCGCTGCTCGGCCGCGACATCCCGCTCGAGCGCCGCGATCTGCTCGTCGTAGGTGCCGCGCGCGGCCAGTCCGTCCGCCACTTCACGGAAGGCCGTCTGGATCGCCTTTTCATACGTGGCGATCTGCACGTTCTTCTCGATGTTGGCGAGATCGAGGTTGGCCATGTTCTGACCGCCCTCGAAGATCGGCAGCGTGATCGACGGCGCGAAGCTCCATGCCGCCGAACCCGGCTTGAACAGCCCGCCGAGCGTGGGACTCAACGTGCCGGCGCTGCCGGTCAGCGTGACCCGCGGGAAGAACGCGGCGCGCGCCGCGCCGATGTTCGCGTTGGCCGCGAGCAAATTCTCCTCGGCTTCCATGATGTCCGGACGACGTGTCAGCAGATCGGACGGCAGGCCCGCCGGAATATCCGTGAGCAGATTCTGGTCGCTCAGCGGCAGGCCTTGCGACAGATCCGCCGGCAACGGCTCGCCGATCAGCAGCACCAGCGCGTTATCGGCCTGGGCCCGCAACCGCATCTGCGACTGCAGGTTCGCGCTCGCGGTCTCGACGACCGTTTGCGACTGGCGCAGATCGAGTTCCGAACCCGTGCCGTTGTCGAACTGCAGTTTGGTGATCCGATATGACTCCTGCGCCGTAACCAGCGTGTTCTGCGTGACCTTCAGCAGATCGTCCAGTTCGAGCACCGTCATGTACTGGTTCGCCACCTGCGAGACCAGCGAAATTTCCGCGGCCTTGCGCGCCTGCGCGGTGCCGAGATACTTGGCCAACGCCTGATCCTTCAGACTCTGCACGCGCCCGAAGAAGTCAATCTCCCACGACGCGTTCAAGCCCACCGAATACGTGTTGGAGATCGTCACGCCGGTGAACGTCAGGTCCTTCGGCGTGCGCGACCGGCTTTGCGAGGCCGCGGCGTCGAGCGTCGGGAACAGACCCGCACGCACGATGCGGTACTGCGCCGCCGACGCCTGCATGTTCAGCACCGACACCCGCAGATCGCGGTTGTTCTTCAGCGCGATTTCGATCAGCTGCTGCAGACGCGGATCGACGAAGAAGTTGCGCCAGCCGATGTCGGCGGCGGCCTGGCCGTTCGCGCTGCGCGCGCCCTGCGCGCCCGGCTGCTGGTCGTACACGCCGCCGGTCGGGAAGGTCGCCGTTACGGGCGCCCCGGGCCGCTGGTAGTGCGGCGCCAGCGTGCAACCGGTGGCGAGCAGCGCGACCGCCACTGCAATCAAAGAGTGTTTTTGCATCTCAATGCCCATCCTTGCCCGAGCCATTGCCATTCGACCCGTCGGTCGTGCCACCCGTCGCACCGCCTTGCGGATCGTGCGGATGGTGCTGTTCGTAGTGGCGCAGCGCCTCATCCGGGTCTTCCTTCTCACCGCCGAACTTCGCGCGAATCACGACGAAGAACATCGGGATCATGAAGATCGCGAGGAAGGTCGCCGTCAACATGCCGCCGATCACGCCGGTACCGATCGCGTGCTGGCTGGCCGAGCCCGCGCCGTTACTGATCGCGAGCGGCAGCACGCCGAGAATGAACGCGAGCGAGGTCATCAGAATTGGTCGCAACCGCAGACGCGCCGCTTCGAGCGCGGCCTCGATCGGCCCCATGCCTTCGCTCTGCTGCAGTTCGCGCGCGAATTCCACGATCAGAATCGCGTTCTTCGCCGACAGACCCACGGTGGTCAGCAGACCCACCTGGAAGAACACGTCGTTCTCGAGCCCGCGCAGCGTCGCAGCCAGCAGTGCGCCGATCACGCCGAGCGGCACCACCATGATCACCGAGAACGGAATCGACCAGCTTTCATACAGCGCCGCGAGACACAGGAACACGACGAGAATCGAGATGCCGTACAGGATAGGCGCCTGCGAGCCCGACTGACGCTCCTGCAGCGACAGACCCGTCCACTCGTAGCCGATACCCGCCGGCAGCTTGGTGACGATCTGTTCCATCGCCACCATCGCCTGACCGGTGGACTTGCCCGGCGCGGCCGCACCCTGGATTTCCACCGACGAGATACCGTTGTAGCGCTCGAGCTTCGGCGAACCGAAGGTCCACTCGGTGTTCGTGAAGGCCGAGAACGGCACCATCGCGCCCGCGCCGTTGCGCACGAACCAGGCATTCACGTCTTCCGGTTTCATCCGGAACGGCGCGTCGCCCTGCAGGTACACCTTCTTGATCCGGCCGTCGGTGTCGAGGAAGTTCTGCACGTACGCCGAGGCCCAGGCGATCGAGAACGTCTGGTCGATTGAGGAAAGCGACACGCCGAGCGCCGAAGCCTTCTCGTGGTCGATGCTCACCTTGAACTGCGGCGTATCGTTCAGGCCGTTCGGACGCACCTGCGCGAGCGTCGGATCTTTCGCCGCCAGACCGAGCAGCATGTTGCGCGCTTCCATCAGCTTCGCGTGACCGATGCCCCCGCGGTCCTGCAACTGGAAGTCGAAGCCCGCCGCGGTGCCGAGTTCAGGAATCGACGGCGGATTGACCGGGTACACGACCGCGTTCTTGTAGCTGCTGAAGTGCATGAACAAACGCCCGACCAGTGCCTGCACCTTCTGGTCCGCGTGCTGGCGCTGCGCGTAATCCTTCATCCGCACGAACACGAGACCCGCGTTCTGGCCACGGCCCGCGAAGCTGAAGCCGTTCACCGTGAAGGTCGATTCGACGATCGCCTTCTCGTCGTTCAGCAGGTAGTCCGACACGTCCTTCAGCGCGCGCGCGGTGGTTTCCTGCGTGGAACCCGACGGCGTTTGCACCAGCACGAACATCGTGCCCTGATCTTCGTCGGGCAGGAACGACTTCGGCAGACGCACGAACAGCAGCCCCACCGCGAAGATCACCACCATGTAGATGATTAGCCAGCGGCCCGAGCGCTTGATCACGTGGTGCACGCCCGAGTGATATTTGTCGCGGCTCTTGTTGAAGGTACGGTTGAACCAGCCGAAGAAGCCGGTGGCTTTTTCGTGATGCCCCTTCGGAATCGGCTTCAGGATCGTCGCGCACAGCGCCGGCGTCAGAATCAACGCGACGAGCACGGACAGCACCATCGCCGCGACGATCGTCAGCGAGAACTGCCGGTAAATCGCCCCGACCGAGCCTCCCGAGAACGCCACCGGCACGAACACCGCCGACAGCACGAGCGCCACGCCGACGAGCGCGCCGGTGATCTGACCCATCGCCTTGCGGGTTGCTTCGCGAGGGGATAAACCCTCCTCCTGCATCACCCGCTCGACGTTTTCCACCACCACGATCGCATCATCCACCAGCAGGCCGATCGCGAGCACGAGACCGAACATCGACAGCACGTTGATCGAGAACCCGACCACGCTCATGATCGCGAACGTACCGAGCAGCACCACCGGCACCGCGATCGTCGGAATCAGCGTGGCACGCAGGTTCTGCAGGAACAGGTACATCACGAGGAACACCAGCACGATCCCTTCGAGCAGCGTCTTGACCACTTCCTCGATCGACAGACGCACGAACGGCGTCGTGTCATAGGGATACTGCACCACCAGACCGTGCGGGAAGTACTTTGACAGTTCGGCGATCTTCGTGCGCACCGCCTTCGCGGTGGCGAGCGCGTTGGCGCCCGTGGCGAGCTGGATACCGAAGCCTGCCGTCGGCTGACCGTTGTACTTGGTGTCGAAGTTGTAGTTTTCGCCGCCGAGCTCGATGTGCGACACGTCGCGCAGACGCACCTGCGAGCCGTCCTGGTTCACCTTCAGCAGAATGCTGCCGAACTGCTCGGGCGTATTGAGCAGCGTGGCCTGCGTAATCGTGGCCTGCAGCACCTGGCCGGGCACCGACGGCGTGCCGCCGAGCGAGCCGCCCGCGACTTGCACGTTCTGCGCCTGCAGCGCACTTTCGACGTCGAGCGGCGTCAGGCCGAAGTTGTTCAGCTTGTTCGCGTCGAGCCAGATCCGCATCGCGTACTGTGAGCCAAACAGCGTCACCGTGCCCACGCCGTCGATACGGCTGATCGGATCCTGAATGTTCGACGCGACGTAGTTCGCGAGGTCGTACTTGCTCATGCTGCCGTCGGTCGACACGAACGCCATCACCATCAGGAAGCTGCTGCTCGACTTCGTGACTCGGGAGCCGAGTTGCTGCACCGCCTGCGGAAGCAGCGGCGTGGCGAGCTGCAGCTTGTTCTGCACCTGCACCTGCGCGATGTCAGGGTTGGTGCCGGCCGCGAACGTCAGCGTGATGGTGGCCGTGCCCGAGTCGTCAGAGGTCGACGCGAGATACAGCAGGTGGTCCAGACCACTCATCTGCTGCTCGATCACCTGCGTCACGGTGTTTTCCACCGTCTTCGCCGAAGCACCCGGATAGGTTGCGCTGATCTGGATGGCCGGCGGCGCGATGGTCGGGTATTGCGCGATCGGCAGTGTGAACACCGACGCGAGACCCGCGAGCATCAGGATGATGGCGATCACCCATGCAAAAATCGGGCGATCAATAAAGAACTTTGCCATGAGGCGGGCTCCCTGTTATTACGCGCCCGAAGCGGCGGAGGCAGGCTGAGCCGCGGGTTGAGCTGTCTGGGCGCCGCCCGCGGCCGCGTCGGACGCCGGGTTGCCGGGCAGCTGCGCCGGCACGGGCTTGACCTGCTGGCCGGGCCGCGCCTTTTCCGTGCCCTGGACGATCACGCGGTCACCCGGCTTCAGCCCGTTCGACACCACCCAGTACGAGCCGAAGGTGCCCGTGGTGACGAGCTGACGGAGCTCGACCTTGTTGTCGGTGTCGACGACGAGCGCGGTGGGCTGACCCTTCTGGTCGTGCGTGACGCCGACTTGCGGCACGATCAGCGCGTTCTGGTTCACGCCCTCTTCGATCTTCGCGCGCACGAACATGCCCGGCAGCAGCACGTGGTTCGGGTTCTTGAAGATCGCGCGCACCGTGACCGAGCCAGTGCCCGGATCGACGGTCACGTCGGTGAACTGCAGCTTGCCCTTCTCGGAATAGATGCGGCCGTCCTCCAGCACCAGCGTGACCTGCGCGGCGCCCGGGCCGGTCGTCTTCAGACGCCCTTCCTGCATGTCGCGGCGCAGCTTCAGACCATCGAGGCTCGATTGCGTGAGGTCGACGTACATCGGATCGAGCTGCTGGACCGTGGCCATCAGCGTGGCCGCGCTCTGCTGCACGAAGGCGCCCGGCGTGACCTGCGACACGCCGATCTGGCCGGTCACGGGCGAGGTCACGTCGGTATAGCCGAGGTTGATCTGCGCGGTATCGACCGCGGCCTTGCCGGCGGCGACGTCGGCGGCGGCCTGGCCTTCGGCGGCGACCGCGTTGTCGTAGTCCTGCTTGCTGACCGCGTTCGCCGCGACCAGCACCTTGTAGCGACTGGCCTGTGCGGTGGTCGTCACGAGGTTCGCCTGCGCCTTCGCGAGCGATGCCTTCGCGTTGTTCAACGACGCGATGAAGGGCGCCGGATCGATCTTGTACAGACGCTGGCCGGCCTTGACCTCGCTACCCTCGGTGAACTCGCGGCGCAGCACGATGCCGTCGACCCGCGCGCGCACTTGCGCGACGAGGAAGGCACTGGTACGGCCGGGGAGTTCGGTGACGACCGGAACGGTCGTCGGCTGGAGGGTGACGACGCCGACTTCGGGCGTCTGGGGCGGCGGGGCAGATTGTTTTGGTCCGCACGCCGCCAGCAAGATGGCAGCCGTCGCGGCACTGATTAAGCGGAATGGAACCCGTTCGACGCGCATGGAGCGACCTCTGTCAAAGACTGAGAATGAAAAAGTGCGCGCATCCCTACCCCGGGGACGACAGCGCACACAAGCGTCTCTCGACGCTCAACCGGAAGCCCACGGATGCAAACCTGCGCCTGCAGGGCACCCTGCTATGAATGCGCCATACCGGGGAATGCCGCACAGCACCGCCGTTTGGCGGCTGCGATAGCGTTTTGGAAGACAACAGTGACGGATATTAACCGGTCGTCACGGCTTGGGCTATCCGATCGTGGGGTGCTATTATATATACATTCACGAATGCATGTAAAAGTGCGTTTATATCTTCCAGGGATCGGGGCTCGCAAATTCGCGTCGCAATTCGGTGCAGAAATAGTCATTCGGTGCAGAAATAGTCAAATTGTCATCAGGCCGACTTAAAAACGCCCGCATAAACCCCAGGATCAGCGCAGGTCATACCAATATGGTCAGAAGAACCAAAGAAGAGGCGCTGGAGACGCGCAACCGCATTCTCGACGCGGCCGAACGGATCTTCTTCCAGAAGGGCGTATCGCGCACGTCGCTGGCCGATATCGCCCAGGCCGCGGGCGTGACGCGCGGCGCCATTTATTGGCACTTCGCACACAAGAGCGAGCTCTTCACCGAAATGTTCGACCGCGTGCTGCTGCCGCTCGACGAACTGAAGGCGGCATCGCTCGATCCCAACGAAATCGATCCGCTGGGGCGCATCATGGAAATCTGCGTGGTTTGCCTGCGCGACACCGCCAACGATCCCCGCCGCCGCCGCGTGTTCGACATCCTGTTTCTGAAGTGCGAGCTGGTCGAAGACATGGGGCCGGTGATGGAACGCTATCAGACCAACATGCGCGAGGGGCTCGCGAAGCTCGAGGGCGGTCTGCGCAACGCGATCTCGAAAGGCCAGATGCCCGCCGACCTCGACACGAAGCTTGCCGCGGCGATGGTGCACGCGTTCGTCGGCGGCTCGTTGCGCGACATGCTGTTTTTGCCCGACGCAACCGACTTCGGCGCGCACGCGCAGCAGATGGTGCAAGTGATGTTCGACGGCTTGCGCGTCAGTCCGGCGTTGCGCAGAAAGGCGGCGTAGGAAGCGCGCTAGCGTTGAGGATTGGCGCAGCGGGCGGTTCGGTGAACCGCCCGTTTTCTATTTGTGGACCGGACCACCCGCCTGCGCGCCGGGTTCAGGCAACCGCCCGGCGCGCTCGCGCCGCCTGATTCGACGCATAGATGTTGCCGCGCTCGAGCGGCGCGCCGCTCTTGAGCGCCGCGATCCACTGATCGGTGCTCGCGACCGCTGCGAACCGCGACTGCAGCACCACGCTGAACACGCGATGAATCTCTTCCGCGCTCGCGAAGCCCGCACTGTTTTCGTACGGCACCGAGCCGGTCGCGTCGTGCAGGAACTCGACGGCGAGGCCGGCATGCACCGCGTGGTTGATCGTCGACGCATCGCAGTTGTGGGTCATGTAGCCGGTTACGGTCAGCGTATCGATCTGCCGGGCGGCGAGCCAGTCGGCCAGATCGGTGCCGGCGAATGCGCTCGGCAGTGACTTCTCGACGAAATGATCGTGAGCGCGCGAGCTCACGACCGCGTGCAGTTCCGCACCGGCGCTGCCGCGCGCGAACAGCGGCGAAGTGGCGGGCGCGACGTTCTGCACGACGACGACCGGCACGCCGGCGGCGCGCGCGGCATCGATCGCGCGACCGATGTTGGCGAGCGACGTGCGCACGTCCGGAAATTCGATCGGCAGGTCGCCGCTCACGTATTCGTTCTGCACGTCGATGACGATCAGCGCACGGCGCGGCGCGGGTGTGCTCATGGCAAGGCTCCTTGTCAGAAAAACGGTCAATGGCGCGCGCCCAGCGCGATGGCTGCGGCGCGACGGCAATGACGGGATTGTTGCGCCGCTGTCTGCGCGCCGACAGCGGCCCGGATGACAAGCTTCGCTAGAATCGGGCCATACTTCTGGCATTTCATGAATGAGGCGTGCGGCATGACCACCTTCGCAACTTCCGACGATATCTCCGCTCAGGTGCCGCGCCACGTCGTCGCCGTCGTCGCGTTCGACCGCATCAGCCCGTTCCATCTGTCGGTGCCATGCGTGGTGTTCGGCGAGGACCGCCGCGGCGGCGGTGTCCCCGCCTTCGACTTCCGCGTCTGCGCCGCGGAGACCGGCGCGCTCGCGACGACCGCGGGCTTCTCGATCGCGGTTACGCACGGACTCGAAGCGCTTGCCGACGCGCAGACGATCATCGTGCCGAGCTGGCGCGACCCCGACGAAACGCCGCCCGCCGCGCTTCTCGATGCACTGAGGGCCGCGCACGAGCGCGGCGCACTGCTCGTCGGCCTGTGCCTCGGCGCTTTCGTGCTGGCCGCGGCGGGCATCCTCGATGGACGGCCCGCTTCGACGCACTGGGCCTGGGCCGACGACTTCGCGCGCCGGTATCCGCGCGTGCGGCTGGACCCCGACGTGCTGTACGTCGACGACGGCAACGTGCTGACCTCGGCCGGCACCGCCGCCGGCCTCGACTGCTGCCTGCACGTGCTGCGCAAGATTTGCGGCACGCGGGTGGCGAACCACGTCGCGCGCCGGCTGGTCGTGTCGCCGCATCGCCAGGGTGGTCAGGCGCAATACGTGCAGCAGCCGATGCCGCCGAATCCGCGCGGCGATCGTCTGTCTGGTCTGCTCGACTGGGTGAGCGGCAACCTGGCCGCGCCGCATACGCTCGACACACTGGCCGCGCGCGCGTTGATGAGCCGCCGCACCTTCACGCGACGCTTCCGGCTCACGACCGGCACCACCGTCGGCGCGTGGCTGCTCGCGCAGCGGCTCGCGCGGGCGCAACAACTGCTGGAAAGCACCGACGAGTCGGTCGAAGCGATCGCGGCGAGCGCCGGATTCGGTTCGGCCGCATCGCTGCGGCAGCATTTCGCGGACGCGTTTCGAACGTCGCCTAGCGCTTGGCGGCGGGAGTTTCGCGGGGATTAGATGAAGGTGGCGGGAGCACCGCTATTTCGTAGTGGGCCACCGTAATTTCGTAGTCGCGCGGCGTGTTGCTCGCGCGTTGCATCCGGCGCTGCGCGCGACGCGCCGCGTCAATGCTCGCTGAGCCAGCGCGCGACATACAACAACAGCGCGACCAGAAAGATCATCCCGGCCCACGCCCAGTAGGGCACGACATGCTGACCAGGCTCTTGATGCGGCACGCCATGCGACCAGCTGTGCGACGCGCTTGCCGCGCGTCCGGACAGCGCCTGGCCGTGCTCGATGCGGGTGCGCCGTGCGATGCCGCCGAGCGTGATCGGCCGCAAAAAAACGTACTGGCGACGCGGCGCCGCGCCGCTCGCGCGGTTCGGCCCCTTGCCGTGCTTGGCGCGCACGACCGCGTCGAACTCGGCGAAAAAGTCGTCGGCGATCTGCCGCAAGGCGTTCTCGAGCTGGCGCGTGGGCAACTCGGCGAGCGGACCCGACGACGTTGCCCACAACGTGTAATCGATGCGCGTGCCGCGCTCGCGCCCGTCGTCCGCGCGCAAACGCACTTCGATCTGACCGCGTAACGCGCCGATGCCCTCGGCTCGTGCCTTGAAGTTGATGGTGCGGCGCTGCGCGTCCGCCGGGCCGGAATCCTGGCCGGCAACGTGCGCGCGCGCCTGATAATGCGCGCGCAACGGGCCGAGCGGAACGGTCATCGTCAGCGCGTATTCGCCGTGGGCGAGACGCACGAACGATTCGCAGTTGTCGAGGCTGGCACGCAACAGCGCGAGGTCCTGCAACGCGTCCCAGACCTCGGATGGCGGCAGTGGAATCCGTAACGCGTCGTTCAGTTCCATGACAACCTCCCCCGATGAACGCGCGACTGCGGGATCAGGACGTCTGATCGATGCGGTCGACGCGCGATGCGTAAAAAGCGAGATAGCCCTTGATGCGACTGACCTGCTCGAACGGCGCTTCGTAACACCACACCGCGTTCTCGATCACGCCATCTTCGGTGCGCAGATGGAAGTACGATGCGTCGCCCTTGAACGGGCAATGCGACGTGTGCGTCGAGCGTTCGAGCCGGGCCATATTCACGTGCTCGCGCGGGAAATAGAACACGTCGGCGAGGCCGGTCTCCGATAGCGTCAGCGCAGCCTGGGTGTCGGCCATCGTCACGCCGCCGTGAATCACGCGCACGCGATGGCCGTTGTCGCGAATCACGATGGTATGGCCGTCGGGCCGCTCCGCAGATGTCGACGCATCACTCATGTCCAGGCTCCATGGTGGGGTGGGCGCTGCACTACCGGCTGTTGCCGCATGAACGGCAAAGCCACGGGACACGCCCGTGGCTTCATTATCGGCCAAACTCCGGCCGATTGCGCGCGCTTCCTGCGCCGCGGCGGACGGATCGAGCCGCTACTTCACGTTCCAGGTGAACGCCGATTTGACGTTGCCGTGCGCGGGCACACTGACCGAGCGCGTCTGTTCGCGGTCGTTGTAGTTCGCGTGCACCGTATAGCTGCCGGGGCTCAGGCGCACCAGCATGAATGGTCCGCGCGACGTCGTGTTCAGCACTTCGCTGTTATGTGCATCCACGATGCGCACGTGCACATCGGCCAGAAAATCGGCGTTGGGTCCGGTGAAACGCAAGGTCAGTGGCCACTGGGTTTGCGCTTGTCGCAGCGCCCGCGATTCGTCGAGGCCGACACCGCCCGATACGTACGATACGTCGCCCTGCTGCTGGACTTGTGGCAGACCGCCGCCGTTGGTGTTGCCCGCGCTGGTGTTGTCGGTCGTCGAGCCACCCGTTACTCCCGCCTGCTGCGCGTATGCGCCGCCCGCCAGTCCGAGCGTGAGCGCCACGCACAGCGCGGCGGCTACGATCTTTTGCTGCTTGCGTTGCATTTCCATCAGTTCGCTCTCCTTGTTCGAGTCCTTGCTCGGACCCTGAGCGGGTTAAGCAACCTACGTGCCAACCGCCCGGCAGCGTCAACCAACATGCATCACCATCGTGGCATCAAGCCGCCTGACGCCCCTCGGTCTGTCCATGCCGCTCGCGGCAGCGCGGTGGATAGGCGAAAAAAAGCCGGTCCTTGCAGCAAATGCAAAGGACCGGCAATCGCTACTACAGCTCAAATTGGGGTGGGCGATCCCTTCGAAACGCCCGGGTAACTGGATCAGCCGAGGTCAACAGGCACGAAAATCTGCGCGTTGTCCCGCTGGATCAGCAGCGCAATGCTGTTGCCTGCGCCCGAGATCATCTGCTTCAACTGATCGATGTTCGTGACCGGACGGCCGTTGACCGCGAGAATCACGTCGCCCGCCTGGATGCCGGCGCTCGCCGCCGCACCGCCCGCCTGCTGGACGAGCAGACCGTGCGACACCGACGCGCTGCTCTTCTCTTCCGGCGTCAGCGGCCGCACCGCGACCCCGAGACGGCCTTGCAACTGAGTCTGCTGATCGGTCTTGCTCGCCGACGCGACCTTCGCGTCCGAGAACGAGCCAATCGTCACCTTCAGGTCCTTGCTGGCCTTATCGCGCCACACTTTCAGCGTCGCCGAACTGCCCGGCGCGAGGCCTGCGATCTTCGACGGCAGATCCGTCGAATCGTTGACTTCGTCGCCATTCACCGACAGGATCACGTCGCCCGGCTGCAAGCCAGCTTTGGCCGCCGGACCGTTGGCGTCGACCGAACTGACCAGCGCGCCTTGCGGCTTCTGCATGCCGAACGACTCGGCGAGCGTCTGGTTCAAGCCCTGCACTGCGACGCCGAGGCGCCCGCGGCTCACGTGACCGGTCTTGACGAGATCGTCCTTGACCTTGATCGCCTCGCTGATGGGGATCGCGAACGACAGACCCTGGAAGCCGCCCGTCTGCGAGTAGATCATGGAGTTGATGCCGATGACTTCGCCTTGCAGATTAAAGAGCGGACCACCCGAGTTGCCCGGGTTCACCGGCACATCGGTCTGGATGAACGGCGTGTAGTTTTCGTTGGGCAGCGTGCGCGACTTCGCGCTGATGATGCCCGAGGTCACGGTGTTGTCGAAGCCATACGGCGAGCCGATCGCGACGACCCACTGACCAACCTTGCTCTGGCGCGGATCGCCGATCTTCACGGTCGGCAGATCGCTCGCGTTGATCTTCAGCACGGCGACGTCGGACTGTTTGTCGGCGCCAACCACCTTCGCCTTGAACTCGCGCTTGTCGGTGAGCTTCACGGTGACGACGTTCGCGCCATCGACCACGTGCGCGTTCGTCAGAATGTAGCCGTCATTGCTGATGATGAAACCCGAGCCGAGGCTCGAGCTCGGCTGGTCGGGCAAGTCGCCGCCGTCGCCGCCATCGCCGCCTTGCATGCCAGGCGCTCCGCCGAAGAACCGCTTGTAGAACTGATAGAAAGGATCGTTCGGATCGATCGGCAACTGGTTGCCATGGCGGTTGCCGCCATTACCGCGCATCGCCGCTTGCTTGACCACGTGCTTCGCGCTGATGTTGACGACGGCCGGACCGTAGGTCTCGACGAGACCGGAGAAATCGGGGATACCAGTTTTGGCGGCAGCCTCGGCCGGCATCATCGCGGCGGCTTCCGCCGGCGAGATGATCTGCGGTGCCGGCACATCGCGATGGCCCGCCACATAGCCGGCTGAAAGAGCAGCGGCCACAGCTACCGCAACGGCGCCGCGGGACAAGGTTTTCGCGTTCATCATGAGCTCCTGACTGGAGAAAGTGACTTTGGATGTCGAGGAGCGTAAGGGGCGTCACTTAAAAGAATCTTAAGCAGCGCCAGATCGCGGGAACCTTATCGGACCGCCCGCAACAGCCCGTCGCAACGGCATGAACGCCGGTTTTGGCCGAACAGTAAACCACCATGCTCAAAAGCGGACGATGACCTGTAAACCACCGGCCGGCGAATCATCGAGCGAGACTTGAGCATGATGTTGCGTGGCGATCCGGCGCACGATCGCGAGACCGAGGCCACTGCCCGCCACGTCGGTGCGCGCGCGATTCGCGCCCGCTCCCGCGCGATAGAAGCGGTCGAATACGCGCTCGCGATCGGCCGGATCGATGCCGGGGCCGCTATCGGCGATCCGCACCACCGGACGGCCGTCCTCGACGCGCAGGCTGACGTCGACACTGCCGCCGCGCGGCGTGTACTTGGTCGCGTTGTCGAGGAGGTTGTTGAACATCACGCGCAGCGCTTCGGCGTCGCCGGTCACGCTGGCAGGCTCGCTCGCCTCGATGCCGAGGTCGACGCCGCGATTCACCGCGAGCGGCGCGTAGGTCGCGACGCACTCCTGAAGCAGCTCGCGCAGATCGAGCGCCCCGGCGACGGCGGCGCCGTCCGGCTCGGCGCGCGCGAGCGCGAGCAGTTGCTCGGCGAGCCGCGTCGCGCGCGTGACGCCCGCCTGCAAATCCGCGAGCGCTTCGCCGCGGGCCGTGTCGTCCTTGGCTCGCGCAACCAGTTGCGCCTGAATCTGTACCGCGGCAAGCGGCGTGCGCAATTCGTGCGCGGCATCGGCGACGAACGCCTTCTGGATATCGAGCGCGGTCGCGAGCCGTTGCAGCAGCCCGTTCAGCGCCCGCACGAGCGGCCGCACTTCGAGCGGCAGACGCTGATCGGGCAATGGATCAAGCGCTTCGGGATGACGCAAGTCGAGCGCGCTCGTCACGCGCCGCAGCGGCTGTAGCCCACGGCCGACGATCACCCACACCGCGAGCCCGAGCAGAGGCAGCAGCACGATCAGCGGCCACAGCGTGCGCAGCGCGACATCGGCGGCGAGCCGGTTGCGCACCGACAGCGGCTGCGCGAGCTGCACGACGTTATCGCCGACGATCGCGCCATAGACGCGCCATTCGCCGCGGTCGGTGCGCTCGGTCGAAAAACCCAGTTCGGCGCGCGGCGCGAGCGGCGCGCGCGGCCGCGAGTAATACATCAGCATGCCGTTGCGGTTCCAGATCTGCAGCACGATGCCCTCGTCGCCGGTATCGCGGCCGAGCACCTGCGAGAAAGGTTCCGCCGGCAGCGCCGCGGCGATCTGCTCGAGCTGGTAGTCGAACAGTTCGTTCGCTTCGGCGAGCGCCTGCCGGTAGATCAGCCAACCCGCGATGCCGACGCCGAGCAGCATGAGCGCCAGCAGCCAGAACAACAGTTGTCGGCGAATCGAGCGCATCGGCTCAGGCGTCCTTCGCGATCATGTAGCCCAGCCCGCGCACGTTGCGGATCAGATCGGCGCCGAGCTTCTTGCGCAGCGCGTGGATATAGACCTCGACGGTGTTGCTGCCGATCTCCTCGCCCCAGCCGTACATCTTTTCCTCGAGCTGGCTCTTTGAAAGCACCGCGCCGGGCCGCGCGAGCAGCGCTTCGAGCAACGCGAATTCGCGCGCGGACAGCGCGACCGGCGCGCCATCGAGCGTCACCTGGTGCGACGCGGGATCGAGGGTCAAGTTGCCGTGGCGAATCGTCGAATCGCTGCGGCCGGACTGGCGCCGGATCAGCGCTCGCATGCGCGCGCCGAGTTCGTCGAGATCGAAAGGTTTGACAAGGTAATCGTCAGCGCCGGCGTCGAGGCCTTTGACACGATCGGCCACCGCGTCGCGCGCGGTAACGATCAGCACCGGCAGCGCATTGCCGCGCGCGCGCAGTGCGCGCAGCACTTCGAGACCGTCGCGCTTGGGCAGACCGAGGTCGAGCAACGCGAGGTCGTAAGGCTGGGCGGCCGCCGCGTGCAGCGCCGCTTCGCCGTCCTCGACCCAATCGACGGCAAAGCCTTCGCCGCGCAGCGCCTTGCGCACGCCTTCGGCGATCATCCGGTCATCTTCGACTAGCAGGATGCGCATAGTTGTCCGTTCCAAATCATTGGATGATGCCGCATTCTAGCGCCCGCTTCCGGCCTGCGCGGTGTGTGGCGCTTTTTTCACCGCAGCGTCGCAGCATGTCACTACAATGGGCGCTTTGCGTCGCGCGACGGCCGTTGGGCAGCGCGACGGCGCGCTACCGCGCCATCGAACCGCCCAGCTTGCCGTTTCATTCTCCCGCGCACACCGCGCGCAGCACACCTTGAAATCCCGCTCGTCCGTTCTCCCGTTCACCCGTTCATGACGCACGCTTTTCTGTCTTCCGTCGCACGCCCTATGGCGCTGCGCTCGCGCCGTATGCTCCATCGCGCAGTCTTCATGCCTAACCGCTTCGCGACGCGCGCGGCCGTCTGGCTCTGCGCCGCCGCGCTCGGCGCGGGCGCGCTGCTGCCGCTGGCCGCGCAGGCACGCATCAAGGCCACCCATCCGAGCGTCAACGTCACGACGGTACTGCCGCAACCAGTGATGGCCGGTCTGCACCGCGCGCACGTGCCGTTGTCGTCGATCAGCGTGGTCGTCGAAAAGGTCGGCGATCGCACGCCGATCCTCGCGCTGAACGCCGGCAAGCCGATGATGCCCGCCTCGACGATGAAGCTCGTCACCACCTATGCAGGCCTGTCGATCCTCGGCCCCGGCTACCGCTGGCGCACCAGCGCATACGCGGACGGCCCGCTCGACGCGAGCGGCGTGCTGCACGGCAATCTGTACATCCAGGGCACCGGCGACCCGAAGCTCGTGCCCGAAGAGCTGATCGACCTCGTGCAGAAGATTCACAAGGCGGGCATCAACGGCATCGACGGCGCGCTGGTGCTCGACAAGCGCTACTTCGATCCGTCGACCCGTGACCTGCCCGCGTTCGACGACGACGTGAACGCGCCGTACAACGTCGGCCCCGATCCGCTTCTGTACGCGTTCAAATCGCTGTCGTTCACGCTGACGCCATCGCCGGACGGCACAGTGGCGATCGACGTGCTGCCCGCGCTCGCTCAGTTGCGCATCGACAACCAGTTGCGCGCGACGAACGGCCCATGCCGCGGCGAACTGCCGACGCCGACCGTCACGCCACAGCCTGACGGCACACTCGTTGCGTCGTTCATCGGCGACCTGCCGGTGCGTTGCGACTCGCGCACGATCAACGTCGCGGTGCTGGATCACTCGACGTTCTTCGCGCGCGGCTTCCTCGCGCTGTGGCAGCAAACTGGCGGCACCTTCACGGGCACGATCCGCGAAGGCGCGGTGCCCGTCGGCGCGAAGCTCGTCGCGACGCATGAGGGGCCGATGCTGTCGGACATCGTTCGCGACATCAACAAGTTCAGCAACAACACGATGGCGCGCAACCTGTTCCTGACGATCGGCGCCGCCGAGGAAAGGGCGCCCGCCACACCCGCGAAAGCCGCGCGCGCGGTCGAAGCTTTCCTGACGCGCGACAGCCTGAACACCGAATACCTATCGCTCGACAACGGCTCGGGCCTGTCGCGCGACGAACACATCACCGCGCTCGCGCTCGCCGATGTGCTGCAGCGCGCGAACGCGAGCCCGGTCGCGCAGGTGTTCGTCGATTCGCTGCCGATCGCCGGTGTCGACGGCACGATGCGCAACCGCCTGACCAGCCAGGGCGCGGGCGGCAACGCCCATATCAAGACCGGCACGCTGCGCGACGTGCGCGCGATCGCGGGCTATGTCGCATCGGCCGACGGCAACAGCTACATCGTCGTCAGCCTGATCAACGATCCGCATTCGGAAGCGGCGCGCGCCGCGCACGACGCGCTGCTCGAATGGGTGTACGAAGGCCCGTCGCAGGGCTTCACGAAGGTCTCCGCGCCCATCGAGGAAGTGCGCGAGAAGCCCAGGAAAAACCCGCGCAAGCGCGGCGGCCACTGAGTATTCCTTCTAGCGATGCCGCGCGCGGCAAGCTTCTAACCGTGTACGCTGTCGGGCAACATGCGGTGCGCGACATCACGCGCTTACCGCGCAGGGCGCCGGTCGTCGGACCGCGCGACCTTCACCAACGATAACGACACCACCCGCCGCGTACCGCGCGGCGGTCAGGGACCAGGAAGGGAGACACGATGCAATTCGATGCCGAATTGCTGCTGCTCGCCATGGCGCCCGTCTTTCTTGCCTGCATCGGCTGGGAGGCGTGGCACGCGAGCCGCACGCGCCCGGCCGAGAGGCTCTACAGCTGGCGCGACACGCTGTGCAACGCCGCCCTCGCGCTGCTGCAGCAGGCGGCCGACAAGCTCGCATGGCTCGCGATCATCCCTGTCTACGCGTTCTTCTACGAGCACTACCGCATTCATACATGGCCGGCGACGTGGCTGTCGTTCGTCGTGCTGTTCGTCGCGCAGGACCTGCTCTATTACGTGTTTCATCGCTGCAGTCATCGGGTGCGCTGGCTGTGGGCCGCGCACGTCGTGCACCACTCGTCGGAGCGGATGAATTTTTCGACCGCATTCCGCCAGAGCCTGATGTATCCGATCTCCGGCATGTGGGTGTTCTGGATTCCGCTCGCGTTCCTCGGCTTTGCCCCTAAGCAGATCGTCGCGATCGTGCTGATCAATCTTGGCTTCCAGTTCTTCGTGCATACGCAGGTGATCGGCAAGCTCGGCTGGCTCGAGTACGTGTTCAACACGCCGTCGATCCATCGTGTGCATCATGCGCGCAACGATCGCTACATCGATCGCAATTACGCAGGTGTACTGGTGATCTGGGATCGCCTGTTCGGCAGCTACGTCGACGAAGATCCGCACGAGGCGCCGCAGTACGGCATCGTCGAGCCGCTTTACACGTACAACCCGCTGAAGGCGACGTTTCACGAATGGGCGTCGATGGCCGCGGACTTCGCGAGCGTGCGCGGCTGGCGCAACAAGTGGAGCGCGCTGTTCGCGCCGCCCGCCTGGGCCGCCGCTTATCATGCGCAGCAGCGCGCGGTGTTGCCTGGCGGCGCCAGCGGCCTCCACGCGGGATCGAACCTGCATACGCATGCGGGTACGAACGACATCATGAGCAAAGCTTCCGCCGAACTACCCGGCTTGAACACCAACCATGCGGCCGCGCTGCGGACATCGCGCAGGCCGTAGAAGATTCTGTAAGCTGTCGTCACGCCGCCAACGCGGTGGACGCCGCCTGCAACGCATGGCATCAAGGGCCACATATAAGAGGAGATGTAGTCAACATGAATCAAACCGCTTCGAAGAAACAGCAATGGTTGCGCGTCACGCAGATCGCCGTGGCGAGCGCCGCGTTCGCCGCGCTGGCGGCATGCGGCGGTGGCGGCGACAACAATAGTTCGAGCAGCAACACGCCGCCGGGGGGCGTCTCGCTGCAGGTCGTGTCGTTCGGCGACAGCCTGTCGGATGTCGGCACCTACCAGGCCGCGGTTCAGGCGAACGTCGGCACGGGCGGCGGCCGCTTCACGACCAATCCGGGCGAAATCTGGACGCAGAAGGTCGCCGAGTACTACGGCGGCACGCTCACCCCCGCCTACGTCGGCGGCTTCGGCAACCCGCTCACCGCGGCGGGCGGTCTCGGTTATGCGCAAGGCGGATCGCGTGTCGATTTGCAACCGGGCATCGGCTTCGCGCCGAACAGCATGGCCGCGACTACGGTGCCGGTCACGACACAGGTCAGCCAGTATCTGTCTGCGCACAACAACAGCTTCAATGGGAACCAGCTCGTGCTGATCAACGGCGGCGCGAACGACATCTTCATCGCGGTGCAAACGATCTCGGCTGCCAGCGCGCAAGCGGCGGCAACGGCGGCGGCGGCGATCGCAAACGGCGCCAACCCGGCCGACGCGCAGGCGGCAGCAACTGCCGCGATCCAGTCGGTCGCGCGGGCCCAAGGAGCGGCGATCGTGACCGCGGCGACCACGTTCGTCGGCACAGTGCAAAAGATCGTCGCCGCGGGCGCTCAACATGTGGTGGTGTCGAACGTGCCTGATATCGCGAAAACGCCGCAAGGCCTCGCCGCGGGCCCACAAGGCCAGGCAGTCATCGACGGGCTCGTCCAGGCCTACAACAGCGTGCTGAAGCAAGGCCTCGCGTCGACCTCGCAGGTCATCTACCTGGACTCGTACACGTTGCTGGACCAGACGTTGGCCAACTATCAGGCGCTCGGCTTCACCGTGTCGAATACGGGCACCGCGTGTAACTTGGCGTCGATGAACGCGGCCGCGACCGCCTACGCGACGAAGAACCCGAGCGTGCTCGCATCCGGTCAGACGCCCGCGGATTTCGGCAACTTACTCGCGTCGTCGCTGTTCTGCTCGCCGCAGACCTACACGGTGGCCGGCGCGGACCAGAGCTACGTTTTCGCCGACCTCGTGCATCCGAGCACCCATACGGGCGCGCTGATCGCGCAGCAGGTCGAGAAGCAAATCGCTGCTAGCGGGCTTGGCAAGTAACACAGCGTCAAGCTTGCCTGGATAGCAAAAGGCCCGGCTCGTTGAACGAGCCGGGCCTTTGCCTTTTTCGGGTAGCCGCGCTATGCACCGCAGCGAGCCGATCGCATCAGTTCTGCGCTTCGAATGCCGCCGCCGCGCGCCCGAGCCGATCGTTGACCGCGATCCATTCGATCGTGTCCGGCAGCTTCTCGATCAGAATTCGCGTGACGTTCGCGCGATCGAGCGCGCGCAGCAAGCCGTAGAGTTCGCGTGCATAGACGTGCGGATCTTCCGGCGCGGCGACGAAATGCACGCCGTCGGCATCGGCCCACTGTCCCGCACGCGACGCGCGCGCGACCAGCGCGATGCGCTCGCCCTGCTCGCGCACCGCGAGCAGCGGCTCGAGCTCGCTAAACGGTAGCAGCGCGAGCGGCGTGCGCGGCGCGTAATGCGCTTTCAACGTGCCCGACGCGCGTGGCGCGGTCGCGTCCGACCCGTCGGGCAGACGCGGCGCCTCGCCGAGCACGTCGGCGATATCCTGCGGCGTCACGCGACCTGGCCTCAGCAGCGCCGGAAAGCCGCGCGACAGATCGAGAATCGTCGACTCGATGCCGACATCCGACGCGCCGCCATCGAGCACATGAATCGCGCTGCCGAACTCGTCGCGCACATGCTGCGCGGTGGTTGGGCTCACATGTCCGAAGCGGTTGGCCGACGGCGCGGCGACGCCGCCATGCCCGCTGCGCAACGCGCTGAACGCTTCGAGCAACGCCTGCGCAACCGGATGCGACGGGCAGCGCAAGCCCACCGAGTCCTGTCCGCCGCTGACCGCCGCGGGTATGCGCGCGGCGCGCTTGAGGATCAGCGTCAGCGGTCCCGGCCAGAATGCGTCGATCAGGCGCTGTGCATCGGATGGCAAATGTTCGACCCAGTAGTTCGGATCGCCGTGCGGCGCGAGATGCACGATCACCGGATGATTGGCCGGCCGCCCCTTCGCCGCGTAAATGCGCGCGACCGCGTCCGGGTTCTCGGCATCGCCGCCGAGGCCGTACACGGTCTCCGTCGGAAACGCGACCAGCCCACCCGCGTCGAGCAAGGCCGCCGCCTGCTCGATCTGCGCGGCGCTGACCGGCAACGCGTTGGTAGCGTCCTCGGCGGGTTTCTGTTGATCCGGCATGGCGCGCGCTTCAGCTGGTAGCGATATGCAGCAGCCGCGCGCAATCGCGCGCCGCCGTGCGGGCTTCTTCGAGCGTCGACGCGGTGAAGTTCACGTGACCCATCTTGCGGCCGCAACGCGCCTCTTCCTTGCCGTACAGATGCAGGCGCGCGGCCGGCATCGCCGCGACTTCCTGCCACGGGGGCGTGACCGCCGCGCGCTTCGCACCGTCCGGGAACCACACGTCGCCGAGGATGTTCAGCATCACCGCCGGCGAATGCTGGCGCGTGTCGCCGAGCGGCATGCTGGTCATCGCGCGCACCTGCTGCTCGAACTGGCTCGTCGCGCACGCGTCGACCGTGTAGTGGCCGGAGTTGTGCGGACGCGGCGCCATTTCGTTGGCGACCAGCGAGCCGTCTTCGAGAACGAAGAACTCGACGCACAGCACGCCGACATAGCCGAGCTTCCCGGCGATCTGCAGCGCGGCCTGTTGAGCCTGCTGCACGAGCGCGGGCGATGCGTCCGGCGCGGGAACGATGGTGTGCGACAGCACGCCGTCGCGATGGGTGTTCTGCGCAAGCGGATAGACAACCGACGCCCCGCTCGCCGTGCGCGCGATCAGCGCCGACACTTCGAACTTCAGCGGCAGGCGCTTCTCCAGCACGCACGGGACGCCGCCGAGCGATGCATGCGCCTCGCGCACTTCCTCGGCGTTGCGCACGCGAACCTGGCCCTTGCCGTCGTAACCCATGCGCGCCGTTTTCAGGATGCCGGGCAGCACCGCTTCGAGCTCGGCATCGCCCAGCGCCGCAAGCGCATCCGACGACTCGATCACGACGTGCGGCGCAACCGTCACGCCCGACGACGCGATAAAGCGCTTCTCGGCGATCCGGTCTTGCGCGACGGCGACGCAACGCCCGGCCGGGCTCACGAAGGTAGTCTTGCCGAGAAAGTCGAGGCTCGCGGCCGGCACGTTCTCGAATTCGGTCGACACCGCCGCGCACAGCCGCGCGAGTTCGGTCAGCGCCGCTTCGTCGTCGTAGGCCGCGCGCAGGTGGCGGTCGGCGACCGCGCCGGCCGGGCTGGTTTCGTCCGGATCGAGCACGGCGACGCGATAGCCCATCGCCTGGGCGGCAAAACAGAACATGCGGCCGAGCTGGCCGCCACCGACCATGCCAAGCCATGCGCCGGGCAGAATCGGTGAAACCGGTGTGTTGTCTGGGTTCATCTTGGTGGTCGGTCGCGGCCGGATACGCGTCGCGCTCGCATACAGAGCGGCGGGCACCCGGCCGGGGGTCGGACAGGGGACGTCTTATCAAACAACCGGCGCGCTTACAGCGCCGGCAATACCATCGCGTGAGCCGCTTCGTTCTGGCGCACGCGGAATGCAGCGAGCTTGTCCGCGTATTCGGTGCTGGTGCCGGACAGCAGCGACACCGCGAACAGCGCCGCGTTCGCGGCGCCCGCCTCGCCGATCGCAAAGGTCGCGACCGGCACGCCCTTGGGCATCTGCACGATCGAATGCAGCGAATCGACGCCCTTCAGATACTTGCTCGCGACCGGCACGCCGAGCACCGGCACCGTGGTCTTCGCGGCCAGCATGCCCGGCAGGTGTGCGGCGCCGCCCGCGCCCGCGATGATTGCGCGAATGCCGCGCTCGCGCGCGCTTTCAGCATAGGCGAACATTTCGTCTGGCATGCGGTGCGCGGACACGACCTTCGCTTCGTACGGCACGCCGAATTCCTGCAGAATCGCGACGGCGTTTTTCATCACTTCCCAGTCGGAACTGGAGCCCATCAATACGCCGACGACCGGCGCATCATGCTTATGGGCGGTTTGTGCTTCACTCATCTTTACGGCTTCCTTGTTTCCGGGCGATGCGCGCCTGACACGGCGCGCGCAATCAGATCAGTCGAGCTTGTGCCCGGTCAGGCGCTCGAGCGCTTCCTGGTACTTCTCGCCCGTCTTCGCGACCACGTCGTCCGGCAGCTTCGGCGCCGGCGGCTCTTTCTTCCACGGCTGGGTTTCGAGCCAGTCGCGCACGAACTGCTTGTCGAACGACGGCGGGTTGGTGCCGACCTGGTACTGATCGGCCGGCCAGAAGCGCGACGAATCGGCCGTGAGCGCCTCGTCCATCAGATACAGCTTGCCGTGGTTGTCGAGACCGAATTCGAACTTCGTGTCCGCGATGATGATGCCGCGCGTTGCCGCGTAATCAGCGGCTTCCTTGTACAGCCGGATCGAGATGTCGCGGATCGTGGCCGACAGCTCGGTGCCGATGCGGCGCTCCATCTCGTCGTAGGTGATGTTTTCGTCGTGGTGGCCCATCTCGGCCTTGGCGGCCGGCGTGAAGATCGGCTCGGGCAGCTTCTGCGCGTTCTGCAGGCCTGCCGGCAGTTGCACGCCGCAGACCGAACCGGTGGCCTGGTAATCCTTCCAGCCGCTGCCGGCCAGATAGCCGCGCACCACCGCTTCGACGAGAATCGGCTCGAGACGCTTGACGACCACCGCGCGACCCTTGACCTGCTCGACTTCGTCCGGCGCGACCACCGACTCGGGCGCGACGCCCGTCAGGTGGTTCGGCACCACGTGCTGGAGCTTCTCGAACCAGAAGTTCGCCATCGCGTTGAGCACGCGGCCCTTGTTCGGAATCGGCTCGCCCATGATCACGTCGAACGCCGACAGACGGTCGGTCGTGACGATCAGCAACTGGTCGTTGCCCACCGCATAGTTGTCGCGGACTTTGCCGCGGCCGAGCAGCGGCAGCGAGCGGAGCGTGGATTCGTAGAGGGTAGACATCGTCGTGATTCGCTAAAAGTGGGGCAAAAAATGTGACCGGAACAAAAGGGAAACGCCGTTCCCCCGATGATGCGGGAACGGCGATCGGACGACAACCTGGCCAAACGGCCAGGTGCGGAGCCAAAACTACAGCTTAGCGGACGACTTGCGAGAGCTCGCCCGACTTGTACTTCTCCGCAATTTTATCAAGCGAAACCGGCTTGATCTTGCCAGCCTGGCCTTCGCAGCCGAATTGCATGTAACGGTCGATACAGATCTTCATCGCCGCTTCGCGCGCCGGCTTCAGGTAATCGCGCGGATCGAACTTGCTCGGGTTGGTCGCCATGTAGCGGCGGATCGCGCCCGTGATCGCCAGACGCAGGTCGGTGTCGATGTTGACCTTGCGCACGCCGTGACGAATACCTTCCTGGATTTCCTCGACCGGCACGCCGTAGGTCTCCTTCATGTCGCCGCCGAATTCGCGGATTTCCGCGAGCAATTCCTGCGGCACCGACGACGAACCGTGCATCACGAGGTGCGTGTTCGGAATGCGCTGATGGATTTCCTTGATGCGCTGGATCGAAAGAATATCGCCCGTCGGCTTCTTGCTGAACTTGTAGGCGCCGTGCGAGGTGCCGATCGCGATGGCCAGCGCGTCGCACTGGGTCAGCTTGACGAAGTCGGCGGCCTGCTCCGGATCGGTCAGCAGCTGCTCGCGCGTCATCGTGCCTTCGGCGCCGTGGCCGTCTTCCTTGTCGCCCTTCATCGTTTCGAGCGAACCGAGCACGCCCAGTTCCGCCTCGACGGTGACGCCGATCGAGTGCGCCGCTTCGACGACTTTGCGCGACACTTCGACGTTGTACTCGTACGATGCGACCGTCTTGCCGTCGGCTTCGAGCGAACCGTCCATCATTACGCTGGTGAAGCCGCTGCGGATCGCCGCCATACACACTGCCGGCGATTGACCGTGATCCTGGTGCATCACGACCGGAATGTGCGGATACGACTCCACCGCCGCTTCGATCAGATGGCGCAGGAACGGCTCGCCCGCGTACTTACGCGCACCAGCCGACGCCTGCATGATGACCGGGGCGTTGACCTTGTCGGCCGCGGCCATGATCGCCTGCACCTGCTCCAGGTTGTTCACGTTGAATGCCGGAAGGCCATAGCCGTTTTCCGCGGCATGGTCCAGCAGTTGACGCATTGATACGAGAGGCATGCTTAAACTCCTTGGATTGAAACGAATTCTTTTGCCGTCGGCATTTTTTGCGGCGATTTTATCGCGAAGCAGGCGGCGTTCCCGCAGCGACACCGGCGCTTTGGTGCGCCGTCGCACATGGGCCGTGCGGGTCTCGCCGGCCTGCTTCGCTCAATCGAGCCCGTGCCGATCGAGCAGTCCTGCCTGATCAGTACGGCTCACCGACCCGCACGATCTTCAACGTATTGGTGCCGCCCGCTTGACCCATCGGCTCGCCGACCGTCAGCACGACCATGTCGCCGTGCGACGCGTAGCCCTTGCCGACCACCGTTTCGAGCGCCTGCTGCAGCGCCGTGTCGCGGTCGGTGTTGGTGTCCAGATGCAGCGACGTCACGTTGCGGTAAAGCGCCATCGCCCGTTCGCTGCCGACGCGCGGCGTCAGCGCGAAGATCGGCACGTGGGTCCAGTGGCGCGACATCCACAGAGCGGTCGAGCCCGACTCGGTCAGCGCGACGATCGCCTTGGCGCCAAGGTGATAGGCGGTGAACAGCGCACCCATCGCGATCGACTGGTCGATCCGCGTGAACGTGCGGTCGAGGAAGTCCTTGTCGAGCTCCGACTGCTCGGACTTTTCCGCTTCGACGCAGATCGCGGCCATGGTCTCGATGGTCTGCACCGGATACTTGCCCGCCGCCGATTCCGCCGACAGCATCACCGCGTCGGTGCCGTCGAGCACCGCATTGGCGACGTCCGACACTTCAGCGCGGGTCGGTACCGGCGCATGGATCATCGACTCCATCATCTGCGTCGCGGTGATTACGAACTTGTTCGACTCGCGCGCCATGCGGATCATGCGCTTTTGCAGCGCCGGCACGGCGGCATTGCCCACTTCCACGGCCAGGTCGCCACGCGCGACCATGATGCCGTCCGACGCGTCGAGAATGCCTTGCAACGCCGGAATCGCTTCCGCGCGCTCGATCTTCGCGATCATCTTCGGCTTGATGCCGTACGGCGCCCCGGCGATGTTCGCGAGCTGGCGGGCCATTTCCATGTCGGTCGCGTTCTTCGGGAACGACACCGCGATGAAATCGACACCGAGCGACATCGCCGTGCGGATGTCCTCCATGTCCTTCGCGGTCAGCGCGGGCGCCGACAGACCGCCGCCCTGGCGGTTGATGCCCTTGTTGTTCGACAGCTCACCGCCGATCTTCACGATCGTGTGGATCTCCTGGCCGATCACGCGCTGCACGTTGAGCACGATCAGGCCGTCGTTGAGCAGCAGCACGTCGCCCGGTTTCAGGTCGCGCGGCAGATCCTTGTAGTCGAGGCCGACGCGCTCGTCGTTGCCGAGCTCGCATTCCGCATCGAGGATGAAAGGATTGCCGGTGACGAGCGTCGTCCGGCCGTTCTCGAATTTGCCGACGCGAATCTTCGGGCCTTGCAGGTCCGCCATGATGGCGACTTCGCGGCCGGCCTGACGGGCCGCCTCGCGAACGTATTCGGCGCGCTGACGATGGTCGTCGGCGGTGCCGTGTGAGAAATTGAGCCGCACCACGTCCAATCCTGCCTGAATCATTTGCAGCAGGATTTCCGGCGTGCTGGAAGCCGGACCGACAGTAGCGACAATCTTGGTGGCGCGATGCATGAGTCTCCTCGTCTGGATGGGATCGCTGGAAAGAGCGCTGCGGGGCTGCTGCGGAGTTCGCGCATCGAAAGATGCTACGTGGGGTCGCGCGCCGGTTGTGGCCGGTGTCGCTTTGTGGAGTGATGCGGGTGATGCGGTATTCGGGACCGGCGCCTCGCGCGCCGGAGATCCGCTGTGCTGCTTGCCGGAAGGCTGTTCCGGCCGGGCCGAATCGTGTTGGCCAGATTCGGCTTGCAAAGTTGGCGGCTGCTCCGCGTCGGTGGCCGCCGGCGCTACTAGCGCCTCGGCGGCCACGTCCTGTTCGGCCCTCGCCGACGCAGCGACCGCGCGTGTCGCGCGCTCCCGTGCCGGCGTTGTCGCGTTACCGCGCGGAGCTTTCGCGCCACGCGCCTTGGTCGACTTCGCCGCGGGGGAGCGCGTCGCCACGTTAAGCCCGCGATTCCAGAACTTCGACCGCCGGCAGCTTCTTGCCCTCGAGGAACTCGAGGAACGCGCCGCCGCCCGTCGAAATGTAGCTGACCTGATCGTGGATGCCGTACTTGGCGATCGCCGCGAGCGTGTCGCCGCCGCCTGCGATCGAGAACGCCGCCGAGCGCGCGATCGCGTCCGCGAGCGTCTTCGTGCCGTTGCCGAACTGGTCGAACTCGAACACGCCGACCGGGCCGTTCCACACGATCGTGCCGGCCTTCTCGAGCTGTGCGGCGAGCACCTTGGCCGTTTCCGGGCCGATGTCGAGGATCATGTCGTCGTCCTGCACATCGGCGACGGCCTTCACTTCGGCCTTCGCGGTCGGCGAGAACTCCTTGGCCGTGACCACGTCGGTCGGGATCGGCACTGAGGCGCCGCGGGCCTTCGCCGCGTCGATGATCGCCTTCGCTTCGGCGACGAGATCGGCCTCGGCGAGCGACTTGCCGATCTTCAGGCCGGCCGCGAGCATGAACGTATTGGCGATGCCACCGCCGACGATCAGCTGGTCGACCTTCTCAGCGAGCGACTTCAGGATGGTCAGCTTGGTCGACACCTTCGAACCCGCGACGATCGCCACCAGCGGACGCTTCGGTGCGCCGAGCGCCTTGCCGAGTGCCTCGAGCTCAGCCGCGAGCAGCGGACCCGCGCAGGCAACCGGCGCGTACTTCGCGATGCCGTGCGTGGTCGCTTCCGCGCGGTGCGCGGTGCCGAACGCGTCGTTCACGTAGATGTCGCAGAGCTTGGCCATTTTCTGCGCGAGCTCGTCGGAATCTTTCTTTTCGCCCTTGTTGACGCGGCAGTTTTCGAGCAGCACGGCCGAGCCCGGCGCGACGTTCACGCCGTTTTCGACCCAGTTCGCGACGAGCGGCACGTCTCGGCCGAGCAGCTCGGCGAGACGCTTCGCCACTGGCGCGAGCGAATCTTCCGGCTTGAAGTCGCCTTCGGTCGGGCGACCCAGGTGCGAGGTGACCATCACGGCGGCGCCGGCGTCGAGCGCGGCCTTGATGGCCGGTACGGAAGCGCGGATGCGGGTGTCTTCGGTGATGTTGCCTTGATCGTCCTGCGGCACGTTCAGATCGGCGCGGATGAACACGCGTTTGCCGGACAGCTTGCCTTCGGCGATCAGGTCGGAGAGACGCAATACCTTGTTCATGGGCTTGAGTAGGCGAGTTGATGAGAAGGCGGTGGCGGACAGCGCGCGGGGACGAGGCGCGGCGAACTCCGGCGCTTCGGCCCAACGGCTCCGCGGGATCGGGCGCCGGCGGCCGGCCGCGGCACTAGGCGCCTTGCTGCGGCGCGCTCAACCCGGAAAAGGGCATTTTAACTGATCCCAACGGCCATCTGACCGCGACGCGGCGAATGTCGCGTATTTGACCGCGAGGCCCTCGATGCCGCGCGGCGCGGCGTCATCGCCACACCTGGGGCCGGACCGTCACAGGAAGACGCGCATCAGCGTGAACACGACCATCCCGGTCACGATCGTGCCGAGCATGGTGCGGCGCCACAAAAACCAGCCGAGGCCGGCGAGGGTCGCGTAAAGTTCATGGTTGGAAGCCGCGAACGACAGCCCCTCGGGTGTCGTCAGCACGTCGGGCACCACCACGGCGGCGAGCGCGGCGGCCGGCGCGTAGCGCAGCATTTTCTGCACGCGCGCGGGCAGCACCGTGCGCTCGCCGCCGATCAGGAACATCGCGCGCGTGAGCGCGGTGACGAAGGTCATGCCGAAGATGGCGAGCCAGATTTGCGTTGAGGTCATCGGGAGTCTCCGGCGCGATCGTTTACGCCGCGGATGCGGCGCAGGTCCGCGCGCTCGATCATCAGGTCGGTTGCGCTGCCGGCGACGATCGCCGCGATCACCGCGAATGGCAGCGCGAGCCGGTACGGCAGATCGAGCGCGAGCAGCGCCACGATGGCGGCCACGCTGACCGCGGCCAGCGTGGAGCGCGTCGCGACCGCCGACACCATGATGGGCAACAGCGCAAGCGTACCGGCGAGCGCGAGCCCCCAGTTGTCGGGAATCAGGCTCGCGAGCAGGATGCCGACGATCGACGACACCTGCCACGAGAGCCAGCTCGCTACCGCCATGCCCCAGAAGTACGCCTCCTTGCCCGGCACGTAGCCGGTCGGAAAGCTCTTTTTGACGAACAGCAGATAGATCACGTCGCCGTTGAAATAGCCGAGCACGATGCGCCGCCACATCGGCAGATAAGAGAAGTGCGGCGCGAGGCCGACGCTGAAGATCACGAAGCGGGTGTTGACCATCGCCGCGGTCAGCAGCACGGTCCACACCGGCAGCTTCGCCGCGAGGAGCGGCAGCACCGCCAGCTGCGACGAACCGGCGTAGCACAGCAGCGACATCGTGAGCGCCTGCGGCAGCGTCAGCACGGACTTGCTCATCGCGATGCCCGTCACGAGGCCCCAGGAAAAAATTGCCATCAGCGTGGGCGCATAGGCGCGCGCGCCTTCACGAAAAGCGCGGCGATCGGTGTCGGACAGTCGAGCGAGCATCGGGCGAAGATTGCGGGCGCAGGAAACGCCGTCGAGAAGGCCGGGCCGGCACCAGCTTGCGAGACCTCCCGCTGGCGCATCCCGATTTGATTTATGCGTGCGCTGGATTATAGCGTCCAGGGTGCGCCCAAATGCCCGTTGTGTGTGCAAAAGACGCTAAAATAGCGCTCCCGGCTATGTCCTGCGCTCATGGCCGCACCTCATAACGCACCTGCTGGAGAACCGTATGTCAATGGCCGACCGCGACGGCAAGATCTGGATGGATGGCAAGCTCATCGACTGGCGCGATGCCAAAATCCACGTGCTCACCCACACGCTGCACTACGGCATGGGCGTGTTCGAGGGCGTGCGCGCTTACAAGACGGCCGACGGCGCCACCGCGATTTTCCGCCTGCAGGAGCACACCAAGCGCCTGCTGAACTCGGCGAAGATCTTCCAGATGGACGTGCCGTTCGACCATGAAACGCTCGCCGCCGCGCAGCGTGAAGTGGTGCGCGAGAACAAGCTCGAATCCTGTTATCTGCGCCCGATCATCTGGGTCGGCTCGGAAAAGCTCGGCGTGTCGGCCAAGGGCAACACGATCCACGTCGCGATCGCCGCGTGGCCGTGGGGCGCGTACCTCGGCGAAGACGGCATCACCAAGGGTATTCGCGTGAAGACGTCGTCGTTCACGCGCCATCACGTGAACGTGTCGATGGTGCGCGCAAAGGCGTCGGGCTGGTACGTGAACTCGATCCTCGCGAACCAGGAAGCGATCGCCGACGGCTATGACGAAGCACTGCTGCTCGATGTCGACGGCTACGTGTCGGAAGGCTCGGGCGAGAACTTCTTCCTCGTCAACAACGGCAAGCTGTACACGCCCGACCTGTCGTCGTGCCTCGACGGCATCACGCGCGACACCGTGATCACGCTCGCGCGCGACATGGGCATCCAGGTGATCGAAAAGCGCATCACGCGCGACGAAGTCTATACCTGCGACGAAGCGTTCTTCACCGGCACGGCAGCCGAAGTCACGCCGATCCGTGAACTCGACAACCGCAAGATCGGCGCCGGCGTGCGCGGCCCGATCACCGAAAAGCTGCAGTCCGCCTTCTTCGACGTCGTGAACGGCAAGAGCGAGAAGTACGCGCACTGGCTCACGAAAATCTGAGCGACGTTTTGAGATGCGCAGCGCCGCCCGTCGGCGGCGCACTGCAAGCACCCCGCATACAACGAGAAAGTGTCATGAGCGAAATCAAGGAAATGCCGCTGGTCGAACTGACGGCAAAAGATCTGCCGGCATATTGTCCGAATCCGGCCATGCCGCGCTGGAGCGCGCATCCGCGCGTCTTCATCGACGTGTCGCACGGCGAAGCGCGTTGCCCGTATTGCAGCACGCGCTACAAGCTGCGCGACGGCGAAGTGATCAAGGGTCATTGATCGAACGCATCGAGCGGTTCTGAGCCGGCTTCAGCGGCGCGAGGCGTGACGTTCTGATCGCGCGCTCGCCGCGCCGCAGGCTCGATCGCACGACCCGCGGGCCTCGCGCCGCGCGGCTTCCCGCTTTCCCCTTCTACCCATCCGAGCGCCACGCGCATCGCGCGCGGCGCTTGTTATCGACACCGGACACTCACTCTGATGCGTCGCGCGTTGGTTATCGCACCGAACTGGATCGGTGACGCATTGATGGCGCAGCCGCTGTTTGCGCGCCTCGTGAAATTGCATCCGCGCATCGTCATCGACGCGGTCGCGCCCAGCTGGGTCGCCCCCGTGCTCGAACGCATGCCGGAAATCCGCGACGTCTACGCGACCGATCTCGCCCACGGCAAGCTGCAGATGCTGCGCCGCTGGCAGCTGTCGAGCGATCTGCGCGACGTCGGCTACGACGCGGCCTACGTGCTGCCGAACTCGTTCAAGTCGGCGCTGATTCCGTGGCTGGCGGGCATTCCGCTGCGCATCGGCTACACCGGCGAGAGTCGCTACGGCATGCTGAACGTGCGTCACGCGAATCCGCGCAAGGACGCCCGGCCGCCGATGGTCGGCCACTACGCCGCCCTCGCCTACGCGCCCGGCGCCAAGGTCCCCGAAGATCTGCCGATGCCCCGTCTCGACACGGATCTGAACGAGGCGTCGCGCGTATCGGCGCGCTTCAATCTCGATACCCGCGTGCCGCTGCTGGTGTTCTGCCCGGGCGCCGAGTACGGTCCCGCCAAGCGCTGGCCGCCCGAGCACTTCGCGGCGCTTGCGCAGATGGTCGGCCAGTCGTTCCCGTACACGCAGATCGTCGCGCTCGGTTCGCCGAAAGACGCGCCGCTCGCGCAGGCGATCGCCGAAAAAGCGCCGAACGTGCGCAACCTGTGCGGCCAGACCGCGCTCGGCGAGGCCTGCGCGCTGATCGCTCGGGCCAACGCGGTCGTCACCAACGACTCCGGCCTGATGCACGTCGCCGCCGCGCTGCGCCGCCCGCTCGTGGCCGTTTTCGGTTCGACCGATCCGCGCCACACCCCGCCCTTGTCCGAGCTCGCGAAGGTACAATGGCTTCATCTCGAATGCAGCCCCTGTTTTGAGCGCGAGTGCCCACTCGGTCATCTGAACTGCCTGAAGCAGCTGAGCGCCGAGCAGGTTTTCGGCGATTTGCGCGGCATGCTGCTCGCGCAGCGCTGAGCCGACTGGTACTTGCACGCAACACCGCACGCCCCCGAGCGCGTCGCGTCATGTTCGCGCCTTGCGGCACGGGCAAGCTGACGCCGGGGGCGATGGTCCGGCGCTCTGGACCGTCCCGCTACCGCTGACCCGCAACCGCGCGCCGCGCACTAGAGACTGACGAGCCATGCCACGTTTTGCCCATATCTTCGAAGCCGCCGCCGATACCCTGAACGCCTACTATCAGGCCGTCGCCGAGGTCAATATCGACAGTTTGATGGGCTTGTGGATCGACGAGGAGTTCGTCAGCTGCATCTGCGCGGACGGCTCGCATCTGCACGGTATCGAGAACATCCGCAATGGCTTGCAGGCTCAGCTCGAAGCGCTGCCGGTGTCGATCGAGCCGCTCGACATCCGCGTCTACGACAGCCTCGGCACCGTCGTCTATGCGATTGCCGAAGCGCATCGTCCGGCCGATCCGACCGCCACGCCCGCGATGGTCTTCACCACCTACGTGATGGTCCACGAGCGCGGCGAATGGCGCATTGCGCATATTCACGCGAGCCCGATGCCGAACGAGGCCGCCAGCCAGTTCGCGACCAAGATGCGGCATGGCCAGGGCCCGCTGCACTGACGCGCGGCACCACGACCGATTCAGATTCACGTTTTTTCGCTTTTCCGCCGGTATGAGTTCGACGCCACATAAACCCGCTTCCTCCGGTACGGCCCCCGCCAAGGTGGCGGCCGCCGTCGAGGCGACCGTCGAGCTGCTGTACCGCGCGCCGCTGTGGCTGCCCAACCGGCATGCGCAGACGATCGTCCCGTCGTTGTTCGCGCGCCGCCCCGCCGTGTCGTTTCGGCGCGAGCGCTGGGACACGCCGGACGGCGATTTCATCGATCTCGACTGGGTCGCGCACGATACTCCGCCCACCGATACCGCTCCGCTTTTCGTGCTGTTTCACGGCCTCGAAGGCAGTTCGTCGTCGCACTACGCGGTCGCGCTGATGGCCGCCGCGCGCGAATACGGCTGGCACGGCGTGGTGCCGCACTTTCGCAGCTGCAGCGGCCCGCTGAACCGGCTGCCGCGCTTCTACCATCTGGCCGACAGCAACGAGGTCGACTGGATCCTGCGCCGCCTGTGCGCCGCGCATCGGGGGCCGGTGGTCGCGGCCGGCGTGTCGCTCGGCGGCAACGTGCTGCTTCGCTGGCTCGGCGAGCGGCAAAACGATGCGGCGCAGGTGGTAGCCGCCGCCGCCGCGATTTCGACACCGATCGACGTCCACGCGGGCGGCCGCGCGCTGTCGCAGGGCTTCGGCCTCGTCTATACGCGCAGCTTCCTGAAGACGCTGAAACACAAGGCCAACCAGAAGCTCGAGCAGTTCCCGGGCCTATTCGATCGCGACGCGATGCTCGCGAGCCGCACGATGTACGAGTTCGACAACGTGGTGACCGCGCCGCTGCACGGCTTTCGCAATACCGACGACTACTGGAGCACCGCAACCACCCGTCCGCTGCTGCCGCTCATTCAAGTGCCCACGCTGGTGCTCAACGCGCGCAATGACCCGTTCCTGCCGGCCGAAGCGCTGCCGTCGCGGCAGGAGGTATCGGCGGCGGTCGAGCTTTATCAGCCCGAGCACGGCGGCCACGCGGGTTTCATGACCGGGCCGTTCCCGGGCCGCATCGACTGGCTATCGCGGCGCGTGTTCGGCTATCTGGAACAACACGTCGATCATGGATGACATCGTCAAACAGTCACTCGCCAAATGGCCGAACGTGCCGAGTTGCACCGGCTGGTTGATGCTCGACCGGCGCGGCAACTGGCGCATGCGCGACGAAGCGGCCCAGGCGAGCGGCGCGCACGGTGTGCCGATCCGGCACGAGGCGCTGCTGGGCTTCATCAACCGGAACTACGAGGCCGATGAGCGCGGGCAGTGGTATTTCCAGAACGGGCCGCAGCGCGTGTATGTCGAGCTGGCTTACACGCCGTGGGTGGTCAGATTGTCCGCGCGCGCGGATGGCACGCTCGCACTGCACGACCAGGGCGGCGGCGCGTTCGAGCCGGCGGCGGTGTTCGTCGATGAAGACGGCGGCATTCTGTTCGCCGATCGCTCGCAGCCGGCACGCATCGCGGCGCTGCACGATCACGACCTCGAGATCTTCTCGGATCACGCGACGCTCGCCGACGATGGTTCATTGAGCGGCGCATTCCACTGGAGCGCTCAACTCACACTGCCGCTGCAAAGCGTGCGACGCGATCAGGTGGCCGCGCGCTTCGGCTTCGTCGCAAGCCCGGCGGCGGCGCAGGTCTGACGCACGCGCCGGCGTGCACCTGCGTCCACCCTACCCCTTCTCGTCGAGCCGCTCCTCCTTGTAGCGGTTCTCCATCTCGTGCAGACGCGCGTCGACGGTCGCCAGGTCGTAATAGCCGATCGTCTTCAAGTCGCGCGCGTCCTTCAACTGCCGGATCGCCGATGGCCACGCGCCCTCCAGCGCGAACTTTTCCGCCATCGCGCGATGCTGCGTCAACGCATCGCCACTGCCCGCACTCGCCTGCGCGAGATACAACCACCACGCGGGTTGATCGGGATGCGTCCGGGTTTCCTTCTTCGCGAGCGCCTGCGCGTCGGTGAAACGGTGCAGCGTCAGCAGCGTGCGGATATGCATATCGATCGCGGCGTTCGACTGCGGCCAGCGCTTCTGCGCGAAGTCGGCGAGACGCGCGGCTTCGTCCGCATGACCGGCACTGCGCGCGATGTCGGTCGCGAGCACGTCGAGGCTCGGCGAATCGCGCTCAGGCTCGCCTTCCGCACGCGCGCCGGAGACGAACGTCGCGCGCGCGTTCGCAAGGGAGGCGGCCGCGTCGTCGTAGCGCTCGAGCAACATCTGCCCGTAGGCGATGCCGTACCAGTTGGCCGCAACGTTCAGCGCGGTGCGGTCCTCGATTTCCGCGCGCAAACGCGAAATCTCGTCCGCGTAGTCGCTGCGCGAATGGCCCTGCAACAGACCCGCGCGCGCCCGCACGAAGCCGTACTCAGAGTCTTGATGCGGCTGCCGGTACGGCGCGCGGCGCGCACGGTCCTCCATGTCGGCGATCCGCTCGCCGGTCAGCGGATGCGTGCGCGCGTAGGCCGGAATGCCGTTGTCGTTCATCGCCGCGCGGTCGAGCCGGTGGAAGAACGTCGGCATCGCGTAGGGATCGTAGCCGGCACCGGCGAGCAGCAGAAAGCCGACGCGGTCCGCCTCCTGCTCGGCCGATCGCGAGAAGCGCAACTGGCTGTCGACCGCATACGCCTCGCTGCCGAGCGCGATCGCGCTGCCGAGGTCGCCGCTATGCGCGAGTACGCCTGCCAGCACGCCGAACAGCACGCCGACGAGCGCCGCGTAGCCGCTGCGCTCGCCGTTGGAGATCATCCGCGAGATGTGCCGCTGCAGCACGTGTCCCATCTCGTGACCCAGCACCGCCGCGAGTTCGGACTCGGTCTGCGTCGCCACGATCAACCCGGTGTTCACGCCGATGAAACCGCCCGGCAGCGAAAACGCGTTGATCTGCGCGTCGCGCACCCCGAACAGTTCGAAATCCGGACGGTAACCGCCGATATACAGCGCGCTGGCCGCCGCTGCGAGCTTGGCGGCGACCGAATTCAGGTAGTCGCGCACGAGCCAGTCGTCGAGATAATCGGGGTCGCGGCGTATATCGCGCATCACGCGCTCGCCGAGCTTGCGTTCGGCCTGCGGAGTCAGCGAGCCGGCGCCGCCGCTGCCGAGATCGGGCAACTGCTGCGCGACGATCGGCGCGCGCCAGTCGTTGCTGCCGGTTTTGCCGCCATTGCTGCCGCTAGCGCCGCCATTGGAAAAACGGCTCTGCGCGCCGCCGTAGGTGCCGAACACGCCGCGCGCGATGTCGGGCGGCAGGCTCGGATCGACCGCGTCGCTCGGGCCGCTAACGAGCGGCGCCTCGGACAATGGGGTTCCCGACGCGAGGGCCGCTCCGCCGGTCGATTGCGCGAACGCGCCGGGCGGCATTGCGAGTGCGACAGATAGCAAGGCAGCGAGGAATCGTTTTGAATGCATCGCGAAGCCGGTCTGACGAAGTCGAAAAACTCGCCCGTGGCCCGGACTAAGATAGCGGGCAAGGACGTCGAAGGACGCGTACAAGGCAAAACGCACGGTACCGCACAGCGCAAGTGTGATCAGCCGCCGCGCCGATTCGGGGCCGCGCCGCACTGCTATGATAGGCGCCCTCTGAAGGAGTCAACCATGCCTGAACTCACTCATTTCGATGCGTCTGGTGACGCGCATATGGTGGACGTCGGCGGCAAGCAGGAGACGAAGCGCATCGCGATCGCGCGTGGCTCGATCCGCATGCTGCCCGACACGTTCGCGCTGATCCGCGACGGCAACGCCAAAAAGGGCGACGTGATCGGCGTCGCGCGGATCGCGGCGATCCAGGCCTCGAAGCGCACCGCCGATCTGATTCCGCTGTGCCACCCGCTCGCGCTGACACGCGTGAAAGCCGACTTCGAACTCGACGAGCAGATGCCCGGCGTGCATTGCACGGTCCAGGTCGAGACGTTTGGACGCACGGGCGTCGAAATGGAAGCGCTCACCGCCGTGCAGGTCGGGCTGCTGACCGTGTACGACATGTGCAAGGCGGTGGACCGCGGCATGACCATCACCGATGTGAAGGTGATGGAAAAGCATGGCGGGAAATCGGGGGACTGGGTCGCGCAAGCTTGAAGCGCGGGTCGACAACTATCCGGGTAGCACCATGACCATCGACGAACTGCTCAAGCAGCTACTGGCGTTTCGCGACGCGCGCGACTGGCGGCAGTTTCATACCCTACGCAACCTGATCGTCTCCACCGGCATCGAAGCCGGCGAGCTTCTGGAGACGATTCAATGGAAGTCCGACGCGCAGATCGACACGCTGCTCAGTGATCCCGAGCAATCGACGAACCTCCGGCACGAGTGCGCCGACGTCTTCATGTACCTGCTGCTGGTGGCTCATACCGCGGGCTTCGATCTCGTCGACGCGGCCGCGGAAAAACTGAAGCTGAACGAAGCGCGCTACCCCGTCGACAAGGCGAAAGGCACGGCCGCGAAGTATTCCGAGTTGTGAACTTAGAGGCGAGGAGGCCGGCCTTGACGCGAGCACGCCGAAGCCTCCGCGGCCCGATCAATCCTCGTCGCTGTCGTCATCCGGTGCCGCATCCGCTGCGGGCCTGCCGTAGCGCTTCACCAACTGCTCCCTGAAGCCCGCGAGCGACTTCTGCTCGTCGACGAGCTGGTACACATAGCCGAGCTGCGCGGGCCAGTCCTTCAGTTCCTCCGCGAAAATACGCAAGCGTTCGACCGTATCGAGCGCCGCCGCGGTATCGCCGGTCAGCGCCTGTAGCACCGCGTAGCGACGCAGCACGGTTTCGCCCGGCAACAGTGCAATCGCCTGTTTGTGCATCGCGAGCTTGCGTTGCAGGTTCAGCGGATTCATCGGCTGCAGTGTCGCCAGACCGTATTCGCCCCACGCGCCGAACATGAACGACGGATCGGCGGCGTACTGTTCGGCTGGACGCTGACCGTAGTACAGCACCTCGGCACGCGCATAGTCGCGATAGATCGGATACAGCGCGGCGAGTCCGCCGAATACCACGACCGCGAACGCGCCGAGCGACAGTTTCGCGGGCACCGCGCGCAACGGCCGCGTTTCGAGCAAGCCGAACACGAACATCGCAGGCAACAGGAAGAACATGTACTGCTGCGGATACTCGACGAGCGCATGCATCGTCAGCACGCCGATCAGCGCGATGCCGAACACGCGCGTGGCGCTTTGCGGCGCACGCACGACACGCACGAGCCACGCGACGAGACCCACGAGCACGATCCCGAGTCCGATAAGACCGGTTTTGGCGAGCAGATCGACGAAGATGTCATGCGAGTTGTTGGCGATTTCGACGCCGCCCAATTGCCTGACGAGCGCGAACTGATAGCTCGGAAATTCGCCCCAGCCGACGCCGAGCAGCGGATGCTGCTTGAACATCGTCCAGCCGTATTTCAATAGCGCGATGCGCGGCGCGATTTGACCGGCATCCTGGAAGCGCTCGGCCGCCGACTGCCCGAGTTCGAGGTGAAAACGCACGTTGGCCCAGCGAATCACCGCATTGACCACGAAAAACAGCACCGCGAGCGCGATCGGCACCAGCCAGTCACGGCTGCTACGACGCGATTGCGGTTCGTTGCGAGTCTGCGCGAACGCCATCCAGAAGCCGGCCACGACGATCACCCCCATCTGCAGCCACGGACCGCGCGACACGGTCAGCGCGAGGCCGACGGAGAAAATCGTCGACACGAGCAGCCAGATAGGCAGCGCGATGCGGCGCGTCTGCACGAGGTACAGCGCGCCCGCCATCGCGAACGCGATATAGGTCGCGAGGTGGTTCGCCTGCGCCATGTTGCCGAACGGCCGGCGATCGACAGTGATGTTGTACGCGACGATGAGCGGCGCCACGCGCGTTTCGAGGTGAAACAGCTGGATCACCTGGCTGAACACCGAGAACAGACCGCCGACGATCAACGCCCCCGCCGCCCAGCGCAACGCGGTCTCGTCGAGTTTCACACGCGCGAAGCCATAGCCCACGTGCGCGGCCATCCACGCAGCGAGCAGGAAGCCCGCGCCGAGCCAGTTCATCGACGGCTCAGCGACCGGCAGCACGAACGTTTGCAGCACCAGCAGGAGGCCGAACAGCAAGGGCACGAGCGCGACCATGGGCGACGCGAAGCTCACGCGCGGCCGGGCGGTCGCGACCGTCAGCATGACGGCCGCCCCGGTCAGCAGATACAGCGCGAGCGAGGTGAATTCGGAGTAGAAGGTTGGGATCGGATACGTATGGTTGGCAACCGCGTAGGGCAGGATCAACGCAAGAGCCAGCAGTACGAGAGACAGGTAGCGCGCGAAAGGGGTGGGCATCGAATCAACGGTGGGCGTCAGCAACCGGCGCACTATACAAAAATTTCGTTGCACTGTGCGCCGGTTCGGCCGAAATAGGCTGCAAATCAGCCCTTTACGTTGTGCCTTCGAGTCGTCCGGTCAGCGCCCGGCCGCCGTCTCGTTGGCTTGTTCAGTTCATCTGCCCCCTTACGATCGGCACTCGGGCGGCGCCAGATTCGCCGCGAGCGTCGGCGCTTCACCCGGCATCGGCCCCGACCCCGGCGCCGGCAACGAAGACGCGCTCTTGCCGCTCGCAAAGCATTCCCACGTCAGCGCGCCCGTCTGCACCGTGTCCTTGGCCAACGCGACACGTGCGCTCGGCGCATCGGCGTTGTCCGGCACCGAGGGCACCAGCGTCATCGTGTTCGCGCCGGCCTGCGCGACGCGCGTCGAGTACGTGATCGTGATCTGACCGGTGTCGTCGTCGATCTGGATGGACTCGACGTTGCGGGTGGCGGGCGGCGACGCATAACCGCCGCTGAATGCGTTGCCGCTCGCGGCGTTTTCGGCCACCGCGAGCCGCGCCGACGCCGCGAGCGACAAGCCCTCGCCGACCCGGCTGCGCGCCAGATAGTCCTGATACGCGGGAATCGCATAGGCCGCGATCACGCCGACGATCGCCAGCACGATCATCAGCTCGATCAACGTGAAGCCGACGCCGCAGCGCCGGCAAAGGCGCGCGAACCAATTCTCGCGCCAACGTGCGCGGCGCGACCTACGCGAAAATTGCGTCGATTGAGAGTAAGGGGAATACGGCAGGGTAACGATCATCGGCAGACTCCTGATACGAGAAACGCGTGGCCCGTGGATCGGGAACAGGCGTTTCCATCGTAGCGAGCGACGCTTGCGCGTCACAGTCAGCCGGATGGCCAGGCTTGCATTCGGACGGCATCACGGCTTAGGCAGCGGCGCACCGTCGATGCCATGCTCACACCGCCGCGCGTTTCGCGTTACGGCGCTTCAACAGATAACCGACGATCACGACGAACAGCGCGCCCGCGATGCTCATCCCGTATTCCGCGACGGGCGTGTCGAGGATCGGCCAACGGTCGCCGGCCGGGTCGTTGACCATCAGACCGCCCGCGATCCAGCCGAGCAGGCCCGCGCCGAACAGCACGATGCCCGGAAAGCGATCGAGCAGCTTCAGAATCAGCTGGCTGCCCCACACGATCAGCGGAATGCTCACGACGAGGCCAAAGATCACCAGAGCCAACCGGTGCTCGTGCTCCGCGGCTTCGGCCGCGCCCGCAATCGCGATTACGTTGTCCACGCTCATTACCGCATCCGCGATGATGATCGTCTTCACCGCCGAGATCAGCTTGTCGGCCGGCTTGACGTTGTCGTGAACGTCGTGCGCGGGCGCGAGCAAGCGCACGCCGATCCACAGCAGCAGCAACCCGCCCGCGAACTTCAGGAACGGCACGTCGAGCAGCGCGACCGCGAATGCGATCAGCACGACGCGCAGCAGGATCGCGCCGGCGGTTCCCCACACGATGCCGCGCATGCGTTGCGACTGCGGCAGGTTGCGGCAGGCGAGCGCAATGACGACCGCGTTATCGCCGCCGAGCAGCACGTCAATGACGATGATCTGAAAGACCGCGCCCCAATTGAGCGTCGTGAAGAATTCGAGCATGGAAAAAAGAATAAGAAAAAATCTACCGAGCGGACAGCACGACGGCGCAAGTGCGGACGAAAAAAAAGCGGGGGAGTCTGCACTCCCCCGCTTTTCGGGACCGCTCGCTCACGAAAGGACTTCGTAAGCGTATCAAAATCGCGCGCTCACGGCACGCGAATTCGATTTACAGCATCGCCTTCAGAAGACGCGCCATTTCCGACGGGTTCTTCGTGACCTTGATACCGCATGCGTCCATGATTTCCAGCTTCGCTTCAGCGGTGTCCGCACCGCCCGAGATCAGCGCGCCGGCGTGGCCCATGCGCTTGCCCGGAGGCGCCGTGACGCCGGCGATGAAGCCAACCACCGGCTTCTTCATGTTGTCCTTGATCCAGTGCGCGGCGTTCGCCTCGTCCGGACCGCCGATTTCGCCGATCATGATGACGGCGTCCGTATCGGGATCGTCGTTGAACATCTTCATCACGTCGATGTGCTTCAGACCGTTGATCGGATCGCCGCCGATACCGACTGCCGAAGACTGGCCGAGGCCGATCGCGGTCAGCTGGCCGACTGCTTCATACGTCAGCGTGCCCGAACGCGATACGACGCCGATGCGACCCTTGCGGTGGATGTGACCCGGCATGATGCCGATCTTCAGTTCGTCCGGCGTGATCGTGCCCGGGCAGTTCGGTCCGAGCAGCAGCGTCTTGCGGTTTTCGCGACGCATACGGTCCTTGATCTCGATCATGTCGCGGACGGGGATGCCTTCCGTGATACAGATTGCGAGATCCAGGTCGGCTTCGACGGCTTCCCAGATTGCCGCAGCAGCGCCTGCCGGCGGAACGTAAATCACCGACACGGTTGCGCCCGTTTCAGCCTTGGCTTCAGCGACGCTAGCGTAGATGGGGATGCCTTCGAAATCTTCGCCGGCGCGCTTCGGGTTCACGCCCGCGACGTACGCTTCGCGGCCGTTTGCGTATTCACGGCAAGCACGCGTGTGGAACTGACCGGTCTTGCCGGTGATGCCCTGCGTGATGACCTTGGTGTCTTTGTTGATCAGAATCGACATGTATTGACCTCTGTTCGTTTGGCGTCGCGCGGTAGCGCCACGCGGCGCGATGCTTCACGCCTGTGTCGCTCGCGCGCCGCCACTCGTCATGTTGGCAAATGAGCTGGTAAATGCGCCGTAGACAGGTGGCTTACGCCTTGCCCGAAGCAGCCGCGACGACCTTCTGAGCCGCTTCTTCCATGCTGTCCGCCGAGATGATCGGCAGGCCGGATTCAGCGAGCATCTTCTTGCCCAGGTCTTCGTTCGTGCCCTTCATGCGGACCACGAGCGGCACCTTCAGCGACACGGCCTTCGACGCAGCGATCACGCCTTCCGCGATCACGTCGCAGCGCATGATGCCACCGAAGATGTTGACCAGAATCGCGGTCAGGTTCGGGTTCTTCAGCATGATCTTGAACGCTTCGGTGACCTTCTCGGTCGTAGCTCCTCCGCCGACGTCGAGGAAGTTCGCCGGTTCGCCGCCGAACAGCTTGATGGTGTCCATCGTTGCCATTGCGAGGCCAGCGCCGTTCACGAGGCAGCCGATGTTGCCGTCGAGCGAGATGTACGCGAGGTCGAACTTCGACGCTTCGATTTCAGCCGGATCTTCTTCGTCCAGATCGCGGTAAGCGACGATTTCCGGATGACGGAACAGCGCGTTCGAATCGAAGTTGAACTTCGCGTCGAGTGCGATGACCTTGCCGTCGCCGGTCAGGATCAGCGGGTTGATTTCGGCGAGCGATGCGTCGGTTTCCCAGAATGCCTTGTAAAGGCCTTGCAGGATCGCGCGGGCTTGCGGGATCGAAGCGTCGGGCACGCCGATCTTCTTCGCGAGGTCGTCTGCTTCCGAGTCCTTCAGGCCGGTCGACGGATCGACTGCAACCTTGTGGATCAGCTCAGGCGTCTTTTCCGCGACTTCTTCGACGTCCATGCCGCCTTCGCTCGATGCCATCACGACGATCTTCTGCGAAACGCGATCGATCACGAGACCGACATACAGTTCCTTCTTGATGTCAGCGCCTTCTTCGATCAGAAGGCGATTGACCTTCTGGCCTTCCGGACCGGTCTGGTGCGTGACGAGCTGCATGCCGAGGATCTGGTTCGAGTACTCGCGAACCTGTTCCAGCGACTTGGCGACCTTGACGCCGCCGCCCTTGCCACGGCCACCTGCGTGGATCTGAGCCTTGACGACCCACACCGGGCCGCCGAGCTCTTCCGCGGCCTTGACCGCATCATCCACCGAGAAGACCGGCTTGCCGCGCGGTACCGCGACGCCGAATTTCCGCAGGATTTCCTTACCCTGGTACTCGTGAATCTTCATGCGTGATTCCCTTCAGTCTGAGAGTTGGATAGAACTTCGATTCCGTTTTGCCGCCGTTCAGGCCGGCGCGTCGCCGCTTGGTGCGCGAGTCGCCGCGTCGTCCGACGAGGCCGCGCGTTCCGCCGGACGCGGTGCGTGGCCATACCAGCGCGGATAAAACTGTTTCACCGCCTCGCCGTCGAAACGCAGCGCGTGGCAGCGTCCCAACTGGAATGGCGGTTTGTCGTTGGAATGCTCGCCTGTGCCGTTAGACGATTCGTCTCCCGAACCCGCGTTCGCGCCCGGCGTGCCTTCATCGGTGTTCCAGACTTCGCCGGCGAACGCCTGGATCGCGGCGGTCGGCAGCATCGCGCACAGCTCGGTGAGATGCGTGCAACCGGCCGTGCCGGCCAGCAAACGGGCAGCATCGCGACGGAAGTTGTGGAACAGATTGAGCCCGATGAGGGCACGGTAGGCGGGATTGCTGGCCTGGCATAACCCTGGATAGGGTACCCAGTCGGACGACGCCTCGGCGTCGACGACATTGAGCTTGCGATCGATGGTGATGCGAAGCCAGAGTTCATGGATCGGCTGACCATTGGGCCGGATTCCCGACGGAAGCGCCACATCTCGAGGCTTTTCGTCGGTCAGGCACGCTTCCACATCCCACAGGCCATCGGCTCGCTCGTAAGCTTCCGCTCTGATTGCGCGACGATGGCGCAACTGACGGGACACTGGCGGGGAGAGCGACATGCGGGAAGGAAAGGCCGGATTGGAAAACTTCTGGATTTTAGCATAACGGGTATTTGGGACAGCCCCGATTGCGCACGGCCTCGCGCCGGGCTACGGCGCGGCAATCGACCGGCCGTCGGGGCTGACGTGCTAGTCGCCGTCCCAGATGTCGTCAATACCCTTCAGGATTTTGCCGATCGTCGCGCCGGAGAAGCCGCGCGACGCCAGGAAGCGCGCCTGCTTCGCGCGCTCGGCCGGGGTTTTCGGCAGCTGGCCGAACTTCTTGCGCCAGACCGCCTGAGCGCGCGCGAGTTCGGTTTCACGCAATTGCGCACTCGCCTCTTCGACCAGCGCTGGGTTCAGCGCGTGCTGCTTCAGTTCGCCGAGAATGCGGCTCGTGCCGAGCCGCGTTGCGCGCCGGTGAACCAGACTTTCCGCGAAGCGCGAGTCCGATAGCCAGTTTTCGGCTTCCAGTGAGTCAAGCACCGTGTCGAGCGAATCGGTTTCCTCGACGTAGGGCTTCAGCTTGCGCGCGAGTTCGGCGCGGCTATATTCGCGACGCGACAGATAGCCGAGCGCGCGCGCTTTCAGCGGACGGGTTGGGCGTTGGGACTTTCTGCTGTCGTCTTGGTCGGCCAGCCCCGGTTTCGCTTCGCCGGCCTGGCGACGCGAACGGGTGTAGGTGACTTCGGAGGGGGATTGGGAATCGTGTCCGGAGAGATCCGGGCTGGACGATGCTGCAGGGGATCCGGACCGTGTACGCTGCGGCCCGCGGCCTGCGGCGCGGTCATGTGCGTCGAACGATTCGAACGGATCGAATGGATCGCCGGAATCAGGCGATCCATCCGCCGTGTCGCGCGGGCCGTCCGGATAGCGTCCGGAGTCGGAACCGGACAGAGGCCGGCCTTTGCGTATCACGTGATGCTTACTCTTCTTCGCCCGCGACTTCAGCGTCCGCGCCGGTCACGGCGTCCGCCATCGCGGTGACGCCCAGCGATTCGCGGATACGGTTTTCGATTTCGCGAGCGATGTCCGGATTTTCGCGCAGGAATTCACGCGCGTTGTCCTTGCCCTGACCGATCCGCTCGCCGTTGTAGCTGTACCATGCGCCAGCCTTGTCGACGATCTTCGCCTGCACGCCGAGGTCGATGATTTCGCCCTGACGCGAGATGCCCTCACCGTACAGGATGTCGAAGATGGCTTCGCGGAACGGCGGCGACACCTTGTTCTTGACGACCTTCACGCGTGTTTCGTTGCCGATCACTTCGTCGTTCTTCTTGATCGAACCGATGCGGCGAATGTCCAGACGCACCGATGCGTAGAACTTCAGCGCGTTACCGCCCGTGGTGGTTTCCGGGTTGCCGAACATCACGCCGATCTTCATGCGGATCTGGTTGATGAAGATCACGAGGCAGTTCGTGCGCTTGATCGTGCCGGTCAGCTTGCGCAGCGCCTGCGACATCAGACGCGCCTGCAGACCCGGCAGCGAGTCGCCCATTTCGCCTTCGATTTCCGCCTTCGGCACCAGCGCCGCGACCGAGTCGATCACGATCATGTCGATCGAGCCCGAGCGCACCAGCGCGTCGGCGATTTCGAGCGCCTGCTCGCCGGTGTCCGGTTGCGAGACCAGCAGGTCGGCGACGTTCACGCCGAGCTTGCCCGCATATTGAATGTCCAGCGCGTGTTCCGCGTCGATGAACGCCGCAGTGCCACCGAGCTTCTGCATTTCGGCGATGACCTGCAGCGTCAGCGTGGTTTTACCGGACGATTCCGGACCGTAGATTTCGACCACGCGGCCGCGCGGCAAACCGCCGACGCCCAGTGCGATGTCGAGGCCGAGCGATCCGGTGGAGACCACCTGGATGTCTTCGACTGCCTCACCTGCGCCGAGCCGCATGACCGACCCTTTGCCGAACTGCTTTTCGATCTGCGCGAGCGCGGCGGCGAGAGCCTTGCTCTTTTCAGCAGTCAGTCCAGCCGAGCCTTTCTTGCTTTCTTCCATGAATCGTCCTTTGCTATGATGAACGGCGTCTGAGGCAGGTGTGCACCCGTGGTTTCACTCGAATTGAGCGGAGCCTGCAGGACATCACACGAAACGCAGACACTGTATAAAAAAACAGTGGTTTTGGCAAGCGCGATTATGATGCGAACGCGCATTTTTAATGTCGCGTCACCCCCACTACCCACAATAATGTTCGGAGACCGCTGCGCGCCGGGGCAAGCCCCACGGTGCCGGCAAAGCCAGGCTGGCGCACCATGCGAATTCTGATTGCCGAAGACGACAGCATACTCGCGGACGGTCTGGTTCGATCACTCCGCCAATCGGCCTATGCGGTCGATCACGTCAAAAGCGGCGTAGAAGCCGATACCGCGTTGTCAATGCAGACGTTCGACCTATTGATCCTCGATCTGGGCCTGCCGCGCATGTCCGGGCTGGAGGTGCTGCGCCGCCTGCGCGCGCGCAATTCGAACCTGCCCGTGCTGATCCTGACCGCCGCAGACAGTGTCGACGAACGCGTCAAAGGCCTCGACCTCGGCGCCGACGATTACATGGCCAAACCCTTCGCACTGAATGAACTCGAAGCGCGCGTGCGCGCGCTGACGCGGCGCGGTGCCGGCGGCGGCCCGACCGTCGTGCGGCATGGCTCGCTGTCGTTCGATCAGGTGGGCCGCATCGCCTATGTCAACGACCAGGTGATCGATCTGTCCGCGCGCGAGCTCGGTCTGCTCGAAGTGCTGCTGCAACGGATCGGCCGGCTGGTCTCGAAAGAGCAGCTCGTCGACCATCTGTGCGAATGGGGCGAGGAAGTCAGCAACAACGCGATCGAAGTCTACGTGCACCGGCTGCGCAAGAAGATCGAGCCGAGCGGCGTGCGCATCATCACCGTGCGCGGGCTCGGCTACTGCCTCGAAAAAGCGGCGCCGCCCGCGAATGCGAACAGGCCCGCCGCCGGCTCCGAGCCGCAAACGGCGCAAACGGCGCAAACGGCACAAGCGGCACAAGCAGTACCACCTTCCCCCGCGCCGTCGTCCGCCGCGATGCCGGCGAGCCATCACTACAAATAGAGGCCAGCGATGTCCGCACGCGCTGATCGCGCCACGGCGCACGCGGCGGACCTCGACGAGGCGCGCGACGCGCGCTACGCCAACCCGTTCGCCCCGCCCGACGAAACCGAAGCCGCCGCCGAGGCGCGTCCGCGCTCGCTGTTCGGCGAGATTCTCGACTGGATGCTCGCCCCGCTGCTGCTGTTGTGGCCGATGAGCCTCGCGGTCACCTATCTGGTCGCGAAATCGATCGCGAACGGGCCGTTCGACCGCGCGCTCGAAACCGACGCCTATGTGCTCGCGCGCCAGATCCATCCGGTCAACGGCGTCGCGGAGCTGTCGCTGCCCGACTCGACGCGCGACTTCCTGCGCGCCGACAACGTTGACAGCGTGTTCTTCCAGGTGCTCGGCACGCGCGGCGAGCTGGTGGCCGGCGAGCGCGACATGCCGCTGCCGCACGAGGAGGACCGCCCGCCACCGGGCCTCGTCGAATTCCGCGACGACGTGCTGCGGGGCAACGACATCCGCGTCGCGTATACGACCGTCGAGTTTCCGCAGACGCCGGGCGCGCAGCCCGTGCTGGTGCAGGTCGCCGAAACGCTCGACAAGCGCAGCCAGCTCGCCAACGACATCATCAAGGGCGTGATCCTGCCGCAGTTCGTGATCCTGCCGCTCGCGATCCTGCTCGTGTGGTTCGGGCTATCGCGCGGGCTCGAGCCGCTGCATGCGCTGCAGGCGCATATCCGCGCGCGGCGGCCGGACGATCTGTCGCCGCTCGAAGCGCGCCGCGCGCCGCCGGAAATCGAGCCGCTCGTCACGTCGTTCAACGATCTGCTCACGCGCCTCGAACAGAACATGGAGCTGCAAAAGCGCTTTATCGCCGACGCCGCGCATCAGATGAAAACGCCGCTCGCCGGGCTGCGCACGCAGGCCGAGCTAGCGCTGCGCCAGAACGCGTCGGCCGAGGTGCATCGCTCGCTCGAACAGATCGCGACGAGCTCCGAGCACGCCGCGCGGCTCGTCACGCAGCTGCTCGCGCTCGCGCGCGCGGAAAACCGTCGGTCGGGGCAGATCTTCACGCCGGTCGAACTCGGCGAACTCGCGCGCAGCGCGGTGCGCGAATGGGTGCAGGCCGCGCTCGCCAAGCAGATGGACCTCGGCTACGAAGCGCCCGACGAGCCGGTCGAGGTCGCCGGCAATCCGGTGATGCTGCGCGAAATGCTGTCGAACCTGATCGACAACGCGATCCGCTATACGCCGGCGGGCGGCCGCATCACCGTGCGCGTGCGGCACGACGCCCCGGCGCGGCTCGTGCATCTGGAAGTCGAGGACACCGGGCTCGGCATTCCGGCCAGCGAGCGCTCGCGCGTGGTCGAGCGCTTCTACCGGATTCTGGGCCGCGAGGGCGACGGCAGCGGCCTCGGTCTCGCGATCGTGCGCGAGATCGCGGCGATGCACGGCGGCGAGCTCGCGATCGACGACAACGTCTACCAGGAGTCGCCGCGGCTCGCCGGCACCCTGGTGCGCGTCAGCTTGCAGGTGCTCGAACGGGGGCGGGACTTACCCTAACACGGCCCCATAGCCAGCTTGATCGTCAGCGTGTTTTTGAGATATTTCGGCGCGGATCGCACAAATATCGCCGCACATTGACCGAAATTGATCGCCTGTTCGCCGGTTTACCGGACTACCCCAGGTTTTGGCGTCGAGTCAGAACGCCGTAAGTTTCCACTCCAATAATCGGTTGCACGGGGACGCCTGCGCTGGCGATCCGTGTGTATATCAATATTGGAGACGACATATGGCTACCGTTGGCGGGCAACTCTCGCACGCGCCGATGACGCGCGATGAGAAGCGGGTGATCTTCGCATCGTCGCTGGGTACGGTTTTCGAGTGGTACGACTTTTATCTGGCCGGTTCGCTTGCGGCCTTCATCAGCAAGAGCTTCTTTTCCGGCGTCAATCCGACCGCGGCGTTCATTTTCACGCTGCTCAGCTTCGCCGCGGGCTTCGCGGTGCGGCCGTTCGGCGCGGTAGTATTCGGACGGCTCGGTGACATGGTCGGGCGCAAGTACACGTTCCTGATCACGATCATCATCATGGGTCTGTCGACGTTCCTCGTCGGCTTCCTGCCCGGCTATGCGGCGATCGGCATCGCTTCGCCGGTGATCTTCATCGCGATGCGCCTGCTGCAGGGTCTCGCGCTCGGCGGCGAGTACGGCGGCGCCGCGACCTACGTGGCCGAACACGCGCCGGCGAACCGCCGCGGCTTCTACACCGCGTGGATCCAGACCACCGCGACGCTCGGCCTGTTCCTGTCGCTGCTCGTGATCCTCGGCGTGCGTACTTTCATGGGCGAAGACGCGTTCGGCGCCTGGGGCTGGCGCATCCCGTTCGTCGTGTCGATTCTGCTGCTCGCGGTGTCGGTGTGGATTCGCCTGCAACTGCATGAGTCGCCGGTGTTCGAGCGCATCAAGGCCGAGGGCAAGACCTCGAAGGCGCCGCTCTCCGAAGCGTTCGGCCAGTGGAAGAACCTGAAGGTCGTGATTCTCGCGCTGCTCGGCCTGACGGCCGGCCAGGCTGTCGTGTGGTACACGGGCCAGTTCTACACGCTGTTCTTCCTCACGCAGACGCTGAAGGTCGACGGTACGAGCGCCAACATCATGATCGCGCTCGCGCTGCTGATCGGCACGCCGTTCTTCCTGTTCTTCGGCTCGCTGTCGGATCGCATCGGCCGCAAGCCGATCATCATGGCCGGTCTGCTGATCGCCGCGCTGACGTACTTCCCGCTGTTCAAGGCGCTCACGCACTACACGAACCCGGCGCTCGAAGCCGCAACCGCGAAGTCGCCGATCGTCGTGATCGCCGATCCGGGCGAGTGCTCGTTCCAGTTCAACCCAGTGGGCACGGCTAAGTTCGTGACCTCGTGCGATATCGCGAAGGGCGCGCTGTCGCGAGCCGGCCTGAACTACGACAACGTCGCGGCGCCGGCCGGCACGATCGCGCAGATCCGCGTGGGTGATACGGTCGTCAACACGTTCGACGGCCGCGCCCCCGACGCGAAGGAGCAAGCCAAGACCTTCGAGAAGACGCTCGCCGCGACGCTGAAGGCCGCCGGCTACCCGCCGAAGGCCGATCCGGCTCAGATCAACTGGCCGATGAGCGTCGTGATCCTGACGATCCTCGTGATCTACGTAACGATGGTCTACGGTCCTATCGCGGCGATGCTGGTCGAGATGTTCCCGACGCGCATCCGTTATACGTCGATGTCGCTGCCGTATCACATCGGCAATGGCTGGTTCGGCGGCTTCCTGCCGGCGACCGCGTTCGCGATCGTCGCCGCGCGGGGCAACATCTACTCGGGGCTCTGGTATCCGATCATCATCGCGGTGATCACCTTCGTGATCGGCATGCTGTTCGTGCGCGAAACCAAGGACTCGGATATCTACGCAAAAGATTGAGTGGACCGCGAGTCCGGGCCACCTGAAAAAGTTGTGCGCCGGGGGTTGACAGCCTCCGGTTGCCCCAGCATAATCTCCCTTCTTTCGGCGAATTAGCTCAGTCGGTTAGAGCGACGGAATCATAATCCGCAGGTCCGGGGTTCGAGTCCCTGATTCGCCACCAGCTTCAAGAAAAAGCCGCTGTCCCACAAGGACAGCGGCTTTTTTGTTTTTCAACGCTGCCACGTCAACTCAGGTCGTTACACGATCCGGCCGGTGTCGGGTGAAAGAGAAGCGCCACGACGGTCACCACACCGAACGCCGCCCCCGCATAAAACGTCATGGCGGCACCCACACGTTCCCACAGCTGACCTGCGATAACGCTCGAAACCAGCGTCACGATGCCGCTCAGCAGATTGAAGAAACCAAATGCAGTCCCACGCAGATGCGCCGGCGCCGTGTGCGCGACCATCGTGGCGAGCAGGCCTTGAGTCATCCCCATGTGCAGCCCCCAAAGCGCTACCCCGACGACGACGACACCCCAGTGGGTGCCCTGCGCCAGCACGAGGTCGGCGCCGATCAACACGATCAGACCACCGATCAGCAGCCGCGTATGACGCATCGTGTCCGCGAGTTTCCCGAACGGATAAGCGGACAGCGCGTAGACGACATTCATTGCCACCATGACCAGCGGAACGAGCGCAATCGGTACGCCGCTACCCATCGCACGAAGCACCAGGAAAGCCTCGCTGAATCGCGCCAACGCGAACACAGCCCCTATCCCTACGACCCACCAGTAGTCCAAACCAAGGTCCTTGAGACTCTGCCACCTCACAGGGTTGCTTCTCTTGGCACGAGGCTCGTGCTCGGGCTCCGTGATACCGAACGTCAACAACGCGACCGCGAGCACGCCGGGAATGACGGCAAGCCAGAACGCAAGCCGAAAATTGTCTGTCCATATCAGCATGATGAGAACGGCCAGCAGTGGTCCGACAAACGCACCGACCGTATCGAGCGACTGGCGCAGGCCGAAGGCCGCGCCACGCAGGTGTTGCGGCGTGACATCTGCGATGAGCGCATCGCGAGGCGCACCACGAATGCCCTTGCCGACACGGTCGATGACGCGCGCCGTCACCACGACTCCCACCGACGACGCTACAGCAAAAAGCGGCTTGCTCATCGCGCCGAGCGCATACCCGGCGACGGCGAGCCACTTCCGGTTGCCGAGGTAGTCGCTTAGCGTTCCCGAAAACACCTTGACGATTTGAGCCGTGGCCTCCGCGACGCCTTCGATGAGCCCAATCGCGCCGGCCCCGGCGCCAAGGCTCGCCAAGAGAAACATCGGCAGCAGGCTGTGGATGATTTCGGATGAGATGTCCATGAAAAGGCTCACACATCCTAGAACCCACACGCTGCGTGGAATCTGCCGCACGACATTGACTTGCGGTTCGTTTCGCATTCGAGAGGGATGGCATCAAATAACGCGGTAGAAACGGTACGGACGCATGCGAGCGCTAGCGCAGTTCGCTACGACCGCTACATCTTATCTGGCATCGCTGAGTCGGATACCTCCGCGGCGCGTCACCGATGGCGGCGCAAGAATTGCTGTCGCACTGTGGGAAATGCCCAGCGCTGGGTCTGGCTCGTTCATCGCGAGCGTGGCTTGCGAGCGAGCGTTACGCGAGCATCCGGATGGAACGAACGATGAGCAATGGCGTCGCAGAGTATGGGCAGTGAAGCGCCGCGGGTTTCGTTGGCAGCTCCGTCTCTTGAGAGAATAGCGCCCCGAGAAAGTCTGGCAAGTTCTCTCCGGAGGTTCAACGCGCGTCCACAATGCAGAACCTGGCAGGCTTCCTTCCGCAATTCCGTCGCAACTTCGAGGAGGTTCCTAAATGACGTTCCGCACCGTCGCGCTTGCCGCAACCACCGCTGCGCTCACGCTCGCCGGCACGACCGCCGCCCTCACCGCACAGGCCCAAACGCCGAGCACGTCGGACAGTCAATGGCGCGCCAGCTCGACCATGCTCGCGACGCTGCTGCAGGACGGCTACAAGATCGTCGCCGTGGTCAACAACGGGCCGGCCGACACGATCTTCGTGCAGCGCGATCAGAGCGCGTTCAAATGCATCGATGCGCAGCAACCGGAAGCAAAAGCGAAAACGGCGGCCGCGGGCTGTTATGAGCTGGTACCGCCGAGCGGCGGCGCGCCAGCGTCGGAATCCAAATAACGTGATTTGAAGCGCGTGCCCAACGTCGCTCGGGCTCGCGCGAAAGACTTCAGCGCCTCGCCGACACCGCGACGCTTCAGCGATCCACCAGCCGGCTCAGGTTGCCGCGCACCCGCTGGAGCAGCGCGATCAACTGCGCCGCTTCTTCATCGCTGAAACCATTGAGCGCTTCGAGCGCGACCTCGTCGCCGACCTTGCGCGCCTTGCCGAGCGTGCGCTCGGCCTTCGGCGTCATGCGCACCTGGCGCTCGCGGCGATCCTGCGGATTCGCGGTCCGCTCGATCCAGCCGCCCTCCTCCATCCGATCGAGCAGCCGGCCCGCCGAGATCGGCGCGACCTCGAGCAGATCTGCGAGCCGGGCCTGATTGATCTCGCCGTAATGGCCGAGATAGGCGAGCACGCGACACTGCGCGCGAGTCAGGTCGACCGACGACTTCGCGTGATCGTCGAATCGCTTGCCCGCCAGCCGGCCGACGTCGTAGATCAGAAAGCCGAAGCGCTCTTCGAATTGGGTTTTCATGCGCGGATTATACGGAAGCAGTTCGGCTTTCAGCGTGCTTACCCCCTGCGTTCGAGGTTCAGCACAACTCCCAATAGCGCAAACCTGCATTGGCGATATACTAAGCATGCTTACGATATCGACCCTCCCCACCTTTCATGTCTTCCGCCTCCACGCCGGCGAGCGCCACTGAGCTGCTCAACCGGCCGATGATCACAGTCTCGATCATGCTCGCGACGCTCATCCAGACGCTCGACAGCACGATCGCCAACGTGGCGCTGCCGCATATGCAAGGCACGCTGTCCGCGTCGCAGGACGAGATCACGTGGGTGCTGACTTCCTATATCGTCGCCGCCGCGATCGCCACGCCGCTGACTGGCTGGCTGGCGGACCGCCTGAGCGTCAAGCGGCTGCTGCTAATTGCAATCGGCGGCTTCACGGTGGCATCGGCGTTGTGCGGTCTCTCCGAGACGCTGTCGCAGATCGTCGTGTCGCGTTTGCTGCAAGGGATTTTCGGCGCGTCGCTCGTGCCGCTGTCGCAGTCGATCCTGCTCGACATCAACCCGCGTGAAAAGCAGGGCCAGGCGATGGCCGTATGGGGCATGGGCGTGATGGTCGGGCCGATTCTCGGGCCGACGCTCGGCGGCTGGCTCACCGATAGCTACAACTGGCGCTGGGTGTTCTTCATCAACGTGCCGATCGGCGCGTTCGCGCTGTTCGGCGTCGCGACCTTCCTGCCCACGCGCGAGCCCAAGCACGACGTGAAGTTCGACGCGTTCGGCTTCGTCACGCTCGGCCTCGCAATCGGAGCGTTGCAGGCGATGCTCGATCGCGGCGAGCAGCTCGACTGGTTTTCATCGACCGAGATCGTGATCGAGGCGCTCGTCGCGGCGATCAGCTTCGCGTTCTTCCTCGTCCACACGGCGACGGTCGGCGAGCGCTCGTTTTTCAAGTACAAGTTGCTGAAAGACCCGAACTTCGCGACCGGCACGTTCTTCATCTTCGTGATCGGCGCGGTGATGTACGCGACCCGCGCGCTGCTGCCGCCGATGCTGCAGAACCTGATGGGCTATCCGGTCGCGACCACCGGCCTCGTCACCGCGCCGAGCGGCGCCGGCACGATGGTCGCGATGCTCATCGCCGGCCGGCTGCTCAGGCGCGTCGACGCGCGGCTTCTATTGCTCTGCGGCTTCCTGATCTCGGCGTTCGCGCTGTGGCAGATGATGCATTACACGATCGTGCTGTCGGAGTCGAGCATCGTGTGGCCCGGCGTGATCCAGGGCTTCGGGCTCGGCCTCGTGTTCGTGCCGCTGTCCGCACTGACGTTCTCGACGCTGTCGCCGGAGCTGCGCGCGGACGGCACCGCGACCTATAGCCTGATGCGCAATATCGGCAGCAGTATCGGCATTTCGATCGTGCAGACGCTGATGACGCGCAACACGCAAATCTCGCACGCGGACCTCGCCGCGAACGTGACTGCGTTCAATCCGGCGCTGCAGTCGATGCTCGACGGCGGCTCGAGCTACGACATCGCGGCACTGAACGCGTCGATCACGCAGCAGGCGGCAATGGTCGCGTATCTGAACGACTTCAAGCTGATGTTCGTGGCGACGCTGCTGGTCATCCCGCTATTGCTGCTGATCCGGCCGTCGCATAAGGCGCCGGATGCGTCGGCCGCGCATGCGGCGATGGATTGAGATCGAGCTCGGCGCTGTCCGCCTCAGCCTTCGATTCGCCCGCGCGTCACGCCGAGCAATGACGACATCGCCGCGTACGCCGCCGCGGTATCGCGCGCGCGGATCGCGTCGTACACCGCCGTGTGCTCGGCGAGCGACGCGTTGAACACATCGGCGCGTTTCGCATTGAGCCGCAACTGTGCCTCGAGCGTGCGCTCGATCAGCGCGCCGAGCGGAATCAGCAATTCGTTGCTGCACGCGGTCAGCACGCACAGATGGAACTGCAGATCCGCACGCACCCATTCATCGACGTTACGCGCCGCCACCATCGCGGCATGGGCGGCCGCAAGCGCGCCCAAGGTGTCATCGGTGCACGCGGTGGCCGCGAGGCCGGCCGCATAAGGCTCGATCATCTCGCGCATTTCCTGCAGCTTGAGTGCGAACGCCATCGGCTCGGCGACGCGCGAATACCAGTCGAGCAGATCGGCATCGAGCAGATTCCACGCGGACTTGACCCGCACGCGTGTACCCACGCGCGGCCGCGATTCGATCAGTCCTTTCGACGTCAGCGTGCGCAGCGCCTCGCGCAGCACCGTGCGGCTCACACCGAACGTCTCCATCAACTCGGCTTCGCGAGGCAGGATCGACTCCGGCGCATAGTCGCCGCGCAGAATCGCGGTCGCGAGCAGTTGGGTGACTCGCCCATGCAGATCGTGCGGAATGGTTTTCTCCTCGCGGGTGGTGGTCTCGTCGCGCAACGGCGACGAGTATTCCAAATCTCACCACTATGTGACAAATAGTACTATTAATAGTATTTTAGTGCACTTTTGTTGTAGCATGGAACTCCCAAAATTCTTTGCGTGCCGGCAGATCGTCAGGAGACTCACATCATGAAAATCACCAAGCTCGAAACCTTCATCGTCCCGCCGCGCTGGTGCTTCCTCAAGATCGAGACCGACGAAGGCATCGTCGGTTGGGGCGAGCCGGTGGTGGAAGGCCGCGCGCATACGGTCGCCGCCGCCGTCGAGGAACTCTCCGACTATCTGATCGGCAAGGACCCGCTGTTGATCGAGGACCACTGGCAGGTGATGTACCGCGCGGGCTTTTATCGCGGCGGTCCGATCACGATGAGCGCGATCGCCGGCGTCGACCAGGCGCTCTGGGACATCAAGGGCAAGCATCACGGCGTGCCGGTGCATGCGCTGCTCGGCGGCCAGGTGCGCGACAAGATCAAGGTGTACTCGTGGATCGGCGGCGACCGCCCGAGCGATGTCGCGAACAACGCGCGCGCGGTGGTCGAGCGTGGCTTCAAGGCCGTCAAGATGAACGGCTCGGAAGAGCTGCAGATCATCGACACCTTCGACAAGGTGCAAGGCGTGATCAACAACGTCGCGGCGGTCCGCGAGGCGGTCGGGCCGAACATCGGCATCGGCGTGGACTTCCACGGTCGCGTGCACAAGCCGATGGCGAAGGTGCTCGCCAAGGAACTCGATCCGTACAAGCTGCTGTTCATCGAAGAGCCGGTGCTGTCGGAGAATGCAGAGGCGCTGCGCGACATCGTGAACCAGACCAATACCCCGATCGCGCTCGGCGAGCGTCTGTATTCGCGCTGGGACTTCAAGCACATCCTGTCGGGCGGCTACGTCGACATCATCCAGCCGGATGCCTCGCACGCGGGCGGCATCACGGAGTGCCGCAAGATCGCCGCGATGGCCGAAGCCTACGACGTCGCGCTCGCGCTGCATTGTCCGCTCGGCCCGATTGCGCTCGCAACCTGCCTGCAGATCGACGCGGTCAGCTACAACGCGTTCATCCAGGAACAGAGCCTCGGCATCCACTACAACCAGGGCAACGACCTGCTCGATTACATCAAGAATCCGGAAGTCTTCAAATATGAAGACGGCTTCGTGTCGATCCCGCAGGGCCCGGGCCTCGGCATCGAAGTGAACGAAGAGAAGGTGCGCGAAATGGCGAAGGTCGGTCATCGCTGGCGCAATCCGGTGTGGCGTCACACGGACGGCAGCGTCGCCGAATGGTGATTCGTAGGCCATTGCGCCCGCGCGTTCCGGCCACGTGACGCGCGGGCCGCCCGCCCTGCCTCGATCTCCGCCCAGCCTTATCCCGCCCGGCCCTCGCCACGTTTGTTCGGTATCGGACAGACGCATGGTCTGCTCCTTGCTGAAATGCATGCCGACAACGCATGCAGCGGGGACACCATGGGCGAATTCCTTCCTGACTATCTGATCCGCGAACAGGCGGCGGTCGGCGCGCTGGTCGTCTTCGGCGTGCTGCGCATCCTCGGCGCGATGGTCGCCTACGAGCGCGGATGGAGTATTGCGGTAGTCGGGAAATGCTTTATCGCGGCGGCAGTGCTGTACTGCCTGCCGCAGGTTTTCGATCTGCTCACGCAGATGGTCGGCACGCACGCGGCCGGCGCCGAACTCGAAGGCAAGGCCGCGGGCTGCGCGATCGCGTTGTTCTGCGCGCCGATTCTCGGTCACCGCCTCGGTCTCGAGTAAGCGCGCTTCGAGCCGGGCCGCGTGATGCGACTGACGCCTGCATTGCCGGAACGGGCGCGCGACGACGCGCCGTTTGCCTGAAGAGTAGTAGCGGGTGCGCTGGCCACAGCCAGGCGACCGTGTGTATTGCGCCGCACGTGCTTCGCAGTGCGGCGCTTTTTTATGCGGCTCGCCGCGCGTTCAACCGAGCGCAGCAAACGCCGGCACGGTGTGCGACAACGCGGCCGCGACGACGAACACACCGATCATCACGAGCGCTTCCAGATAGATCACGTTGACGAAGGTATGCGCATCCATCGTCGACGCGGTACGACGCAGCCGCGGCAGCGCCGAGGTGCGATTCAGCGCGCCGAGCACGAGCGCGAGCGCGACCAGTACGAGCTTCAATGTCAGCACATGGCCCCACGTGCTCCCCTGAATCGCTTCGAACGACCCGCCCGAGCCGCGCACGGCATTGAAGACGCCCGACAGCAACACCAACGCGACCGCGACGAGCGACACGTTCGACACCTGGGTCGCCGTGCGAATCAGCATGCCGCGCGCGGTTGATGCGCCGAGCGCCGGCAGCACCGCGAAGCCCGCGGCCATCGCGACACCGCCCCATACGCTCGTCGCGAGCACGTGCAGCGTCTGCATGCCGATCGCGGCCGACATCACGCCGGCATCCGCAGCATGACCGAGCGACGCCTTGCCCGCCGAGATCGCGAGCACCGCGAGCCACAGCAGCGTGTTACGCAGCATGCCCGTGCCATGGCTCAGCGCGGTCCCGAGCAGCACCAGCGCGCCACCGAACGCGACGCTCCAGCCATAGCCGACATGCGTTTGCGTCAGCACCATCGGCACCATGCCGAACGCCGCGGGCAACGCGACGCCGCTCATCGACGCCGCCTGATACAACAGCCAGCCGAGATCCGCGAGCACCAGCACGATGGTCGCCGCGAGCATCGAGCGATGTGCGCGCATCCAGCCGGGGCGCGCCGGTGAAGTGCCTTGCAGCCCGTCTTTCGCGAGCCAAGCGCCGAGTAGCGCCGAGCCAACGGCGAAGCCGAACGCGACGTTCATGAGCGCGGCCATTGCGACCTGCCCGATCCACAGTCCGTCGAAGTTCATTTGACGTTGAACGCGAAGTCGCCTTGCGTACGATGGCCATCGGTGGCCACCGCGACCCAGTGCACCGCATAGCGGCCGCTCGACAACTGAGGCAGCGCGAGGCGCATCTCGCGGGCGTCCGCGCTGTCGACCGTCGATGCGGTCGAAGCCGCGGACTTGCCGCTTCCATCGGCGAGTGTGATCTTGCTGAACGCCGGCTCGAGCGGCTCGGTGAAATGAATGGTCACGTCGGCGGGCGCGACGGCCTCGGCGTTCGCGGCCGGCACGCTCGAGATCGGATGCGCATGCGCGAACGCGGTGGATGACATGGCCAGCGCCACCGCGCCGGACATCAACGCTCGCAGCGTCGATGAGGAGAAATCGAATAGCTTCATGTAAGGCCGATAGCGGATGAGAACGAACGGAACAAAGCCGGGCCGACGACGCGCATCGTCTGCACGACGGCCGGCGAAGCCCGGAAGTGTACGCTTCGATGGCGCGCGCGGGGATCGGTTCAACCTTGCTTGATGAGACAAAGCTGTTGATCACGACGCGCGACGCAACTGAAGTCCCAAACTGGCAAACGCGACACACTGTCGCATGGCGGTCACACCTGGAACCGCATCTAATGCGGCAAATAGTCACCATTACCCTTCGATGATAGAATGCTGCGTCGCCGCAGCGACGGCTGTCCTTCACACCGAGCCGCCCGAAGTTCGGTCAGGTCCCCGATTCTGATGGAGTTACGCGTGTCTTCAAGACGCCTCTTCCGCCCGTTGCTTGCCCTTCTGCTGATCGGCTCCGCGGGTGTCTATAGCGCTGCGAAAGCGCAGACCCAACCGAAGGCCCCCGACACGATGGAAGCGCGCGTGCAAGGCTGCACGGCCTGCCACGGCTCGCATGGGCAAGGCACCGACAACGACTACTTCCCGCGTCTCGCGGGCAAACCGGCGGGATATCTGTTCAATCAGTTGCAGAACTTCCGTGAAGGGCGCCGCAAGTACCCGCCGATGAACTACCTCGTCACGTATCTCTCCGACGACTACCTGCATCAGATCGCCACCTTCTTCTCGCAGCAGCGCCCACCGTATCCGACGCCGGCCAAGCCGACGGCCTCCGCCTCCACGCTCGCGCGCGGTGAGCAGATCGTGCTGCATGGTGATGCGAACAAGCAGGTTCCCGCGTGCGCGGCCTGCCACGGCAAGGCACTGACCGGTATGGAACCGGCGATCCCGGGTCTCGTCGGCCTGCACGCCGACTACATCAGCGCGCAGCTCGGCTCATGGCGTTCGGGCACGCGTCGTGCGATCGCACCGGACTGCATGCACACCATCGCCACGCGCCTTAGCGACGAAGACGTGAACGCCGTCGCGGCCTGGCTTGCCACGCAGCAGGCTCCGCAAAACCCCGTGCCGGCTCCGGCCCGCTCCTTGAAGACTCCGCTTGCCTGCGGCAGCGAACCGCAATAAGGCGCCGGGAGAGACATTCAAATGAAACGCAAGTCTTTGTTCGCCCTCTCGGCAGTCGTCGTGGTCGCGGCCGCCGCACTCGTTCCCGTCCTGTGGTCGGGCGGCGACCATCTGCACAGCAGCGGCGCGGCCGTCGCGGCAACGCCCGCGGACCAGGCCGACCTGATCAAGAAGGGCGAGTACCTCGCCCGCGCCGGCGACTGTATCGCCTGCCATACCGTGCGCGGCGGCCAGCCGTTTGCGGGCGGCCTGCCGATGGCCACGCCGTTCGGCACGATGTTCACGCCGAACATCACGCCTGACGACCAGTACGGCATCGGCAAGTGGACCCAGGACGACTTCTATCGCGCGATGCACACCGGCCGCTCGAAAGATGGCAGCCTGCTCTATCCGGGCTTCCCGTTCACGAGCTACACGAAGGTCACGCGCGCCGACTCCGACGCGATCTACGCGTACCTGCGCTCGGTCACGCCGGTCAACGTACCGAGCCGTCCGCACGAACTGAAATTCCCGTTCAACCAGCGCAACATGCTGATCGGCTGGCGCACGCTGTTCTTCCGTGAAGGCGAGTTCAAGCCGGACCCGACCAAGTCGGTCGAATGGAACCGCGGTGCGTATCTGGTCGAAGGCCTCGGCCACTGCGGCATGTGCCATACGTCGATCAACGCGATGGGCGGCCCGGTCAGTTCGGCAGCGTTCGCGGGCGGTCTGATTCCGCTGCAGAACTGGTATGCGCCGTCGCTGACGTCGAACAGGGAAGCCGGCCTCGGCGACTGGGACCTGAAGGACATCGCCGATCTGCTGAAGACCGGCGTGTCGAACCGCGGCGCGGTGTTCGGTCCGATGGCCGAAGTGGTTCACAACAGCCTGCAGTATCTGTCGACCGAAGACATCAACGCGATGGCGACGTACCTGAAGACGATTCCGCAGAAGAGCGAAGCGCCGGAACCGCTGCAGCTCGAAACCTCGGAAAAGTTCGGCGGCGAACTGCTGAAGCAAGGTCAGAAGATCTACGCTGACAACTGCGCGAAGTGCCACGAAGACAATGGTCTCGGCCGTCCGCCGGCGTTCCCGCCGCTCGCGAACAACCAGTCGATCCAGATGCCGTCGGCGGTCAACCCGATCCGCATGGTGCTGAACGGTGGTTATCCGCCGAGCACGGACGCGAACCCGCATCCGTACGGCATGCCGCCGTTCGCACAGTCTCTGTCGAATCAGGAAGTCGCAGCGGTCGTGACGTACATTCGTATGTCCTGGGGCAACCACGGTACGGCCGTGTCGCCGCAGCAAGTGGCCGAGCTGCGTTCGGCGCCGCTCGACTAAGCAGGGTTTGACGTACCCTGGGCGCGGCCTGCGAGTTTCGCGGCCGCGCCCTTCGTTTTTTCAGGACCGGTATCATGTGGGCCTGTTTGTGTTGGCGGTCGCCTTCGTGGGACCGTGCAGGAGGAAAGAGTCGTGCCTGTCGGTGAGCGTTTGAACAGCATTACCCATCTCGTCGGCGCCGTGCTGTCGGTGGTGGGGCTGGCGGCGCTCGTCACGATGGGCGCGCTCGCCGGCGACGCGTACAAGGTCGTCAGCTTCAGCGTGTATGGTGCGATGCTGTTCGTGCTGTATGCGATCTCGACGCTGTATCACAGTGTCAGCCATCCGCGTCTGAAGGCGATTCTGCAGAAATGCGATCATTCGGCGATCTACCTGCTGATCGCCGGCAGCTACACGCCGTTCACGCTCGTCACGTTGCGTGGACCGTGGGGCTGGTCGCTATTCGGCGTGAGCTGGGGGCTCGCTGCCCTCGGCATCGTGCAGGAACTCACGCTCGGGCGACGCACCCGCAGCGTGTCGATGGTGCTATATGTGTTGATGGGATGGCTCGCGCTCGTAGCCGTCCGCCCGCTGGTGCAGGCGTTGCCGGCCGCGGGTACCGCGTGGCTCGTGGCCGGCGGCGTCATCTATAGCGCCGGCATCTATTTCTTCATCAACGACGAGCGCATCCGCCACGGACATGGTATCTGGCACCTGTTCGTACTGGCGGGCAGTCTGTGTCAATTCGTCAGTGTCGCGCGCTATGTCGCGTGACGTTCCACGGCGACGAATTGCAACTTAAGGCCAGTCGACGTGTCTGCATAGCGCGTTGAAACCATTCGGCACATCTGTGAGCGTGCCGCCGATTTCTCCGTGAACGGAACCGGGCTGCGGCCTCGCACACGCCATGCTGGCGTGTCGATGCCGCGCTGGTTTTTCCGCGTTGGGGTCCTATGGACTCAGCGGGGCCGTTCGCGAAACTGCATTGCAAAGAGCTTTTATGTCTTTTGATTCCCTCGGCTTGTCCGAACCGCTGGTCCGCGCTGTCAACGAACTCGGCTACACCAGTCCGACTCCGATCCAGAGTCAGGCGATCCCGGCCGTGCTCAACGGCGGCGATCTGCTCGCCGGCGCGCAAACCGGCACCGGCAAGACCGCCGGCTTCACGCTGCCGATCCTGCAGCGCCTGAATTCGATGGCGCCGGCCGCCGGCGGCAAGCGCGTGGTGCGCGCGCTGATCCTCACGCCGACACGCGAACTCGCCGCGCAGGTCGAAGAAAGCGTGCGTGCTTACGGCAAGTATCTGAAGCTGAAGTCGACCGTGATGTTCGGCGGTGTCGGCATCAATCCGCAGATCGATGCGTTGAAGCGCGGCGTCGATATCGTCGTCGCGACGCCGGGCCGTCTGCTCGACCATATGCAGCAGAAGACCATCGACCTGTCGCATCTCGAGATTCTCGTACTCGACGAAGCGGACCGCATGCTCGACATGGGCTTCATCCACGACATCAAGCGCGTGCTCGCGAAGCTGCCGCCGAAGCGCCAGAACCTGCTGTTCTCGGCGACCTTCTCCGACGAGATCAAGGCGCTCGCCGACAGCCTGCTCGACTCGCCGGCATTGATCGAAGTCGCGCGCCGCAACACGACGGCCGAAACGGTCGCGCAAAAGATTCACCCGGTCGATCGCGACCGCAAGCGCGAACTGCTCACGCATCTGATCCGTCAGCACAGCTGGTTCCAGGTGCTCGTGTTCACGCGCACCAAGCACGGCGCGAACCGCCTCGCCGAACAGTTGACGAAGGACGGCATCAGCGCGCTCGCAATCCACGGCAACAAGAGCCAATCGGCCCGCACGCGCGCGCTCGCCGAGTTCAAGGACGGCACGCTGCAAGTGCTGGTGGCGACCGACATCGCCGCACGCGGCATCGATATCGATCAGCTGCCGCACGTGGTCAACTTCGATCTGCCGAACGTGCCGGAAGACTACGTGCACCGCATCGGCCGCACCGGTCGCGCGGGCGCGACGGGCGAGGCGGTGTCGCTCGTGTGCGTCGATGAACTGCAGTTGCTGAAGGACATCGAGAAGCTGATCAAGCGTCCGGTCCCGCAGGAAGTGATCGCCGGTTTCGAGCCGGACCCGACCGCGAAGCCGGAGCCGATCCAGCGACGCGGCCAGGGCGGCGGCGGGCGTTCGCCGCGCCAGGGACAAGGCGCCGGGCGCCGTGACGGCGGTGCTGGTGGTGGCGCATCGGCCAAGCCGGCTCAAGGCTCCGGTCAGCGTTCGGGACAGCGTGCGTCGAATGCTCAGCCCGCGCCGCGGCCGCAAGGTGCGAAGCCGGCCGGCAATGGCGGTCAGCCGCGTCGCGATATGCAGCGGCACGACGATCGGCCGCGTGCGGCCGCGCACGATGGCGCTCCCGCGCACCAAGCGCCGCGCAAGCCGCAAGGCAATCGTTCGTCCAACGGCAATCCGGGCGCGTTGCTCGGCGGCGGCGTGAAGCGCAACGATGCGCCGCGCGGCGCGCAACCGTCGCGCAACGGCGACCGCGGCCGTTAAGCGTCGCTCCGCCTAAAGGCTGCCGGCGCATCAGCCATTTAGCGCTTCCTGCTCGAAGACTAACGGCTGCTCGCGGCGGCAGCCCGCTTCAAATGCTCGATCTGCTGTTCCCATCGCTCGAGCACCGCATTCCCCTCTCCCTGCAATTCGAACGTGATGCCGCCCGTCAGGCGCGCATAACGGACGCTTTGCGCTTCCGCTGTGTCGATCGAGCCGAGCAGATAGACGAGGCCGCTGTCGTCGCCCGCAACCTCGGGCAGCGGCACAACACGCAACTGCACCTGATAGAACGCCGCATCGCAGACGAAGCTCAGCGCCGCGCGCCCGCTTTGCGCAATCGCGCGTGTCGCGCGCGCTTGCGGCCAGAGCGCAATGCACAGCGTGCGCGAGTCGGGTGCATAGAGTTCGCCGACGCTCAGCAGCGATGTGCGCACGTGCCCGTTCGCATCGACGCTCAACAGCGACGCGGTGAAGCCCGCCTTGTCCGCAAGCGACGACCCGTCGAACAATGCGCGCACGTTGGCCGGCCATTCGTCGAACACGTTCTGCTCGAGCGGACGCGCGGACGTAGATGCGGAGGAGGAATCGCTCATGCCATCGATCCAGTCGAAGTAGTCGGTAAAGCACAATCATGCCTCGAAAAAAGCCAAGCCCGCATCAGCGGGCTTGGCTTTCTGATTCTCCTCGAAGGCTCAGCGAAAGAACACATGCTGGGTGATCTTCGCGAGCGGATAATGCACACCCGGCTGAATGCGCGCCGGCAGATCGAGCGGCTTGAGCAGCATCTTCACGCACATGTCGGCGGACAGATTGCGCCGCACCAGCTTATTGATGCGCGCCGCGCGCTCACGGTTATACGCGGAGTCGTGCACGCGCTCCGGATAGCGAATCGCGAACACGTGGCGCAATGCGATCTCCGAATCTTCGTTCTTGATTTCCATCACGCGACGCATCAACGCGCCGAGCACCGCGAGCCGGCCATTGCCCTCAATCCGGTTGTACTTCTTGAAGTACTTGAAAAAGTGTTTGTAGTGGCGGACTTCGTCGGTGCGGATGTTGTCGGTGATCTGCTTGAGCACCGCCTCGTCCGAGCATTCGTTGATCGCTCGATACAGCGTCGCGGTACCCGTTTCGACGACGCAACGCGCGACCATCTCCAGCGCGCGGGTCTTTTCGAAATCCTCGACCGAGCAAGTCAGCGAATATTCGCCCATGAAATTGCGGAACGCGGTGTGCCAGTCGAACTCGGGCCATACGTACGCGATATAGGTCTGCAGCGCCCGGCCGTGCTGCATTTCCTCGGGCTCCCACTCGTGGTTGAGCCAGGCCGAGACCTCAGGGTCGTCGTTGAAAAATGTACTCAGATTGCTGGTGTAGAGATCGGTGCCGCTTTCGATGAACGAAGCAGCGCACAGCAACAGCAGCAGGTCTTCGTTGGCCGCAGCCTTCTGCCGGTCGATGCGAGTCAGATCGATGTCCTCGATCCGCCAGGGCATGACATGGTTCAGCTCCGTGTGCATTGTGTCTTGCTCCCATGCTGTACCGACCCGTGGAGTTCTTCGCAACCGCCCCCGCGCTCGCCGTGATGTTCTCCGTGCCGGATACAACGCCGTGAATTAGAGTTGGGCCCTTGTACTCTGCATGTTAGCCGGAGATATCCGACCATGCAGTTCACACAGCACAGACCATGCCGCAACGACGCAGTTCCGATTCCAAGATAGTCGAAATCTTGCCGCGTATTAAAACGATGTGCGCAAGGCAAAAAAAAGCCAGCCCAAAAGGCTGGCTTTTCGGACAAACACCAGGTCCGGCGGGGTTGGGGCACGGGCGCCCCAAGTGGCCGCCCTCTTCCTCAGGCATCAGGCAGGTTGTACCTCGCCCGAGACGGGGCGCTCGCGACGCATGCGCAGCGGAACGATGATCAGCGATACGCCCGAAAGCACCGCCGCAAGCAGCACGTAATAACTCGGCGCGAGTTTGTCGCCGGTCAAATGAATGAAGGTTTCGACGATGGTCGGCGCGAAGCCGCCGAAGATCGTCACGCCGATGCTGTAACCGATTGAAAGGCCAGTAGAGCGCACCCGGGTCGGGAAGATCTCCGACATCAGCGCGGGCATCGGCCCCGAGTACGAGGCCTTGAAAATCCCGGCGACGCCTTGCAGCACGAGCAGCCAGCCAATCGTCGGATGGGTCTGCAACCATGCGAACATCGGATAGATCAGCAGGCCCATCAGGATCGACGTGCTCAGCATGATGCGAATTCGGCCGATGCGATCGGACAGCGCGCCGATGATCGGCGAGAAGATGAACTGCATGCCGCCGTTCAGCACGACCACGCCGAACGACGCGGCCGCCGCCATATGCAGTTGCTTGACCGCGTAGAGCGGCATATAGAGCTGCAGCACGTACACCCCGACCGTCGACTGCGCAACGATACCGATCGCGAGCAGCAGGTTGACCCACTGATTCGAGAACGACGCGTCCTTCGAACCGTTCACGGCCTTGGGTTCGCCAGCCGCTTCGCTAGCCGCGCGCTCTTCACGCAATGCGAGGAATTCGGGCGTCTCGTCGAGATGCGAGCGGATGTAGTAGCCGACCGGCCCGACCAGCAGACCGAACACGAACGGCACACGCCAGCCCCAACTGTTCAGATGCTCGGCCGGCAGCCACGCGGTCAGCAGCGAACCGAAGGCTGCCGCGGTGATCGCCGCGAGACCCTGGCTTGCGAACTGCCAGCTCGCGTAGTAGCCGCGCCGCGTCGCGCTGTGTTCGACCATGAACGCGGTCGCGCTGCCGAACTCGCCGCCGACCGCGAAGCCCTGCACGAGCCGCGCGAACAGCACCAGCAGCGGCGCCGCGAGACCGATCGTCGAAAACGGCGGCATCACGGCCATCGTGAAAGTACCGACCATCATCAGCGCGATCGCAAGCGTCAGCGCCGCCTTGCGGCCCTTGCGGTCGCCGTACACGCCGAGCACGATCGCGCCGAGCGGGCGCATCAGGAACGAGATGCCGAAGGTGGCGATCGCGAGCAGCGTCGACAGCCACTCGTCCTGCATCGGGAAGAACTGTTTCGCGATGACCGTCGCGAAGTAGCCATAGACCAGGAAGTCGAACCACTCGAGCGCGTTACCGATCGACGACGAGAAAACGATCCGCCGCACCATTGCTTTCGAAAGCGGCGCGGCGTGAGGAGAAGCGCTTGTCGCATGCGACGCGGGGGTGTGCATGATGGTCTCCTGCTTGTCTGCTGCGTGATTGCTGTGTTGGGCGCGGCTTCGCCTGCATCGGCGAGGCGGCTGGTGGGCGGGCAATAGCGCGGCATATGGAATGCCGCGCTTTCATTGCCTGTTGCCCGGTGTCTGAGCTGAGCTGGGCTCCGGCGTGGACCCCAGCTCCGCGCGTTGCCTCGTCGTGGCCTAGAAGCCGGCCGCGAGACCGTCGCGGCGGCTGTCGCTAGCCGCCACGTAGCCGCGCTCCGGCTCGTTGCGATCGAGCTTCCAGATGAACTGGCCGGAGCCGAAGTCCATGTACGGATCGTCGACCGACTTGATCGTGTGGCCGAGCTTCTGCAAGCCCTCGGTGGTCTTCGGATCGACCGTCGACTCGATATCGACCGTGAAGTCGCGGTTGACCTTCCAGCGCGGCGCATCGCACGCGGCCTGCGGCTGCTGAGCGTAGTCGAGCATGCGCACCACGGTCTGCAGATGACCTTGCGGCTGCATGTCACCGCCCATCACGCCGAAGCTCATCACCCCTTCCTGCCGGCCGTTCACCTGCTGCGTGAGGAATGCCGGAATGATCGTGTGAAACGGCCGCTTGCCGCCCTCGACGACGTTCGGCGACTTCGGGTCCATCGAGAAGCCGCAGCCGCGGTTCTGCAGCGCGATGCCGCTGTCGGGCACCACGACACCCGAGCCGAAGCCCATGTAGTTCGACTGGATGAAGCTGACCATCATGCCGCTCTCGTCCGCGGCCGACATGTAGATCGTGCCGCCCGCCTTCGGCATGCCGAAGTCGAAGTGGGTCGCGCGCTTCGGGTCGATCAGCTTCGCGCGCGAGCTCAGATACGCGTCGTCGAGCATCTGCTCGGGCGTGACTTCCATCGAGCGCGGATCGGCGACGTAGCGATACAGATCGGCAAACGCGAGCTTCATCGCTTCGATCTGCAGATGCTGCGACTCGACGCTGTCGACCTTCAGCGACTTCACGTCGAACTTTTCGAGGATGCCGAGCGCAACCAGCGCCGCGATGCCCTGGCCGTTCGGCGGAATCTCGTGCACGGTGTAGCCGCGATAGTCCTTGCCGATCGGCTCGACCCAGTCAGCGCGGTAGTTGCGCAGATCGTCGGCGGTCAGCGCGCCGCCGCCTGCGCGCGCGAAAGCGGCGATCCGCTCGGCGATCTCGCCTTCGTAGAACGCACGCGGGCCTTGCTCGGCGATGAGGCGCAGCGTCTTCGCGTGACCGGGGAAGCGCACCAGCTCGCTGACCTCGGGCGCACGGCCGCGCGGCATGAAGGTCTGCGCGAAGCCCGGCTGATCCTTCAGCTCCGGCACCGCGGCCGCCCACTTGTACGCGACGATGCTCGCCACTGCGTGACCGCGCTCGGCGATCTGGATGGCCGGCTCCATCAGGTCGGCGAACGGCAGCTTGCCGAACTTCCGGTGCAGCGCTTCCCAGCCGGCGATCACACCCGGCACCGTGACCGCATCCCAGCCGCGCTTCGGCTGCTGCGCGAGGCCGTTTTCCTCGCCGTATTTGCGCCTGAAGTAATCGACGTTCCACGCGGCCGGCGCTACGCCCGACGCGTTCAGACCATGCAGCTTCTTGCCGTCCCACACGAGCGCGAACGCGTCGCCACCCAGGCCGCACGACACCGGCTCGACCACCGTGATCGCGGCGGCGGCCGCGATGGCCGCATCGACGGCATTGCCGCCCTTCCACAGCATGCGCAGCCCGGCTTGCGCGGCGAGCGGGTGCGAGGTCGAAACGATATTGCGTGCGAATACGGGCAGACGTTTCGTCGGATACGGGTTTTGCCAGTTGCTGAAGCCAGTCATGTCGAACACTCTCGAAAGCGCGGGCCGGCACGAAAAAGTCGCCGGACATCAGGGGAAAGGTTGTAAAGCAGGTCAATCGCGAAACCCAGGATTGCATCGCGAAGCGCGCCAAAAAACAAATTCATTTATTAAATGAATAAATGCGTAATGCGCCTGAATGAGGGGGATCGAGCAAATCCGGCGTGCTCGCGGCGAATCCAGCGGACTGCGCCAGTTGGCGGACAAGGGGCGCGATGGTCTTACAATAGCCGCAACCGCGTTCGTCGACGGCCGGCCATCGGCCAGCCGCCTGATGACGGCGACGGACCGCGCCGACACAACAGCCACGACACACCACACATGACACGAGACCCCCGCCTGACTCTCAACGCCCGGCAACAGGAATTGCTGGAGTGGGTGCAACGCGACGGCTTCGTGACCGTGGACGACCTCGCGAGCCACTTCGACGTCACCCCGCAGACGATCCGCCGCGACGTCAACTGGCTCGCCGATATGAACCTGCTGCGCCGCTATCACGGCGGAGCCAGTCTGCCGACCAGTTCCGAGAACGTTTCCTACACCGCGCGCCAGCGCATGTTCCATGAAGAGAAGCGACGCATCGCGGCGCTGGTGGCCACTCACATTCCGGATCAGGCATCGCTGTTCATCAATCTCGGCACGACCACCGAGGAAGTGGCACGGGCGCTGAACCGTCACCGCGGCTTGCGCGTGATCACGAACAATCTGAACGTCGCGAGCATGATGAGCGGCTACCCGGACTGCGAAGTGCTAGTGACGGGCGGCATCGTGCGGCCGTGGGACAAGGGCATCGTCGGTGAGCTGGCGATCGATTTCATCCGCCAGTTCAAGGTCGATTTCGCGATCATCGGCACGTCGAGCATCGAAACGGACGGTACGCTGCGCGATTTCGACACGCGCGAAGTGCGTGTCGCCGAGGCGATCATCGAGCACGCGCGCACCGTTTTCCTCGCCGCCGATCACTCCAAGTTTGGCCGTCCCGCGCTAGTTCGCCAGGGACATCTGGAGCAGATCGACGCGCTGTTCACCGACGCCACCCCGCCCGCCGACATGGCCGAAGCGCTGAACGCCGCGAATTGTCAAATCTACATCGCCGGATAATTCCAGGCGTTCTCCGCCATGCTGCGGTGCACGCAAAACCTCGCGTGAAATCAAGAATTTGGCCGCAGGGCCGGACCGCCTATCGTGCGGCCAATTGTCAAATGGAAAATTAACGGGGACCAGGTTGGCGTTTCATCGGTGCTCGCCTACACTCCAGTTCCCCAGCGTACGTTGCGAGTTTCGCACGGCGTCGGTTGTGTGAATCTGTCGTGTAAGCCGTACCTCCCGCCCTGATCTTCAGCGGACCCCCGCCCCGGCCCAAGGCCGACTGCAAGGCTGTCCGCCATTTGCTGACATGGAGAGAACGATGCTGAGTCCGCATGAATTCGCCACGTTGTTGCTCGTCAAGGACGCCCCCAACCAGGTCGAAATGGACCGAGAAGAACTCGACGCGTTGCTCGAACGCCAACTGGTGCAACTCGAACGCCTCGCATCGGGCAACGAAGAATGGCGCGTGACGGAAACCGGCGACACCGCATTGCGGGCCATAAAACGTTATTCCTGAATGATCCCTGCAGTTGACAGCGGGCCGCCTTCGCGGCCCTTTGTTGTGCGCATCTCATTTACACAGTAAATTTACGCGACGGACTTCCCACCCTCGCGCATGCCAAAGACGCTCTCCGCCGACGACATACAGCAGTTTCGCGAAGCGATGCGACGCGTCGCGGAAAACGCGTTCGCTACCCGCGGCGCGCAAGGCGTGACGATGCGCGAGCTGGCGAAGGAGCTCGGCTGCAGCGCGATGACACCGTATCGCTACTTCCGCGACAAGGAAGAGATTCTGGCGATGGTCCGCGCCGCCGCGTTCAACCGCTTCGCCGCGCGCCTCGAAGCGGCCGCGAAAGCGATCCCCGCGACCGCCCCCGCCATCGATCACAGCGCCGTCAGCCGGGCCTATGTCGACTTCGCGCTCGATGAGCCGCACGCCTACCGTTTGATGTTCGATCAGACGCCGCAACAGCAAGGCGCTTACCCTGAACTGGCCGCGGCGTCGCAGCGCGCGTGGCGTCTGCTGGAAGCGCACTTCGAGCGGCTCGTCGAGGCGGGCGTTCTGGAAGGTGATCCGCGTCTGATCGGCTACGCGTACTGGACGAGCCTGCACGGCTTCACGATGCTCGCGCTCGTGAACCAGTTGCCGCCGCCGGCGGCACAACAGGCCGATTCCGCCGGCGACGGCGCACACGAGCCGTCGCGCGAAGCGGTGTTCGCGCAGATCCTGCGCATGTTGTGGCGCGGAGCGTTGTCGCCGCAAAAGTGAACCGGTGCGCCGGGCAGGAGGCGCGAGCGTCGGGCTCGCCAGTCACCCACTGCCGTTTAGCCGCTCCGCAAGGTCGGATCGACAGTCGCTCGCCAGCCGAGCGCTCTTGCGCGCTGCTCGTTGAAGAACTCGACCCACTGGTTGCGCACCTTCGGATCGCTGCTCGTCCCCTCGCTCGCATGGCGCTGCGCGATCGACGCCTGGAACGCGCAGAAGTCGTCGTTCGACAGCCGACCGCGCCGGTTTGCGACATACGCATCGAAGAACGTCTCATAGACGATCTGCGCGTCGTGACCGTAGTCGACGGTTTGCGGCGTGCACATCTTCTGCAACGCCTCGAACGACGTCGCGCCCCTCGTCCCTTCCAGACTCGGCGTGCTCACGCATCCTGCCAGAAGCGCGGCAGCGCCGATCATCAAAAATCCTCGCATTCATCACCTCGAAATGGCTGCTGCCAAGAGTATCGTCCGCGGTCGCGCGTAACGCCACTCCGGCGCCTTTCGGTCCGCGTTCGTTCAAGTCAAGCGAACTTTACTTTTTCGAATATGTTCATTAGAGTTCGAAAACGAACATGATTCGTTCAATTAGCTTTCCAAACCACGTCCCGATTCGATCCAGAGGGCTCAGCAGGTGACGCAACGCACGAAATACGATTTGCTCGTCGTCGGTGGCGGGATCAACGGCGCCGGCATCGCCCGCGACGCGGCCGGCCGTGGTCTGTCAGTGCTGCTGTGCGAGCAGGACGATCTGGCCGCACACACGTCGTCGGCGAGCACCAAGCTGATCCACGGCGGCCTGCGCTACCTCGAGTACCGCGAGTTCGGGCTCGTGCGCAAAGCGCTGCAGGAGCGCGAAACGTTGCTGCGCGCGGCGCCGCACATCATCTGGCCGCTGCGCTTCGTGATGCCGCACATGCCTGATCTGCGCCCCGCCTGGCTGATCCGCGCGGGTCTGTTCCTGTACGACCATCTGGCTAAACGCGAACTGCTGCCGGGCTCGCGCGGCATCGTGATGAGCCGGCATCCGGCCGGCGCGCCGCTCGTCGAAACGATCGAGCGCGGTTTCGTTTATTCGGACGGCTGGGTCAACGACGCCCGCCTCGTCGTGCTGAACGCGCTCGACGCGCACGAGCGCGGCGCGACGATCCTCACGCGCACGAAGCTGATCGCCGCCGTGCGCGCCGGCGGCGAGTGGCGCGCGCAACTGCAACGCGCGGACGGCGCGACGCTCGACGTGCGCGCCGCCGCGATCGCGAATGCGGCGGGCCCGTGGGTCGGCGAGCTGCTGAAGGGGCCGCTCGGCCGGCCGTCGTCCCATAGCGTGCGGCTCGTCAAGGGCAGCCACATCGTCACGCGGCGCCTGTTCGAGCACGACCACGCGTACATCTTCCAGAACCCGGACAAGCGGATCATCTTCGCGATTCCGTATGAGCACGACTACACGCTGATCGGCACGACCGACCTCGAATATCGCGGCGACCCGTCGCAAGTCGCGATCGACGCCAACGAAACGCAGTACCTGTGCGATTCGATCAACCGCTACTTCAGGCAGAAGATCTCGCCCGCCGACGTGCGCTGGAGCTATTCGGGCGTACGCCCGCTGCTGGAGGACGAGAACGCGGACAATCCGTCGGCGGTCACGCGCGACTACTCGCTCGAACTCGACGCGCCCGCGAACGAGGCGCCGCTGCTGTCAGTATTCGGCGGCAAGATCACGACCTTTCGCAAGCTGGCCGAGCAGGCCGTCGATACGCTCACCGATGCGCTGCGCCGCGGCGCACCCGCGTGGACCGCCGACGCGCCGCTGCCGGGCGGCGACATCGCGCAGGCGAACTTCAATCGCTTCCTTGGCGAGTTCTCGCGCGAACATGCGTGGCTGCCGGCATCGCTCGCGCATCGGCTCGCGCGCGCGTATGGCACGCGCGCGAATCGCGTGATCGGCTCGGCGCGCTCGCGCGCCGAACTCGGTCGTGAGTTCGCGCCGGGACTGCACGAAGCCGAGCTGATTTATCTGCGCGATACGGAGTGGGCGCGTACCGCGCAGGACGTGCTGTGGCGGCGCTCGAAGCTCGGCCTGCATGTCGAGCCGGGCACGCTCGAGCAGGTCACGCGCGACATCGACGCGTGGTTCGCGCACGAACCGGCCCCGCAGAGCGCTTAGGCGACGCGGCAGACGCCACCCCGCGAGCAGAGCCGGCCACCCACCGCTGCTCCGGCTGGACGACGCCGGCACGCGCCCTCACACTATGGCGGCCCGCTCACAACAACACGCCGCCCGCATCGCCGGCCAAACGATCCGGCGATCCGTAACATGCATGGAGAAGAGACAATGCAGGATCAGTACGTCCTCGCGCTTGACCAAGGCACAACGAGCTCGCGCGCGATGCTGTTCGACCGGCGCGGCAACGTCGTGTCGACCGCGCAAAAGGAATTCCAGCAGATCTACCCGCAGCCGGGCTGGGTCGAGCACAATCCGCAGGAAATCTGGTCGAGCCAGGCCGGCGTCGCCGCCGAGGCGGTCACGCGAGCCGGCATGAACGGCCCGTCGATCGCGGCGATCGGCATCACGAACCAGCGCGAAACCACGATCGTGTGGGATCGCGAAACCGGCCATCCGATCTACAACGCGATCGTCTGGCAGGACCGCCGCACCGCCGACTTCTGCGACGAACTGAAAGCGCAAGGTCTCGAAGCGAGCGTGCGCGCGAAGACCGGTCTGCCGATCGACTCGTATTTCTCGGCGACCAAAATCCGCTGGATTCTCGACAACGTGGAAGGCGCGCGCGAAAAAGCGCGTCAGGGCCGGCTCGCGTTCGGCACCGTCGACAGCTGGCTCATGTGGAATTTCACGAAGGGCGCGTTGCACATCACCGACGTAACCAACGCGTCGCGCACGATGCTGTTCAACATCCACACGCTGAAGTGGGACGACGAACTGCTCGCCGCGCTCGATATTCCGCGCAGCATGCTGCCGGAAGTGCGGCCGTCGTCGGAGGTGTACGGACCGACGGTGACCACCGTGTTCGCCTCGAAGATTCCGCTCGCGGGCATCGCCGGCGATCAGCACGCTGCATTGTTCGGCCAGATGTGCACCGAGTCCGGCATGGTCAAGAACACCTACGGCACCGGCTGCTTCCTCGTGATGAACACAGGCGCCAAACCGATCGAATCGAAGAACAATCTGGTGACGACGATCGCCTGGCAGATCGGCGATCGTATCGACTACGCGCTCGAAGGCAGCATCTTCATCGCCGGCGCGGTGGTGCAGTGGCTGCGCGACGGCCTCGGCATCATCAAGAACGCGGCCGAAATCGAAACGCTCGCGCGCAGCGTGCGGCATTGCGACGGCGTGTATCTGGTGCCGGCGTTCGCCGGCCTCGGCGCGCCGCACTGGAACGCACGCGCCCGCGGCACGCTGTTCGGCGTCACGCGCGGCACGACCTCCGCGCATATCGCGCGTGCGGCGCTCGATTCGATCGCGTATCAATCGCTCGACGTGCTGAAGGCGATGGAAGCCGACTCGGGCATTCGCATCGGCGAGCTGCGCGTCGATGGCGGCGCCTGCGCGAACAATCTGCTGATGCAGTTCCAGGCCGACATCCTCGGCGTCGACACGGTGCGCCCCCAGGTGTCGGAGACGACCGCGCTCGGCGCGGCCTATCTGGCCGGTCTCGCGGTCGGCTACTGGAAGGACATCGACGAGTTGAAAAGCCAGTGGAAGCTCGAGCATCGCTTCACGCCAGCGCTGCCGCACGCGGAGGTCAGGACCTGCCTCGATGGCTGGCAGCGCGCGATCCGCGCGGCGAAGGCCTGGGCCGATACACCATAAGGCCATAAGTCTGCGGGCGGCAGAACATCGAAAGAACGTGGTCAGAAAGCACGTATGATGACGCTTTTCACCCCGACGAGCGGGCTTGCAACCCGCCGCCCGCGCGCGTTGCGCTTATCGTTTTTCAAGCATGATCGACCACCTCATCTGTGACTGCGACGGCGTGCTCGTCGACAGTGAAGTCATCGCCGATCGCGTGATGTTCGACACGCTGACGGCCACCTTCCCCGGCATCGATTTCGCCCCTGTCATCAAAACCGCGTTCGGCCAGCAAACTTCGCGCTTTCTCGCCGGCCTCGAAAAGCAGTTCGACATCACGCTGCCCGCGAACTTCCTCGATACGATCGAGCACAACGTCGAGCTCGCGCTTGCCGCGTCGCTCGGTCCGATCCACGGTGTGCGCGACGCGCTCCAACGCGTCACACTGCCGGCCGCCGTCGTGTCGAACAGCCGCATGACGCGCGTCAGCGCATCGGTGCGGCGTGCGGGTCTGCAGCAGATTTTCGGCGAGCGCGTGTTCAGCGCCGAGCAGGTCGCGCGGCCGAAACCCTATCCCGATGTCTATCTGTTCGCGGCCACCTCGCTCGGCGTCGAACCGGCGCGCTGCCTCGTCGTCGAGGACAGCGTCTCGGGCCTGAACGCGGCCCGCGCGGCCGGCATGAAGACGATCGCCTTCGTCGGCGCGAGCCATATTCCGGACGGCTATGCGGATGCGCTGCGCGCGATGGGCATCACGCGAATCATCAAGCACATGGATGAACTGCCGGCGCTGATCGACGCGGGCGTGCGCGGCGAGTTCGGCGACGTGCAGTCGTAGCGGCTTCGCGCAACGCCGATAAAAAAGCCGGTTCCTCGTGCGAAGAACCGGCTTTTTGCATGATGGCACCGCGTGCCGCTCGACGGATGATGGCCCGTCAAGCCTCGGCCAACGCACCCTCGCGCACCTGCGCGAGCGTCTCGCGAAACTCGACCAGCTCGGCGATCGTCAGCATCGGCAGATCGTGTTGCGCGGCAAAGCGCTCGACGTCCGCGCCGCGCGTCATCGTGCCATCGGCGTTCATCAGTTCGCACAGCACGCCGGCCGGCTTTAGGCCCGCGAGGATCGCGAGATCGACGGTGCCTTCGGTGTGGCCGCGCCGCGCCAGCACGCCGCCGGGCATCGCGCGCAGCGGGAACACGTGGCCCGGGCGCACGATGTCGGCGGGCTTGGCCGTATCGGCGATCGCCGCGCGGATCGTGGTCACGCGATCCTGCGCGGACACGCCGGTGCTGACGCCTTCACGCGCTTCGATCGACACCGTGAACGCGGTGCCGTGACGGCTTTCGTTGTTGACGGCCATCGGCGGCAGTTCGAGCGCGCGGATCTTGTCGTCGGGCAGGCACAGACACACGATGCCGCTGCATTCACGGATCAGCAGCGCCATCGTTTCGACCGACAGGCGCTCGGCCGCGACGATCAGATCGGCTTCGTTCTCGCGGTCGTGGTCGTCCTGCAGCACCACGGCGCGACCGTCGCGCAGCGCCTGCAAGGCGACGGCGATACGCGGCGGAACGGCTTCGGTGGCAAGCAGAGGGAGATCGGCGAAGGCATCGTCTGCGATCGTCGACGGAGCGGGAAAAGTAGCAAAGGACATGTTGAAACGCTCATCGCAAAAGTTGGGCGAGAAACGTTTCAGGGCATTGCAAACAGACTGACACGCTGCCGCCTGGCACGCCGCACGAAAGCGGACGATGATCGGCCGCCCAGGCTACGGGCGGCATCGCGGAACGCACATGACTATCTGCACATCTTCTTCCATCCGGACTATGACCGTCGGCTCTGGCTTCTGACCAGATCTGCTGACCCCGCCGCGGTCTGCGCTACTGCGTAGACCACTCGATGCGGGCGCTCGCGGGCTTGCCGGCTCACGCTGTCGCGCTGCCGGCCTACCGCCGGTGGGGAATTGCACCCCGCCCTGAAGACGCACTGATTGCCGGTTTGACCGGCCGGCGAAGCATACAACAGTCGCGCGAGCGCTGCAGCGCGACGAATAAAGACCCTACTGACGGCGTTGGCCCTGCATCGACGCCCTGAACTACGCCAGAACCTCGAACGCCGTCGCTCCTCAACCCGGTACGCCTTCGCGCGCAGCTTCATCGCGTGCGGCGCTCGCGGCCCGCACTTCCCAGCGCGGCGGCGTCTCAGCCCGCAGCGTCACGCGAAACGCGCGTGCCTCGGTGTCGCCGGGATTGCGCAGGCTGTGCGGCTGGTCGGCGTCGAACACGATCGCGTCGCCGGTCGCGAGCAGCTGGCGCTGGTCGTGCACGCTGACTTCGAGCGTGCCGTCGCTGACCACCAGATTCACCGTCGTGCCCGGCGCGCGGCGAATGCCCGCCTCCGTATGCAGCGGCGCGATCCGCAGTTCGTGAAACTCGGCAGCGATCGACTCGTCGTCGGGATACAGCGGGCGCACCGAGTAGCGCCCGTTCGCGCTGACCACGCGGGCCGAACGCTCGGCCGGCAGATGCTCGAAGCCGTTGGTCGCGTGACGCCGCAGGAACGCCGCCACCGACACCTTCAGCGCCGCCGCCACCTTGCACAGCACCTTGATCGACGGCACGCTGCGCGCCGACTCGATCTGCGCGAGCATCGCGCGCGATACGCCGGACGCGCGCGCCAGCGCATCGAGCGAAAGCTGCCGTTCGGCGCGCAGCCGCGCCAGATTCACGCCGACCAGCTGTTCGAGCGCATCGAAGGGTTCGGCGGAGCGCGGCGCGGCGTTGGTATCGGCATCGGCCGAAGGATCGCGGACCAGCGCGAGCGGGGAATGCATATTGGCCTCCAGAGCGCCGCCCGGCGGCGCAAGAGCAGTAAGTGGAGGCAAGATAGCATCGGCTTTCGCCGCGCCCAACGAAGTTATCTTCACACTGTTATCAGCATCGCAGAGGCAAGCAACTGACGACTTACGTGCTTTGCGCGAGCGCGCGCGCCGGCGCATCCATGCGCGCCGCGAACCATGTAAGCAGCAGCGCGGCGACGCTGACCGCGGCCGCGACCCAAGGCAAGGTATCGAGCGCGTGACCGTGATTGATCACGAGACCGCCGAGCCACGCACCCGCCGCATTACCGACATTGAACGCACCGATGTTCAGCGTCGACGCGAGATTCGGCGCGGCGGCCGCCTTCTCGACCACGCGCATCTGCAGCGGCGGTACCGTCGCAAACGCCGCGATGCCCCACACGAATACCGTGACCGCGGCGGCCAGCGGCGAATGGCTGGTGCGCGCGAAGAGCGCCATCACGACTGCGAGCGCGGCGAGGATGCCCATCAGCGACGGCATCAGCGCACGGTCGGCGAGCTTGCCGCCGACCATGTTGCCGACCGTCAGGCCCACGCCGAACAGCACGAGGATCAGCGTCACGCCACGCGGCGAGAAGCCGCTCACCTGCTCGAGGATCGGCGCGATATACGTGAACACGACGAACACGCCGCCGAAGCCGAGCACCGTCATTGCGAGCGCGGTCCACACTTGCGGGTCTTTCAGCACGCGCACTTCGTGGCCGAGGCCGGCCGGCCCGGTGTCGTGGCGGTTCGGCACCAGCGCGCTGATGCCCGCGAGCGACAGCACGCCGAAACCGCTGACGATCCAGAACGCCGCGCGCCAGCTGAACTGCTGGCCGATGAAGGTGCCGAACGGCACGCCGAGCACGTTGGCGAGCGTCAGGCCCGTGAACATCAGCGCGATCGCGCTCGCGCGCTTGTCGGCCGGCACGAGCGAGGCGGCGACCACCGCACCGATGCCGAAGAACGAGCCGTGCGCGAACGAGGTCACGACGCGCGCGATCATCAGCACCGAATAGCTCGGCGCCAGCGCGCACAGCACATTGCCGACGACGAACACACCCATCAGCAGTTGCAGCGCGAATTTGCGCGACATCCTGCTCGTGATCACCGCGAGCAGTGGCGCGCCGACCGCGACGCCAAGCGCATAGCCGCTGACGAGCAGGCCCGCGGACGGAATCGACACGGCCAGATCGCGCGCAACCTCGGGCAACAGGCCCATGATGACGAATTCGGTCGTACCGATCGCGAATGCGCTAATCGCGAGCGCGAGTAATGGAATGGGCATTTTTCTGCTCCGGGAATGAGGTTGGATCAGGACTCGGGCTGGATGGTCTGGCGCGCAGCTGTGACGAATTCGATGACGACGCCCGGCGCGAGCGCGACGAACAACTGCCGCTCCGCCGGTTGCGCGGCGCTCGCCGGCACCTGCGCGGTCTGATAGCCGATGTAGTGCGCGTCGAGCCGCTCGAGCAACGCTTGCCATTCGCCCGCGCTATCGAGCCGAAAGGCGATGTGATCGACGCGCGGCGTGATGCGGCCCACCGCGCCGGAAGCCGGCGCGCCGATCAGATGCACGAGCGGGCGGCCGCTTGCGTACAGCCAGTAGCCGTCGACGGAAAACGACGGGCGCGCGCCGTCGGTAAGCCCGGCGATATCGACGAAGAAACGTCGGGCCGAATCGAGCTCGGCGGTGACGATGGTCGCGTGATCGAGTTGCATGGCTAAGACAGCAGCGGAGTTTCGACGGCTGCATTGTCGCGGCGCCGCCCCGATTTGATAATTGGCGTAGCATTTGAAGCATTTTCAAATTCCGCTTGAAAGCCAGCGATGGATAACCTCGGCGACATCCGCCTCTTCGTCGAAGCGGCGCAGCAAGGCAGCCTCTCGGCGGCGGGCCGCAAGATGGGTCTGACGCCCGCCGCGGCGAGCGCGCGGCTCGCGAAACTGGAAGCGAGGCTCAAAGCGCGCCTGTTCGAGCGCACCACCCGGCAACTTCGGCTCACCGACGAAGGCCGCCTCTACCTGAACTGCTGCCGCCAGGCGCTGCAATCGCTCGACGACGCCGAAGCCGCGCTGCAAGCGGGCCAGGGCGTCGTGCGCGGCAAGGTGCGGGTGTCGGCGACTTCGGACTTCGGCCGCAATCTGCTGATGCACTGGCTCGATGAATTCAACGCGCTGTACCCGGACGTGACGTTCGCGTTGACGCTGTCCGATGCGCTGGCCAATCTCGTGCAGGAAGACATCGATCTGGCGATCCGCTTCGGCGTGCCGCAGGACAGCTCGCTGGTTGCGCGCCGGCTCGCGCCGAACCGGCGCGTGCTGTGTGCATCGCCGGAATACATCGGGCGTCGCGGCGAGCCGAAAAACCCGCTCGACCTCGCCAATTTCGATTGCATCGTGCTCGGTACCACATCGGGGCCGGCCAGCGAATGGCGCTTCACGCGCGGCGACGAGGTGCAGCACTACAGCGTGCCGTTCGAAGCGGCGCGCGAAACCAATGACGGCGCGGTCGCGCGCGAATGGGCGTTGCGCGGCTACGGCATTGCGATCAAATCGATGTGGGACGTGGAAGCGGACCTGCGCGCCGGCCGCCTGAAGATCCTGCTGCCGGAGTGGCGCTACCCGGACGCGCCGCTGCACGCGCTGTATCACCGCAACCGCTTCATGGCGCCGCGCGTACGCGTGCTGCTCGATTTCCTCGCCGAGCGCTTCGCGCAGGTGTCGGATGAACTGGAACGCCTGTTGGGACTGCCGCCGGACCGGCCAGTGAGCGCCCAGTGAGCGCCAAAACCCCCGCAGCGTGAAGGGCTATAATATGCAGTTACGCTGCGAAGACGCGAGCAAGCCGGCCATCACGCGCCGCGCTGCCCCGCGCCGCGGCCTCCTTCACCTTTTTACGACGCCCCCAGGTTAACCACTGCGACCGGCGAAATTCAATGACCAAGAAAGTTTATGTAAAGACCTTTGGCTGCCAGATGAACGAGTACGACTCCGACAAGATGGTCGACGTGCTCGGTGCCGCTGAAGGACTCGTCAAGACAGACACGCCGGAAGATGCCGACGTGATCCTGTTCAATACCTGCTCGGTGCGCGAAAAAGCGCAAGAAAAAGTCTTCTCCGACCTCGGCCGCGTGCGCGAGCTGAAGGACGCGAATCCGAATCTGATCATTGGCGTGGGTGGCTGCCTCGCTAGCCAGGAAGGCGCATCGATCGTGGCGCGCGCGCCGTACGTCGATATCGTGTTCGGTCCGCAAACGCTGCACCGCCTGCCGCAAATGATCGACGAGCGCCGCGCGAGCGGCCGCGCGCAGGTCGATATTTCGTTTCCCGAAATCGAGAAGTTCGATCATCTGCCGCCGGCGCGCGTCGAAGGTCCGAGCGCGTTCGTGTCGATCATGGAAGGCTGCAGCAAGTACTGCAGCTACTGCGTGGTGCCGTACACGCGCGGCGAGGAAGTGTCGCGTCCGCTCGACGACGTGTTGACCGAAATCGCCGGTCTCGCCGACCAGGGCGTGCGCGAAGTCACGCTGCTCGGCCAGAACGTGAACGCTTATCGTGGAAAATTCGGCGGCGCGCTGACCGTGGGCTCGACCGAGATCGCCGACTTTGCGACGCTGATCGAATACGTCGCGGACATCCCCGGCATCGAACGGATTCGCTACACGACGTCGCATCCGAAGGAATTCACGCAGCGCCTGATCGATACCTACGCGAAGGTGCCGAAACTCGTCAGCCACCTGCATCTGCCGGTACAGCACGGCTCCGACCGCATCCTGATGGCGATGAAGCGCGGCTACACCGTGCTCGAGTACAAGTCCGTGATCCGCAAGCTGCGCGCGATCCGCCCTGATCTGTCGCTATCGACGGACATGATCGTCGGCTTCCCCGGCGAGACCGAGGAAGACTTTGCGAAGATGATGGCGCTCGTCGAAGAGATGAAGTACGACACGAGCTTCTCGTTCATCTACAGCCCGCGCCCCGGTACGCCGGCCGCGAACCTGCACGACGACACGCCGCGCGAGGTGAAGCTCAAACGCCTGCAGCATCTGCAGGCCACGATCGAAGAGAACGTGCAGCGCATCAGCGACGCGATGGTCGGCAAGGTCGAGCGCATTCTGGTCGAGCGCCCGGCGCGCAAGGACCCGAACGAGCTCGCGGGCCGCACCGAGAACAACCGCGTCGTCAATTTCCCGGCGCCGGTCGCGTCGCATGCACGGCTGATCGGCCAGATGGTCGACGTGAAGATCGTGCACGCGTACCCGCACTCGCTGCGCGGCGAACTCGTGATGGTTCACGACGACAGCGCCGCCGTCACGCACTGAGCACACTGAGCGCACTGACCGACATTCTGAGTATCGCAACCGACAGGATCGACTCACCGCCTTGAAGACCACTCAGCAGCATCTGGAATTCACCGCGCCGCGCGAAGACAACGCGCGGCTTGCCAACCTCTGCGGACCGCTCGACGAAAATCTGCGGCAGATCGAGCAGGCGCTCGACGTGACCCTGCAGCGCCGTGGCCACCGCATCACGATCCGCGGGCGCGGCGCGAAACTCGCGCTCACCGCGCTCGAAAACTTCTACAACAGCGCACGCGAGCCCTTGTCGGTCGACGACATCCAGCTCGCGCTCGTCGAAGTGCGCCATCCGGCGCGCCATCGTTCGAATGGCAATGGCGACGGCGACGCGCGCTTCGCGGGCAACCCCGATCATCCGTTCGACCAGCCCGCCGATGCGAATGCGAGCGAAGACGACTTCGAGGAATACGGCCCGAAGCTGTACACACGGCGCGCGGATCTGCGCGGCCGCACGCCGGCGCAGCGCGATTACCTGAAGCAGATCGTGTCGCACGACGTCACCTTCGGCGTCGGCCCGGCCGGCACCGGCAAGACCTACCTCGCGGTGGCCTGCGCGGTCGACGCGCTCGAGCGTGACCAGGTCAAGCGCATCGTGCTGACGCGCCCGGCCGTCGAAGCGGGCGAGCGGCTCGGCTTTTTGCCGGGCGATCTCGCGCAGAAGGTCGATCCGTATCTGCGTCCGCTGTACGACGCGCTGTACGACCTGCTCGGCTTCGACAAAACCGCGAAGATGTTCGAGCGGCAGATGATCGAAATCGCGCCGCTCGCGTACATGCGCGGCCGCACGCTGAATCACGCGTTCATCATCCTCGACGAGGCGCAGAACACCACGCCCGAGCAGATGAAGATGTTCCTCACGCGGATCGGCTTCGGCTCGAAGGCGGTCGTCACCGGCGACACGACCCAGGTCGACCTGCCGCGCGGCCAGAAGAGCGGGCTGATCGAAGCGCAGCAGGTGCTCGGGAACGTGCGCGGCATCGCGCTCACGCGCTTCACGAGTGCGGACGTGGTGCGCCATCCGCTGGTCGCGCGAATTGTGGAGGCGTACGATGCGCATGCGCAGAAGTCGACCGCCGCGGCCGATCCGCGCTAAAGCGATGCGCTTCGCAGCGCGAGGCCCGCGTGGCCTCGCCACCACGCCGCAAAAAACGACCGAGCCACGAACGCCCCGCATAGAATCCGCATGAGCCGCACCCCAAAACTAACACTGAGCCTGCAATTCCCCGCGGCCAAAGCCTGGCCGGAACACAAGGCGTTGCTGCCGCGCGCGACGGTGGCAGGCTGGATCAAGGCGGCGCTGTTCGCGGACGGCGAACTGACGGTTCGCTTCGTCGACGCCGAAGAAGGCCGCACGCTGAACCGCACCTATCGCGGCAAGGATTACGCGACCAACGTACTGACCTTCGCCTATGCCGAATCGGAAGACGACCCGGTGACGGGCGATCTGATTCTGTGCTGCCCGGTGGTCGAGAAGGAAGCCGCCGAGCAGGGCAAACCGCTCGCCGCGCATTACGCGCACCTGCTCGTGCACGGCACGCTGCATGCACAGGGCTACGACCACGAAATCGAAGAAGAAGCCGAGGAAATGGAAGCGATCGAAACCGAAATCCTCGCCCGGCTCGGCTTTCCGGACCCTTATCAATAGACGTCCCCGCCCCTCCTCCAACCGAATCCACCGTGAGCACTCCGTCCCCCGAAGCCGAGATCCCCGTGCGCTGTCCGGACTACCCGCCGGTGCTCGGCGACTCGCGGCTTCTGACGGACGACGAACTGCGCGCGTCGCTCGAATGCACGTTGCGAGGCTGGGACCGCCAGAGCGACCTGTGGCTGTTCGGCTATGGCTCGCTGATCTGGAACCCGGGCCTGCCCACCGTCGAAGCGATGCGCTCGAAGGTGCACGGCTATCACCGCGGCCTCTATCTGTGGTCACGGGTGAATCGCGGCACGCCCGAGCAGCCCGGCCTCGTGCTCGCACTCGATCGCGGCGGCTCGTGCACCGGCATGGCGTTCCGGCTCGCGGCCGATGGCTCGATGCCGCACCTCGAAGCACTGTGGCGCCGCGAAATGCCGATGGGCTCGTACCGTCCCGCGTGGCTGCCATGCGTACTCGCGGACGGCCGGCGCGTCGACGCGCTCGCCTTCGTGATGCGCCGCGACGTGCCGAGCTACACCGGCAAGCTGCGCGACGACATCATCCAGACCGTGCTGGGCTGCGCGAGCGGCCGCTACGGCACGACTTTCGATTACGTGAGCCGCACCGTGCATGCGCTGCGCGAAAGCGGGATGCCGGACCGCGCGCTCGAAGCGCTGCTCGCGCGCTGCAAGCCGGCCGTGTAATTTCGTCATCTCGGCGAAAACCCCACCCGCGACTTTTTTGCCGGCGAGCGCTTTTGCCCGCGTAATCGGTTAGGATGATTCCACGCTCCGCCTTCGCGGCGCGTCCGTTTCACCTTGGCTTCACTCATCGCCAGGCCCGGCCGGACACGGTTCCGCCATGTGCCTGGTGTATCCTTAACGCTCTGTAACAGCGCGCTCAGTCTCGCCGGGCGCACTACCATGAACGACACGTATCCCAGTCGACGCCATACCGGACGCCATCTCGACAAACCGCAGGAAAAGCGCTCGCTGCTCGAACGCCTGACCGACTTCATCTCGCCCGAACCCGACTCACGGGCCGAACTTCTGGAAATTCTGCAGGACGCGCACGAGCGCAACCTGATCGACGCCGACTCGCTGTCGATGATCGAAGGCGTGTTCCAGGTTTCGGAATTGAGCGCACGCGACATCATGGTGCCGCGCGCGCAAATGGACGCGATCAATATCGCGGACAATCCCGCCGAATTCATCCCCTATGTACTGGAGAAAGCGCATTCGCGCTATCCGGTCTATGAGGGCAATCGCGACAACATCATCGGCGTGCTGCTCGCGAAAGATCTGCTGCGCTACTACGCCGAAGAGGAATTCGACGTGCGCGGCATGCTGCGCCCGGCCGTGTTCATCCCCGAGTCGAAGCGGCTGAACGTGCTGCTGCACGACTTTCGCGTGAACCGTAACCACCTCGCGGTGGTCGTCGACGAATACGGCGGCGTCGCGGGCCTGATCACGATCGAAGACGTGCTGGAGCAGATCGTCGGCGACATCGAGGACGAATACGATTTCGACGAGGAAAGCGGCAACATCATCGCGTCGCCGGACGGACGCTTCCGCGTGCGCGCGCTGACCGAGATCGAGCAGTTCAACGACACCTTCGGCACGCATTATTCAGACGAAGAAGTCGACACGATCGGCGGGCTGGTCACGCATCACTTCGGCCGGGTGCCGCATCGCGGCGAGAAGGTCCGCCTCGACGATCTGATCTTCGAGATCCTGCGCGGCGACGCCCGCCAGATCCACATGCTGCTGGTGCGCCGCGACCCGCTTGCGGGCCAGCGTGAACGCGAGTCGCAGCACGTGCAGACCTGAGCCGGCGGCTCGGGCCGATGCACGGCCCGAGCGCCCGCGCGCTGTTATTGCAGGCGCATGTTGTCTACGCGTTTTCCTACTGATTTACCCTTCCAACTTCCGACGCCGACCGCGCAACAATGGCCGACCCGATCACTTCCGACTCGCACCGCGGCGTGAGCGCTGCCGCCCCCGCTCCCACCGACGACGTCACGCGCAGCCGCGCGCTGCCGCGCTGGCACTACCTCGTCGCACTGGCCGCGGGCGCGGCCAATACGCTGTCGTTCGCGCCGACGCCGCATGGCGGCTGGCTGCAACTCGCGATCTTCGTGTTCTTCTTCGCGTGGCTCACGCGCAGCACCGGCTGGAAAAGCGCCGCGCTGACGGGCGGCGCGTTCGGCTTCGGCAACTTCGTGAGCGGGGTCTGGTGGCTGTATGTGAGCATGCACTACTACGGCGGCATGCCGGCGCCACTCGCGGGCACGGCGCTCGTGCTGTTCTCGCTGTATCTCGCCCTCTATCCGGCGCTCGCCGCGGGGATATGGTCGTTCTGCGCGGGCCACGCGCGCAACGGCGCGGCCGACGAGCGCGCGCCATTCTCGCCGACCTGGCACGGTGCACTCGCTTTTGCCAGCGCGTGGGCGATCGGCGAATGGCTGCGCGGCACGGTGTTCACCGGCTTTCCGTGGCTCGCCACCGGTTATGCGCAAGTCGACGGTCCGTTGGCGGGGTTTGCACCGGTGGTCGGCGTGTATGGCGTCGGCTGGATGGTCGCGCTGACGGCCGCATTGATTGTGCAGGCGTTGCTTGCGCTGCTGCCGTCGTGGCGCCCCGGGTCTGCCAATGAATCGCGCGAGCCGGATGCCGCCGCCGCTGGTGACGTCGACAGCCGCGCCGCGCGAGGCCGCGGCACGCGCGTCGCCGCCATCGCGGTGCCAGCCTGCGTCGCCCTCGCGCTGCTCGTGGTCGGCCTGCTGCTGCCGCTCGTGCAGTGGACGACACCCGCCAACGCGCCGCTGACGGTGCGGCTACTGCAAGGCAACGTGAAGCAGGAGATGAAATTTGAGGAAGCCGGCTTGCGCGCGGCGGTCGATGAGTATCAACAGATGATCACGTCGAAGCCGGCAGATCTGATCGTCACGCCGGAAACCTCGATTCCAGTGCTCGCGCAGCAGCTTCCGCCGAACTTCGCAGCCGCGATCCGCCAGTTCTCGGATTCGACCGGCAGCGCGCTGCTGTTCGGCGCGATCGGCGGCACCATCACGCCGGATGGCCGGGTGGTCGACTACACCAACAGTCTGTTCGTCGTGACGCCCGGCTCGCACGAGATTTATCGCTACGACAAGCACCATCTGGTGCCGTTCGGCGAATTCGTGCCGTGGGGCTTCCGCTGGTTCGTGAACCTGATGAACATTCCGCTCGGCGACTTCTTCCGCGGCCCGCCGGTGCAAAAGCCGTTCATGGTGCATAACCAGCCGGTCGCGGTGAACATCTGCTACGAGGACATCTTCGGCGAGGAAATCGCGCGCACGCTGCGCGAGAACGCGACGCCCGCCGGCGTGCTGATCAACTCGACCAACCTGGCCTGGTTCGGCGACACCATCGCGCTCGACCAGCATCTGCAGATCGCGCGCATGCGCTCGCTCGAAACCGGCCGGCCGATGCTGCGCGCAACCAACACCGGCATGACCGCCGCGATCGACGCGAACGGCCGCGTGATCGGGCGCCTGACGCCATACACGGTCGGCTCGCTCGACGTCAACGTGCAAGGCACCGCCGGCAACACGCCTTACGTGATGAGCGGCAACAACACGGTGCTCGCGGTGTCGGTGCTGCTGCTCGCGATCGGTTTCGCGTTCGGACCGGGGATCGCGCGGCGACGCAACGGCAAGCGGTAACGCCGGCCCCGACGTCAAACGAACACCACCCGCATAAAAAAATGCGCCTGACATGCAGGCGCATTTTTTTATGCTCATTCGAGCTTCATCAATCCTTCGGCGCGGTATCGATGAACGACTGCCGCTGCGACAGCTTCTGGAAGTGCTTGTCCAGGTTCGGATGCGATTCGCGCCAGTTCAGTTCCGGCATACGGAAGTCCAGATAGCCGAGCGCACAGCCCATCGCGATGTCGGCCAGCGTGTAGTGATTGCTCGCGCACCACGGCTTGCTGCCGAGTCCCTGCGACATCGCGATCAGCGCTTCGTCGATCTTGCGCTGCTGCCGCGCGACCCACGCGTCCACGCGCTGTTCGGGCGCGCGCTGCGTGCTTTCGAGGCGGATCAGCACGGCCGCGTCGAGCACGCCGTCGGCTAGCGCCTCCCAGCAGCGCACTTCGATGCGCTCGCGCCCCGACGGCGGAATCAGCTTGCCCACCGGCGACAGCGTATCGACGTATTCGCAGATCACCCGCGAATCGAACACGGCCTCGCCGTCTTCCATCACTAGGCACGGCACCTTGCCGAGCGGGTTGAAGGTGTGAATCCGGGTATCCGGCGCCCAGACGTTCTCGGGCACCAGTTCGTAGTCGATCTTCTTGTCGGCGAGCACGATGCGCGCTTTACGCACGTACGGGCTGCCGAGCGAACCGATGAGTTTCATCATGACCTTCTGCCTTTTTCTGAATCCGGCGAAAGTATAAGTGGTCTAAGCCTTTCGCGAACGTGCTGGCGGCATCTTCGCGAACTGCCCGCCGAGCCGCTGTGGACGGATTGCAACATGACGGCGACCGCCGCGCCGTCGGAATCCGCACAAAGCGAGTCGATGTCGCGCGCGGAGAATGGGGCCAGGAGACACGCGGCGCTACAATCGCACGATGAACCAGCCGACCGAACCCACCATCGCCATCGACGTCTACCGCACGCGCCGCGAGCGCGTTCTCGCCGCGCTGCGCGCCGCGGGCGGCGGCGTCGCCATCGTCCCGACCTCGCCGGAAGCGCTGCGCAACCGCGATACTGACTATCCGTACCGCCACGACAGCTACTTCTATTATCTGACCGGCTTCACCGAGCCCGAAGCGCTGCTGGTACTCGACGCCAGCGCCGCGCCCGGCGCGCCCGCGTCGGTGCTGTTCTGCCGCGAGAAAAACGTCGAGCGCGAGACGTGGGAAGGCTTCCGCTTCGGCCCCGACGGTGCGCGCGAAGCGTTCGGGCTCGACGCCGCGTTCCCGATCGGCGAACTCGACACGCAGTTGCCGCGCATCATCGCCGACAAGCCGGCGCTGCACTACGCGTTCGGCAGCTCGGCACATCTGGATGAGCAGGTGCGCGGCTGGCTCGACGCGGTGCGCGCGCAAAGCCGCAGCGGCACCGTCGCACCCACGGCCGCGCGCGACCTGCTGCCGTTGCTCGACGAGATGCGGCTCGTCAAGGACGACCACGAGCTCGCGATCATGCGCCGCGCCGGGCAGATTTCGGCGGCCGCGCATCGTCGCGCGATGGCGGTGTGCCGCCCCGGCATCCGCGAGTACGAACTCGAGGCCGAACTGCTCTATACGTTCCGCAAGTTCGGCGCGCAGGCGCCGGCCTATGCGTCGATCGTCGCGGCCGGCGCGAACGCGTGCGTGCTGCACTACCCCGCCGGCAACGCAATCGCGCGCGACGGCGATCTGATCCTGATCGATGCGGCCTGCGAACTCGACGGCTATGCGTCCGACATCACGCGCACGTTCCCGGCGAGCGGCCGTTTCACGCCCGCGCAGCGCGAGCTGTACGACATCGTGCTGGCCGCGCAGCGGGCCGCCGTCGATGCGACGCACGCCGGCGCGAGCTTCGACGATCCGCACCAGGCCGCGCTGCGCGTGCTGTCGCAGGGGCTGCTGGACACCGGCATCGTGCCGCGCGCGAAGTTCGCGTCGGTCGACGACGTGATCGCCGAGCGTGCCTACGCGCCGTTCTACATGCACCGCACCGGCCACTGGCTCGGCATGGACGTGCACGACTGCGGCGACTACCGCGAGCGCGGCGCGCCGCGCGACGAAGCGGGCGCGCTACCGTGGCGCACGCTGCGCGCGTCGATGACGCTGACGATCGAGCCGGGCTTGTATGTGCGCCCGGCCGAGGGTGTGCCCGAGCGCTACTGGAACATCGGCATCCGCATCGAGGACGACGCGATCGTCACGCCGACCGGCTGTGAGCTGATTACGCGCGACGTCCCGGTCGCCGCCGACGAGATCGAGGCGCTGATGCAGGAAGCACGAGCGGTTCATCAACAGAGGACCTGATCGGCGATGAACGAAGCATCTCCATCGGCGGTGATCCTGAGGCCCGCCTCCCACCAGCAGGGGTTCGATTTCGATGTGACGATCGTCGGCGCCGGGCCGGTCGGCCTCGCGCTCGCCGGCTGGCTCGCGCGCCGCAGCGTGACGCGCGAGATGAAGATCGCGCTCGTCGACGCGCGCGAACCGGAAGATTCGATCGCCGATCCGCGCGCGATCGCGGTCTCGCACGGCAGCCGGATGATCCTCGAGCCGCTGCGCTGGCCGGCCGACGCCACCGCGATCGAGCGCATCCACGTGTCGCAGCGCGGTCATTTCGGCCGCACGCTGATCGATCATCGCGAGCACGGCCTGCCCGCGCTCGGCTACGTGCTGCGTTACGGCTCGATCGTGCATGGCCTCGCCGACGCCGTGCACGCGACGCCGGTCCACTGGTTCCGCTCGACGTCGGCCGGTGCGCCGGTTCAGGAGCTCGACGGCGTCACGCTGCCGATCGAAACCGCGGGCGTCGCGCGTCAGTTGCGCACGCGGATTCTGGTGAACGCCGAGGGCGGCCTGTTCGGCGACCAGAAGCACACGAAAAACCCGAGTCGCGCGACGGACGAAGCCGCCGGCGCACGCAGCATCGGTAAAAACGCCGCCGCCTCGCGCGACTACGGCCAGACCGCGCTGGTCGGCACGGTCACCGTGTCCGCACCGCAGCCGCACGTCGCATGGGAGCGCTTCACGTCGCAAGGCCCGATCGCGCTGCTGCCGATGGGCGGCGTGCGCGGCGCCGACTACGCGCTCGTCTGGTGCTGCGCGCCCGACGAAGCCGCGCGCCGCGCGCAGCTCTCCGACGAAGCGTTCCTGCGCGAACTCGATGCCGCTTTCGGCGACCGCATGGGCCGCTTTACGCACATCAAGGGCCGGGCGTCGTTTCCGCTCGGTCTCAACACGATCGACACGCTCGTGAACGGCCACATCGTGGCGATCGGCAATGCGGCGCAGACCTTGCATCCGGTGGCGGGCCAGGGCCTCAACCTGGGTCTGCGAGACGCGCACGCGCTCGCCGATGCGCTGTCGGTCGAGGGCCCGACACCGCTCGCGCTCGCCACTTTCGCGCAGCGCCGCACGCTCGACCGGCGCCTGACGATCGGCTCGACCGACACGCTCGCGCGCCTGTTCACCATCGACTTCGCGCCGCTCGCGGTACTGCGCGGCCTCGCGCTGACCGCGCTCGAATTCGTCCCGCCGGTGAAAACCGCGCTTGCCCGCCAGATGATGTTCGGCCAGCGCCGCTAGGGGCGCAAAACGCCGCGCGGCTCTATGAGCCGCGCGACTTTCATAGAAGATTTAACAAGTTACGAGACCTGGTTCGCGAGTCCCGGCAACCCGTTAACGCTAAAATGGTGGTTTTCCCTCGCATTTCGCGCTGCGCCGGCCGTCACGATTGTCAAATCCTGAGCCGACGTCGGCGCACGCTCACGTCATGCCCACTCTTGGCCCCCACAATCTGCGCAACAACCTGTTCGTCGCCCCGATGGCCGGCGTGACCGACCGGCCGTTCCGCCAGCTCTGCAAACGGCTCGGCGCGGGCTACGCGGTGTCGGAAATGGTCGCGTCGAACGCGCAGTTGTGGAAAAGCGAAAAGACCATGCGCCGCGCGAATCACGAAGGCGAGGTCGAACCGATCGCGGTGCAGATCGCTGGCGCCGACCCGGACATGATGGCCGAGGCCGCCCGCTACAACGTCGCGAACGGCGCACAGATCATCGACATCAACATGGGCTGCCCGGCCAAGAAGGTTTGCAACGTGGCGGCCGGCTCGGCGCTGCTGCAGAACGAACCGCTCGTGCAGCGCATCGTCGAGGCCGTCGTGAACGCGGTTGGCGTCGGGCCCGACGCGGTACCCGTCACGCTGAAAATCCGCACCGGCTGGAATCGCGAGAACAAAAACGCGCTGAACGTCGCGCGTCTCGCGCAAGCAGCGGGCGTTTCAATGCTGACCGTGCACGGCCGCACGCGCGCCGACCTGTACCACGGCGACGCCGAGTACGAAACCATCGCCGCCGTCAAAGCGGCGGTCAACATTCCGGTCGTCGCGAACGGCGACATCACGTCGCCGCACAAGGCGCGCGAGGTGCTCGCCGCGACCGGCGCGGACGCGATCATGATCGGCCGGGCCGCGCAGGGCCGTCCGTGGTTGTTTCGCGAGATCGAGCATTTCCTGCAGACGGGCGAGCTTCTGCCGCCGCCGCGCATCGACGAAATCCAGCAGGTGATGAACGAGCATCTCGAAGATCACTACGCTTTTTACGGGGAATTTACCGGTGTTCGCACTGCGCGCAAGCACATCGGCTGGTACACTCGCGGCCTTTCCGGCGCCAACCTGTTCCGGCATCGCATGAATACGCTGGACACCACGCGCGAACAACTCCTCGCCGTCAACGAGTTCTTTGACGCGCAAAGGGCGATCTCAGACCGCCTCGTCTACGTCGACGAAGCGCCCGGCAACCCCGGGCTCGACAGCCAAGGCGAGGACAACACCGACCGACTAGCAGCATGAGCAAGAACAACATCGAACAATCTGTCCGCGACAGCCTGGATGTGTATTTCCAGGATCTCGACGGCTCCAATCCGCACGACGTCTACGACATGGTCATTTCATGCGTGGAAAAACCCTTGCTCGAAGTGGTGCTCGAGCAGGCCAACGGTAACCAGTCGCTGGCCGCCGAGTATCTCGGCATCAACCGCAATACGCTGCGCAAGAAGCTGCAACAACACGGTTTGCTGTAGCGCGTTGTAGTTTCTCGCGCCCTGCCACGTTTCCCCTTCGGCTTTTCGTCTTCATCATGATCAAGCAAGCGCTCATCTCCGTTTCCGACAAGTCCGGCATCGTCGACTTCGCCAAATCGCTGTCGGACCTCGGCATCAAGATCCTGTCGACCGGCGGCACCGCGAAACTGCTCGCGGACGCGGGCCTGTCCGTCACCGAAGTCGCCGACTACACGGGCTTCCCGGAAATGCTCGACGGGCGCGTGAAAACGCTGCATCCGAAGGTGCACGGCGGCATCCTCGCGCGCCGTGATCTGCCCGAACACATGGCCGCGCTCGAGAAGCACGACATTCCGACCATCGACCTGCTGGTCGTGAACCTGTACCCGTTCGTGCAGACGGTGTCGAAGGAAGAGTGCTCGCTCGAAGACGCGATCGAGAACATCGACATCGGCGGCCCGACGATGCTGCGCTCGGCCGCGAAGAATCATCGTGACGTGACGGTGGTGGTCGACCCGGCCGACTACGCGGTCGTGCTCGACGAAATGCGCGCGAACGGCAACGCGGTGTCGTACAAGACGAACTTCCGTCTCGCGACCAAGGTGTACGCGCATACCGCGCAGTACGACGGCGCGATCACGAACTATCTGACGAGCCTGACCGACGAGTTGCAGCACTCGTCGCGCAACGAGTACCCGGCCACCTTCAACATGGCGTTCAACAAGGTGCAGGACCTGCGCTACGGCGAAAACCCGCACCAGAGCGCGGCGTTCTACCGCGACCTGACCGTGCCGGACGGCGCGCTCGCGAACTACAACCAGTTGCAGGGCAAGGAACTGTCGTACAACAACATCGCCGACTCCGACGCGGCGTGGGAATGCGTGAAGACCTTCGACGTGCCGGCCTGCGTGATCGTCAAGCACGCGAATCCGTGCGGCGTCGCGGTGGGCGCGAACGCGCACGAAGCGTACTCGAAGGCGTTCCAGACCGACCCGACCTCGGCGTTCGGCGGCATCATCGCGTTCAACCGTGAAGTCGACGAAGCGGCCGCGCAAGCCGTCGCGAAGCAGTTCGTCGAAGTGCTGATCGCGCCGTCGTTCAGCGCCGAAGCGCGCCAGGTGTTCGCGGCGAAGCAGAACGTGCGTCTGCTCGAAATCGCGCTGGGCGAAGGCCATAACACGTTCGATCTGAAGCGCGTCGGTGGCGGCCTGCTGGTGCAGTCGCTCGACTCGAGGAACGTGCAGCCGCGCGAGCTGCGCGTCGTCACCAAGCGTCATCCGACGCCGAAGGAAATGGACGATCTGCTGTTCGCATGGCGTGTCGCGAAGTACGTGAAGTCGAACGCGATCGTGTTCTGCGCGAACGGCATGACGCTCGGCGTCGGCGCCGGTCAGATGAGCCGCGTGGACTCGGCGCGTATCGCCAGCATCAAGGCGCAGAACGCCGGCCTGACGCTGGCCGGTTCGGCGGTCGCATCGGACGCGTTCTTCCCGTTCCGCGACGGTCTCGACGTCGTGGTCGCGGCAGGCGCGACCTGCGTGATCCAGCCGGGCGGCTCGGTGCGCGACGACGAAGTGGTCATGGCCGCCGACGAGCACAACATCGCGATGGTGCTGACGGGCGTGCGTCACTTCCGTCATTGATCGGCTGAAGGTCGCTAGCTGAAAAAAGGCCCGGCGGGTTGTCCCACCGGGCCTTTTGTCTTGCAGCGACGCGTTCAATCGTCCGGTTCTTTGCGGGCGTAACCGTCCCGAACCTGCTCATGCTGGCTGATGTACGTGCCCAAACCCTGGCCTCGCCGCGCGAGACGCTTAAGTACCGTGAGATGCTCGGCGCCGACACTTGCCTCTGTGTACCAATACACGATGCCCGGCCGAAAGCGCACCTTGATGAAATCGTCGCCGATTTCATAGGCGTCGACGCCCGAGTCGCGGCTGAGATTGCGGTAGCGCTCCATTCCCGATCGCCCTCCTCGTGCGAAGCCTTTAGCAGCTTTTATTCCGCTAAGCGTGCGGCCAGCGGTCCGCCGCACGCCGCGTTCGTTGTAGTATCGCAGGCACCTGGTTTTTATCGCTTGTGCGGCACTTCATGAGAATTCTCGGCATCGACCCCGGCCTGCGCGTGACCGGCTTCGGCGTGATCGAACAACACGGCCACACACTGAGCTATGTCGCGAGCGGCGTGATCCGCACCGCCGACGCGGATCTGCCGTCGCGCCTCGGCACCATCTTCGTCGGCATCTCGACGCTGATCCGCGAGCACGCGCCGGATCAGGCGGCGATCGAAAAAGTCTTCGTCAACGTCAATCCGCAGTCGACGCTGCTGCTCGGCCAGGCGCGCGGCGCCGCGATCTGCGGGCTCGTCGCGGGCGGCGTGCCGGTCGCCGAATACACCGCGCTGCAGCTGAAGCAGTCGGTGGTCGGCTATGGCCGGGCGACCAAGGAGCAGATGCAGCAGATGGTCGTGCGGCTCTTGAGCCTGTCGGGCGTGCCCGGCACCGACGCCGCCGACGCGCTCGGCATGGCCATCTGCCACGCGCACGGTGGCTCGACGCTGAGCACGCTCGGCGGCATCGCCCCGGCGCTCGCAAAGAAGGGTCTGCGAGTGCGGCGCGGGCGTCTGGTCGGCTAGCGCGACGCGGATACGATACCGTTCGCGCCGCCGACCCGCTGCGCTACACTCGCGCATTCCCATCCGACTCTGAAAAATAATCCGCCATGATCGGTCGCATCGCCGGCGTTCTGCTGGAAAAAAACCCGCCGCATCTGCTCGTCGACTGCAACGGCGTCGGCTATGAAGTGGACGTGCCGATGAGCACGTTCTACAACCTGCCGTCGACCGGCGAGCGCATCGTGCTGCTCACGCAGATGATCGTGCGCGAGGACGCGCATCTGCTATACGGCTTCGGCACCGCGCAGGAACGCGCGACCTTCCGCGAACTGCTGAAGATTTCCGGCATCGGCGCGCGCATGGCGCTCGCGGTGCTGTCGGGCATGAGCGTCGCGGAACTCGCGCAGACCGTCACGATGCAGGACGCCGCGCGCCTCACGCGTGTGCCGGGCATCGGCAAGAAGACCGCCGAGCGGCTGCTGCTCGAACTGAAGGGCAAGCTCGGCGCCGACCTGGGTGCAATGGCGGGCGCCGCGTCGCCATCCGACCACGCGTCGGACATCCTCAATGCGCTGCTAGCGCTCGGCTACTCGGAAAAGGAAGCGCTCGCGGCGATCAAGAACGTGCCGGCCGGCACGGGCGTGTCCGAGGGCATCAAGCTCGCGCTGAAGGCGCTGTCGAAGGGCTGATGCGCGATCCGCGCGCGGTACAATGAACAGATGATCGAAACCGACAAACTCGCCGCCGAGCGCATCATCGCGGCCACGCCCGTGTCGCCGAACGAAGAAGCGTTCGAACGCGCGCTGCGCCCGCGTCAGCTCGACGAATATGTCGGGCAGGAGAAAGTCCGCGGCCAGCTCGAAATCTTCATCGAGGCCGCGAAGCGCCGTTCCGAATCGCTCGACCACGTGTTGCTATTCGGCCCGCCGGGCCTCGGCAAGACCACGCTCGCGCACATCATCGCGCGCGAGATGGGCGTCAATCTGCGGCAAACGTCGGGGCCGGTGCTCGAACGCGCCGGCGACCTCGCCGCGCTGCTCACCAATCTCGAAGCCAACGACGTGTTGTTCATCGACGAAATCCACCGGCTCTCGCCGGTCGTCGAGGAAATCCTCTATCCGGCGCTCGAGGATTATCAGATCGACATCATGATCGGCGAAGGACCGGCCGCGCGCAGCGTGAAGCTCGATCTGCAGCCGTTCACGCTGGTCGGCGCGACCACGCGCGCGGGCATGCTGACCAATCCGCTGCGCGACCGCTTCGGCATCGTCGCGCGACTCGAGTTCTACAACGCCGAGGAGCTTGCGCGCATCGTCACGCGTTCGGCCGCGCTGCTCGGTGCGCAGATCCATCCGGACGGTGCATTTGAAATCGCCCGTCGCGCGCGCGGCACGCCGCGTATCGCGAACCGCCTGCTGCGGCGCGTGCGCGACTTCGCCGAAGTGAAGGCCGACGGCAACATCACCGCGCAGGTGGCCGACGCCGCGCTCAGCATGCTCGACGTCGACGCGGTCGGCTTCGACCTGATGGACCGCAAGCTCCTCGAAGCGATCCTGTACAAGTTCGACGGCGGCCCGGTCGGTGTCGACAATCTCGCGGCGGCAATCGGCGAGGAGCGCGACACGATCGAAGACGTGCTCGAGCCGTATCTGATCCAGCAGGGCTTCCTGCAGCGCACGCCGCGCGGCCGCGTCGCCACGCTGCTCACGTATAGGCACTTCGGGCTGGCCGCGCCGGATTCGTCGAGCGCGCTGCCGGGTCTGTGGAATTCAACGAACTGAGTCACACGACGAGGTCGACCAGGATGTCCGATCAGACCGAGCAACCCGGCCCTTCCAACCGTTCACCCGTCAATCCCGCCGGCGACCCGTCCGGTAATTTCGCCGCGCGCCTCACCCACCGCCTGCGTTCGAAGCTCGCCGCCGGCGTCACGCATCTGACGACCGGTAGCGGACCGGTGCTCGACTACTCATCGCCGCCGGGCGATCCTGGCCTGTTCGGGCCGAACTCCGTGTGCTGGAAAGTCCACGCCGACTTCACGTCGATGATGGCGGGCGGCATCAGTGCGCTGCTGCTGCAAGCGCTACATCCGCTCGCGCTCGCGGGCGTCTGGGACCACTCGAGTTTTCGCACCGACATCCTGGGCCGGCTGCGCCGCACGGCGACGTTCATCGCCGGCACGACATACGGCAGCAAGAGCGATGCGCTCGCGTTGATCGAGCGCGTGAAGCGCATTCATCTCGACGTGACCGGCGTCGCACCGGACGGCCAGTCGTATCGCGCGAGCGAGCCCGCGCTGCTGACGTGGGTGCACGTCGCGGAAGTGTCGAGCTTCATGACCGCGCATTTGCGCTATGTGAATCCGGTGCTGTCCGTCACCGCGCAGGATCAATACTTCGCGGAAACCGCGCGCATCGCGGAAATGCTCGGCGCCGTCGATATTCCGCGCTCGCGCGCCGAGATCGAGGCCTACCTGCTTGCGATGCGGCCCGCCCTCGTCGCCAGCGAGCGCACGCGCGAAGTCGTCAGGATTCTGATGAACGCGCCCGCACCGAGCTTCGCGATGCGGCCCGCCGGCACGCTGATGCTCAACGCGGGGGTCGATCTGTTGCCCGACTGGGCGCAGACGATGCTCGACCTGAATCGCTACGCGGTGCTGCGTCGAACCTTCGCACGGCCTGGCGTGCGGGTCGTCGCGCCGGTAATCCGCTGGGCGCTGGTCAATGGCGTATCGAAGCGGGCGCGGCGGCGCGCGGCGGCGGCGCGGCGGCAGGATTGATCGCGCCGCGCGAGCCGGGCCATTCTCGGCTTCGGCTTACCGCTTCGACTCCGGTCCCTTCCTGAAACCATCGTCGTCGGCGCTGCCGGCTTCGAGATGCGATACGTCCGCCCACGTCACGATTGTCGCGCGATCGTTCCCGTAATCCACGACGTTCAGGCTGGTGTTCAGCAGCGGGTAATTGCGCGGTGCGTCGAGCGGCATACTGGTTGCAAAGCGGTGCACACAGTCGAGCACGCCGCCATGCGTGACACACACGATGCGCCCACCCGGATGCGCGGCGACGAGCGGTTCGATCGCATGCATGATGCGGTGGTAGAACACGCGTTGCGACTCGCCCTCGGGCGGCGCGAAGCCGGGATCGCGGGTTTGCCACTGCGCGTATTCGTCAGGGAAACGTAGCGCGATCTCGTCGCTGTCATGGCCCTGGAACGCGCCGTACGAGCGCTCGCGCAAGTTCTCACGCGATTGCAGCGGCAAGCCGAGCGCCTCGCCGATCGGCTGCGCGGTCTGCTGCGCGCGCTGCAGGTCGCTCGAGTAGATCGCGTCGAGCCGCGCGCCCTGCTTCGCCTCGGCGGCTAGACGCTGCGCGAGACGTTGCGCCTGCGCGATGCCGGTCGTCGCGAGCGGAATGTCGATGTGGCCTTGAATCCGCTTGATGCGGTTCCAGTCGGTCTCGCCGTGCCGGATGAACAGGATCTGCGTCGTCATGAGAGAGGGGTGCGGTTCGCGGTTGTGTCCAGCGGCTATTGTCGCAAAAAGCGGCGGCGCGGCTCGCATGCCGCGACCGCAGCTCGCACCGTTCGCTCTCTTTTATGCGTTGGTCTGCAACCAGAACGTGACCGGTCCGTCGTTGACGAGCGACACCTGCATGTCCGCGCCGAACTCGCCGGTCTCGACGATCGGATGCTTCGCGCGCGCGGCCGCGACGAAATAGTCGAACAGGCGCTTGCCCTCGTCGGGCGGCGCGGCCGGTGTGAAGCTCGGACGAAGGCCGCTGTTGGTATCGGCCGCGAGCGTGAACTGCGACACCAGCAGCAGGCCGCCCGCGCGTCCTGCGCCGTCGAGATTTTGCACCGACAGGTTCATCTTGCCGGCCGCGTCGCTGAACACGCGGTAGCCGAGCACCTTGGCGAGCAGCTTGTCGGCCACCGCCTCGGTGTCGCCGCGCTCCGCGCAGACGAGCGCGAGCAAGCCGGCGTCGATCGCGCCGGTTACGCGTTCGGCGACGCGCACTTCGGCGCGCCGCACACGTTGGATCAGCGCGATCACGCCGTCAGCGTCACGCGTGCGAAGCGGCGCTTGCCGACCTGCACGACGTACTCGCCCGCCTCGACCTTCAGGCCTTTGTCGGACACCGCGGTGCCATCGATCTTCACGCCCCCCTGCTCGATGTTGCGCAGTGCCTCGCTCGTCGACGGCACGAGGTTCGCCTGCTTCAGCAACTGGCCGATCGCAAGCGGTGCGCCCGCGAGCGTGACAGCCGGAATATCGTCGGGCACGCCGCCCTTCGCGCGATGATTGAAGTCCTCGAGCGCGCGCTCGGCATCCGCCTGCGAGTGGAAGCGCGCGACGATTTCCTGGCCGAGCATCACCTTGAAGTCGCGCGGATTACGGCCCGCTTCGGCTTCGCGCTTGAAGCCGGCGATTTCGTCCATCGGACGGAATGACAGCAGCTCGAAGTAACGCCACATCAGCGTGTCGGAGATGCTCATCAGCTTGCCGAACATGTCGGTCGGCTTTTCGCTGATGCCGATGTAGTTGTTCTTCGACTTCGACATCTTCTCGACGCCGTCGAGCCCTTCGAGCAGCGGCATCGTCAGGATGCACTGCTGCTCCTGGCCGTACTGCTTCTGCAGCTCGCGACCGACCAGCAGGTTGAACTTCTGGTCCGTGCCGCCGAGTTCGAGGTCCGCGTTCAGCGCGACCGAGTCGTAGCCCTGCATCAGCGGGTACAGGAACTCGTGGATCGAGATCGGCACGCCCCCCTGGAAGCGCTTCGTGAAGTCCTCGCGCTCGAGAATGCGCGCGACCGTGTAGCGCGACGCGAGCTTGATCATGCCGTCGGCGCCGAGCGGCATCGACCATTCGCTGTTGTAGCGGATCTCGGTCTTGTCGCGATCGAGCACCAGTGCGGCCTGCTCGAAGTAGGTCTTCGCGTTCGACTCGATCTGCTCGCGCGTGAGCGGCGGGCGGGTCGCGTTGCGCCCGGACGGGTCGCCGATCAGCGACGTGAAATCGCCGATCAGAAAAATCACCGTGTGGCCGAGGTCCTGCAGCTGGCGCATCTTGTTCAGCACGACCGTGTGGCCGATGTGGATGTCGGGTGCGGTCGGATCGAGCCCGAGCTTGATGCGCAGCGGCTTGGCCGTCGCCGCGCTGCGCGCGAGCTTTTGCGCGAATTCGTCTTCGATCAGCAATTCGTCGACGCCGCGCTTGGTCACGGCGAGCGCGTGACGGACTTCGTCGGTGATCGGGAAGGCGGAAGCGGGATTGGGCTGGGTGGACTCGGTGCTCATGCTGGAAACGTGAAGTCGCGAAAAAACAGGATTGTCCCATAGATGCGCGCCGCCGCGCCCACTGACGCGCCCTGCGCGGCGTCGCGACGGGCGATTTCGTTGCCGCTCGCGTCGCTTTCGGCGTTTGCGCCGATAATCTGCTACAACGAATCGCAATGAACATCGACAGGAGCAGCGACGTGGCGCAAGACCCCGCAGACGGCATCTATTTCGGACTGATGTCGGGAACCAGCATGGACGGTGTGGACGGCGTGGCCGTCCGGTTTGCCACGGGGAAACCGCCCGAAGTGCTGGCCGAGGCGTTCGTCGGCTTTTCGGCCGGCATCCGCGAGGCGCTATTCGCGCTGCAACAGCCGGGGGATAACGAGATCGAGCGCGAGGCGCTCGCCGCCAACGCGCTCGCGACGCGCTACACGGTGTGCTGCCACGATCTGCTGCGCGACAGCCGCGTATCGGCCGACGAGGTCCGCGCGATTGGCGTGCATGGGCAGACCGTGCGGCATCGGCCAGAAAAGGGCTATACGCGGCAGATCAACAACCCGGCGCTGCTCGCGGAGATGTTGCATATCGACGTGGTCGCCGACTTCCGCAGCCGCGACGTCGCGGCGGGCGGCCAGGGCGCGCCGCTCGTGCCCGCTTTTCACGCGACGATTTTCGGCGCGAAGGACGAAACACGCGTCGTCTGCAATCTCGGCGGCATCAGCAACATCACGATCCTGAACGCGACGGGCGGGGTGCGCGGCTTCGACTGCGGCCCGGCGAACGCGCTGCTCGACGCGTGGTCCGAGCGCCATCTCGGCAAGCCATTCGACGAAAACGGTCATTTCGCGGCGAGCGGCCAGGTCGATCGCAAGCTGCTGAACGCGCTACTCGACGAGCCGTTCTTCGCCGAGCAGCCGCCGAAGAGCACCGGCCGCGATCTGTTCAACACCGCATGGCTCGATGCGAAGCTCGAACCGTTCGCCGCGCTCGCACCAGCCGACGTGCAGGCGACGCTCGTCGCGCTGACCGCGGTGACGGTCGCGCGCGAGATCGAGCGGCATGCATCCGACGCGCGGGCTGTGTACGTGTGCGGCGGCGGCGCGCGCAATCCGGAGATCATGAAGGCATTGCAGCGGGCACTCGAAGACAGCGGCGTGAGCGGTGTGCCCGTGCTGACTACCGACGCGCTAGGCGTGCCGCCGAGCCAGGTCGAACCGCTCGCGTTCGCGTGGCTCGCGATGCGCTGCATCGCGCGTCTACCGGGCAGTCTGCCAAGCGTGACGGGGGCGTCCGCGGAGCGGGTGCTGGGCGCGATTTATCCGCGGTGAGGAGAGGTCACAGCGAAGAAGCCCACGCCTTCTTTTGCCGCCGCGCTGCTTTCGCGGCGCGGAGGCAATAAAAAAACGGGGCCGAGGCCCCGTTTTCGCTGTGGCTTGATCAGCCTTTTCGCTCAGACTGAGAACGACGAACCGCAACCGCAGGTCGTGGTCGCGTTCGGGTTCTTGATGACGAACTGCGCGCCGTTGATGTCATCTTTGTAGTCGATCTCTGCGCCGACCAGGTACTGGTAGCTCATCGAGTCGATCAGAAGCTGCACGCCGCTCTTGTTCATCACGGTGTCGTCTTCGTTGATCGCTTCGTCAAACGTGAAGCCGTACTGGAAGCCCGAGCAGCCGCCGCCCTGCACGAACACGCGCAGTTTGAGCTCCGGGTTGCCTTCCTCATCGATCAGTTGCTTGACCTTGTCAGCCGCTGCGTCGGTAAAGACGAAGGGGGCCGGCATCTCGGTCACGGGGGTGTCGGTGACTGCGTTCATTCGAACTCTCCAAAAAGCTTTAGCCGATATTGTAGGGCTGTTCCGGATATCGTGCTGATGCCCACAAAATCAATGGGTTCTTGTTGCAAGGTCGATGCAAGGCGAGCCGTTGCCGCTCGAGCGAACGAGACCTGGCCGCCAACCCCAGTGAACCATAAAAAAAGCCGCCTTCGCACATGGCGTTGGCGGCTTTTTTCTGCAAACCGGCGTGAAGGCCGGTTCGCGCCCGAAACGATTAACGCTTCGAGAACTGCTTGCGGCGACGTGCCTTGTGGAAACCGACCTTCTTACGTTCGACTTCACGAGCGTCACGGGTAACGAAGCCAGCGTTCGACAGTTGCGGCTTCAGCGTTGCGTCGTAGTCCATCAGAGCGCGGGTGATGCCGTGGCGAACCGCACCGGCTTGACCCGTTTCACCGCCACCGGTCACGTTGACCTTGATGTCGAACGTGGTGCCGTGGTTCGTGAGTTCCAGCGGCTGACGCACGATCATCAGCGACGTTTCGCGGGAGAAGTAGTCGGCGATGGGCTTGCCGTTCACAACGATGTCGCCCTTGCCTGCCTTGATGAACACGCGAGCGACGGCGCTCTTGCGGCGGCCCGTGCCGTAATTCCAGTTACCGATCATGTGGGCTCCCCTTAGATCTCGAGCGCCTTCGGCTGTTGTGCCGAATGCGGATGCGTTGCGTCAGCGTAGACCTTCAGCTTCTTGATCATCGCGTAGCCGAGCGGGCCCTTCGGCAGCATGCCCTTGACCGCCTTCTCGAGCGCGCGGCCCGGGAAGCGTTCCTGCATCTTGCCGAACGTCGTTTCATAGATACCGCCCGGGTAGCCCGAGTGACGGTAGTACTTCTTGTCGGTAACCTTGTTGCCCGTGACCTTCAGCTTGCCTGCGTTGATAACGATGATGAAATCACCGGTGTCGACGTGGGGAGTGAATTCAGGCTTGTGCTTGCCGCGAAGACGGTGTGCCACTTCGCTGGCGACACGCCCGAGAACCTTATCCGTCGCGTCAATCACGTACCATTCGCGCGTCACCTCATGGGCTTTTGCGGAAAACGTCTTCATGATCGATCCAAAAAAATTGCTGCGCCCAGTGTGTTCTTTCCTGCTTGTAGTGTGCGCATCGAGGCGCGTGCAGGCTCTCCCTGGTTCTTCTTCCGCGGGCGCGGATGCGGAAAAGCCCTGAATTATAAAGGAATTTGTAGCCGCAAGTCAAAAGGCGCGATGCGCTCGCCATGGGCGGTACGAAATCGGGGCAAAACGACGGACAACGGCCGGCGAAAAAAAACCCGAACAAGTGGTTCGGGTTTAATCCACCAAAGGAGGAGGTGGAGGAGACAGCGGAGGTTGCAGAACTGCTGCAACGATGAGTGGATTATAAGAGTCGCCCTTGTGCAACGCAAGAATATTTGCATTGCGAAACGCGCTTTCATAATGCGATAGATTCGGCGCACTGAGAAGGTTTTGCAAAATCCCTTATGGATCAAGCACCAAGGGCAAAACAATTCAAACGGCATCAGACATCCGCTAGAGTAAAACCCCTAAAGCGAGCACGGAATGAGGGAATCGTCCGTCCATTCCGCGCTGCAGCAAGAAAGCAATCAGTGTGCATGGATAGCGGATGCGGTCGGCCTGAGCTAATTGTCAGGCACCGGGCTACAATGCCGTCTCGACAAAGCGATGCGCGGTGGGAGTGACAGCATGGAATGCAAAGTAAGCTGGATGGGACAGGACGGGATGGCGTTCGCGGCCGAGACGGGCAGCGGCCATCTGGTCGCGATGGACGGCGCACCCGAGGGTGGGGGACGCAACCTCGCACCGCGTCCGATGGAAATGGTGCTACTCGGCACCGGCGGCTGTACCGCCTACGACGTCGTGATGATCCTGAAGAAGAGCCGCCAGGAGATCGCCGGCTGCTCGGTGACGCTGAAGGCCGAGCGCGCAAGCGAAGATCCGAAAGTGTTCACGAAGATCCACTTCCACTTCACGGTGACGGGCAAGAATCTGAACCCGGCGACTGTCGAGCGCGCGATCAATCTGTCGCACGACAAATACTGCTCGGCGTCGATCATGATCGCGAAGACCGCCGAACTCACGCATTCGTTCGACATCGTGGCGCTCTGAGCGCGATAGGGGCAGCGGCCACGGGCCGCCATCCGCGCCCCAAATGAAAAAGCCGGCGTCCCAACGGACGCCGGCTTTTCTTATTCAGCGGCAAAGCAGGCCGATAAGCCGGATTCTGTGCACGCCCCACGTCCGGAGACGCGACGCGCGTGGCAGCCATTCCTCTAGGCGCGCCATTACTGACGCGCTCAAGCTTCCTACCCGCAGACGAGACGGGGGCCCCGTCCTGCATCGCGAAGATGCGCGCCTGCCTACTTGGAATTGCTCCGGGTGGAGGTTACCGTGCCGGTCTGCCTTGCGACAGCCGCGGTGCGCTCTTACCGCACCGTTTCACCCTTACCTGATCCCGGCTTGCGCCGGGCCATCGGCGGTTTACTTTCTGTTGCCCTGTTCCGCGTGTCGCCACGGATGGCCGTTAGCCATCACCCTGCCCTGTGGAGTCCGGACTTTCCTCGCCCTCGTTGGCCGAAGCCGCCGAGGCCGCGACTGCCTAGCCTGCTTTGCTGGCGCGGATTTTAACACCGAACGCAAAAGCACCTAACGCTTGCGCCGCCCCGCTCGGAACACGTTCGTGTCGTCATAGAACGCGGGTGATTCGTTCTCGGGCCACCAGCCCGGAATGCCGAGCACCGGCAGCGGTGCGAACAGGCGGCTGGTCAAAGCGTCGGTGCCGAGCAGCGCGGTGCTGACCGCTTCATCGAGCCATGCGTCGCGCGCCAGGGTGTCCCAGTCGAAATATTCGGCCGGAACGTCGACGATCCACGCATGGCCGGTGCAGCCCTTGAACGGCGCGACCAGCTTTTCGAGCAGCGCATGACCGAAGCAACGTACTTCGCAGTCGCGCCCCCATGCGTCGCGCCGTGCGACGAACAGCGTTTGCCAGTCGAAACCACGTAGCGCGGCGCTCAGCGCAGGATCGGCGCAAGCGAACAGCAGCGCGTTTTCGTCGAACAGGGTCAGCATGTCGCGCACGCCGCCACGCGTCGGGCCGACGCCGAGCACGTCGAGTTCCGCCGACTGGCGCGCGTTCAACGCTGCCTTGATGCGCGGAAACGCGAACCACATGGAGCCGTTGAAGAAGTCGTGCAGATTGTGGCGCGTCGGCACGCAACCGGTCGACGCGATATGCCCCTCGTACGCGGCGCCCGGTGGCAGATCGTCCTGCGCGATAAACGCGAGCCGCTGGCCGCGGCCGGTGGTCTGTTGCATCTGGGCCGCGTCGGCATTCATCGCGGCGAGCAGGTCAGCGTGGCCGGTCAGCGCGGCTTGCTGCCAACGCTCGCCGCGTGCGGCGAATTGCGCGAACCACGGCGTCGACCAGTCGATTGCGGCGAAGCCTGCTGGCACAGGCTCGGGTGCCATGCCGCGTACAGCTTGGGCCGCGGCTTCACGCGCTACCGCGGAGCCGGCGTTCGCCGCCACATCAATATTGGCAGCGCGCTGCCCCGCCTCACGCTCGGGCATTTAACACAGCCTCAAACGAGACGCCAGCCGATCGATTCACCGCCGCGCAGCGGCACGACCGGCGTATCGCCAGCCGGCAGTTCGGCCGGCAGCGTCCATTCCTCGCGACGCAGCGTGACCTTCTCCGTATTGCGCGGCAGACGATAGAAGTCCGGCCCGTGAAAGCTCGCGAAGCCTTCGAGCTTGTCGAGCGCGCCGGCCTTGTCGAATGCCTCGGTGTAGAGCTCGAGCGCGTGCAGCGCGGTGTAGCAGCCCGCGCAGCCGCACGCATGCTCCTTCAGCCCCTTCGGATGCGGCGCGCTGTCGGTGCCGAGGAAGAAACGCGGATCGCCCGAGGTCGCCGCCTCGACCAGCGCGACGCGATGCGTCTCGCGCTTGAGCACCGGCAGGCAGTAGTAATGCGGACGAATGCCACCCTGGAAAATCGCATTGCGGTTGTACAGCAGATGGTGCGCGGTGATGGTAGCGCCCAGCAGCTCCGGCGCGACGCCCGCTTCGCGGACGTAGTCTGCCGCGTCCTTCGTCGTGATGTGCTCGAACACGACCTTCAACGCCGGAAACGCGCGGCGCAGCGGCATCATCACGCGATCGATGAAGACCTTCTCGCGGTCGAACAGATCGATGTCCGAATCCGTCACCTCGCCGTGCACGAGTAGCGGCATGCCTACTTCCTGCATCACTTCCAGTGTCTTCGCGCACTTCATCAGATCGGTGACGCCCGCGTCCGAGTTCGTCGTCGCGCCCGCCGGGTACAGCTTCACGCCGTGCACGAAGCCGCTCTCTCGCGCGCTGCGGATTTCGTCGGGCGGCGTGTTGTCGGTCAGGTACAGCGTCATCAGCGGCTCGAATTTCGCGCCCTCGGGGATCGCGGCGATGATGCGCTCGCGATACGCCTTCGCCATCGCGGTCGTCGTGACCGGCGGCTTCAGGTTCGGCATGATGATCGCGCGGCCGAACTGGCGCGCGGTGTCAGGCAGCACGGCTGCGAGCATCGCGCCGTCGCGCACGTGCAGGTGCCAGTCGTCCGGGCGGACCAGCGTGACGGAATCGGGGGAAACGTTGGAAGCAGTCATGGCAGGAATACGAGACTTCGCGCGCCTCGCTGATCGACCGGTCAAACCGCGTTGTAGCGGCCCAAACACGTGTCAATTTTGCTATTTGGCGTCTCCGGCTCGGTGATATGCTTGGAAAATCATCATTGTAACGGCTCGCTCCGTTCACAGGCTCACCCGCAACATGTGCCAACTTCTCGGAATGAACTGCGCCGCGCCGACGGACGTTACCTTTTCCTTCACCGGCTTTGCGGCGCGCGGCGGCGTCACCGATCACCACGCCGACGGCTGGGGCATCGCCTTCTTTGAAGACAAGGCCTGCCGGTTGTTCATCGATCATCAATCGTCGGCCACCTCGCCGATCGCCGAGATGGTCAAGCGTTACCCGATCAAATCGAAAAACACGATCGCGCACATCCGCAAGGCGACGCAAGGGCACATCCTGCTCGAAAACTGCCACCCGTTCATGCGCGAACTGTGGGGGCGTCACTGGATCTTCGCGCATAACGGCGATCTGCAGGGCTACGCGCCGGAGTTGAACGGCGTGTATCAGCCGGTCGGCACGACCGACAGCGAACTCGCGTTTTGCGCGCTGCTGCAGGGTTTGCGCAAGGCTTTCCCGGCCACGCAGCAGCAGCCGCTCGACGAGCTGTTCGGCGCGCTCGAGGCGCTCACGCGTGAAATCACGCAATACGGCGTGTTCAATTTCCTGATGTCGAATGGCCAGGCGCTGTTCGCGCATTGCTCGACGCATCTGCATTACCTCGTGCGTCACTGGCCGTTTTCGACCGCGCATCTGGTCGACGCGGACGTATCGATCGATTTCGCCAAATACACGACGCCCGAAGACCGCGTCGCCGTCATCGCGACCAAGCCGCTGACCGACAACGAAGTGTGGACCGCGTTCAAGCCCGGCGATCTGCTGATGTTCCGGCATGGCGAAGTGATCGGCCAGGCCCATATCCCGGTGCCGAACTCGGTGCTCGAAAAGCTGCGCAATCCGGCGCTCGATGCATCCGCATCGGCGACGACGATCGCGGCGTCGAACGGCGCGCAGCCGGTGGGCACGCATGGAGCCACGCATTCGCCCGACAGCGAACCCGATCTCGAAGCCGCGGATGATGCGGCGGCGTTCGAGTCATAAACCGCTGACGTCGCCCTCAGCCAGGCAACAAAAAGCCGCTCCACCGAGCGGCTTTTTTGATCCCCACGCAAGCCTCGGCAACGAGGCCTGCCCGGCGAATCTCAGTGCAGGATCTTTGCGAGAAAGTCCTTCGCGCGATCCGACTTCGGATTCGCGAAGAAGTCTTCCTTGCGGTCGTCTTCGACGATCAAACCCTTGTCCATAAAGATCACGCGATGCGCGACCTTCTTCGCGAAGCCCATTTCGTGCGTCACGCACATCATCGTCATGCCTTCCTGCGCGAGTTCGACCATCACGTCGAGCACTTCGTTGATCATCTCCGGGTCGAGCGCCGAAGTCGGCTCGTCGAACAGCATCGCGATCGGGTCCATGGACAGCGCTCGCGCAATCGCCACGCGCTGCTGCTGACCACCGGACAGCTGCCCCGGATACTTGTCCGCATGCGCGCGCAGGCCGACGCGATCGAGCAGCTTCAGGCCCTTCGCGGTCGCCTCGTCGTTCGAGCGGCCGAGCACCTTGACCTGCGCGAGCGTCAGGTTCTGCACGATCGACAGATGCGGGAACAGCTCGAAGTGCTGGAACACCATGCCGACCTTCGAGCGCAGCTTCGACAGATTGGTTTTCTTGTCGGTCAGCGACTGGCCGTTGATGACGATCTCACCCTTCTGGAACGGCTCGAGGCCGTTCACGGTCTTGATCAGCGTGGACTTGCCCGAGCCGGACGGCCCGCACACCACCACCACTTCGCCCTTTTTGACTTCCGTCGTGCAGTCGGTCAGCACCTGGAAATGGCCGTACCACTTCGAAACATTCTTGATAGAGATCATCTTGCGACCTTTTTCTGAAGACTTTTGACGAGGCTCGACGCGATAACGCAGATCACGAAATAAACCGCACCCGCGAACAGTACCATCTCGACATTCGTGCCGTCACGATCGCCAATATTCGTGGCCGTGCGGAAGAAGTCGGCGAGGCTGATCACGTACACGAGCGATGTATCCTGAAACAGCACGATCCCCTGCGTGAGCAGCAGCGGCACCATCGCGCGAAACGCCTGCGGCAGCACGATCAGACGCATTGCCTGCCCATAGGTCATGCCGAGCGCGAACGCGGCGTTGACCTGGCCGCGCGGCACCGCCTGAATGCCGGCGCGAATGATCTCCGAATAGTACGCGGCCTCGAACAGCGAGAACGCGACCATCGCCGAGGCGAGCCGGATGTCGATGTCGGCCGACAGACCGAGCACGCTTTGCAGCACCTGCGGCACGATCAGGAAGAACCACAGCAGCACCATCACGAGCGGGATGGAACGGAACAGCGTCACGTAGCCCTGCGCGAACCATGCGAGCGGTTTGACCGACGACAGTCGAAACATCGCGAGAATGGTGCCCCAGATGATGCCGAACACGATCGCGACGAGCGTGATCTTGAACGTGATGATCGCGCCGGTCCACAGCGTCGGCAGCGCGCCCGGAATACCGCTCCAGTCGAAATGATGCATCACTTGCCTCCGATGTAGCCTGGCAGCCGGGACTTCGCTTCGACCCAGCGCATCAGGAGCATCACGATCACGTTGATCAGCATGTACGCGACCGTGACCGCGATGAACGACTCATAAGTTTGCGACGTATAGTCGACCAGCTGGCGCGCCTGCGCCGACAGATCGAGCAGACCGATCGTCGAGGCAACCGCGGAGTTCTTGAAGATGTTCAGAAACTCGGAGGTGAGCGGCGGCACGATGATCCGGTAGGCGACCGGCAGCAGCACGTAGCGATACGTCTGCCATTGCGTGAAGCCCACCGCGAGACCTGCCGCGCGCTGGCCGCGCGGCAACGCGTTGATGCCCGAGCGCACCTGCTCGCACACGCGCGCGGCGGTGAAGAGGCCCAGACACACGATCGACGCCGAGAAGAACTGCGCGCCCGGCGGCAATTGCTTGAACCAGGTGCCGATCGACACGGGCAGCAACTCCGGTATCACCAGATACCAGATGAAGAACTGCACGATCAGTGGAATGTTACGGAAAATCGCGACGTAGACGGTGCCGACGCCCGACGCCCATTTGTTCGGCACCGTGCGCAGCACACCGAACAGCGAGCCGACGATCAGCGCGATCACCCATGCCGACAGCGACACGGTGACCGTCACCCACAGCCCCGAGAGCAGCCAGCCCAGGTAGGTGGTCGGCTCGCCCGTGGAGACGGGACTCAGCAAAATGCCCCAGTTCCAGTGATATGACATGACCAAGACTCCGGCAAAAAGAAACGGAAGAAGCGCGTGGCCCCTTCCGTTCCGTTCAGCGTTTCGAAAGTGTCGAAAAAGCAGCTAGGGTTTAGTCGATTGCCTTGTCGTTCGGGTTCTTGAACAGCGCACGCATGTCGTCGCTCATCGGGAAGTTCAGGTTCAGGCCCTTCGGCGGGATCGGCGATTCGAACCAGCGCTTGTAGATCGTTTCGCCTTCGCTCGACAATTGGACCTTTGCGATCGCGTCGTCGGCGACCTTCTTGAAGTCGGCGTCGTTCTTGCGCAGCATGCAGCCGTAAGCCTCACGCGATTGCGGCGTGCCGACGATCACGAAATCGTTCGGGTTGCTCGACTTGGCGCGCTCGCCGGCGAGCAGCGCGTCGTCCATCATGAACGCGGCGGCACGGCCCGTCGACAGCGTCAGGAACGACTCGCCGTGATCCTTCGCGCTGATGATGTTCATGCCCATGTTCTTGTCCTGGTTCATCTTGCGAAGCAGGCGCTCGGACGTGGTGCCGGCGGTCGTCACGACCGTCTTGCCCTTCAGGTCCGGGAAGTCCTTGATGCCCGAATCTTTCTTGGTCATCAGGCGCGTGCCGATCACGAAGATCGTGTTCGTGAAGGCAGCCTGTTGCTGGCGCTCGAGGTTATTCGTGGTGGAGCCGCACTCGATGTCGACCGTGCCGTTCTGCACGAGCGGAATGCGGTTCTGCGACGTGACCGGCACGAGCTTCACCTTCAGGTTCGGCATGTTCAGCTTCTGCTTGACGGCCTCGACGATCTTCGTCGCGTAATCCTGCGAGTAGCCGATCACGTTCTGCTTGTCGTCGTAATAAGAGAACGGGATCGACGACTCCCGATGGCCCAGCGAAATGACGCCCGTATCCTTGATCTTTTTCAGCGTCCCCGAGTCTTGCGCATGCGCGCCAACCGTAAACAATCCGAGAGTGGCGAGCAACAGCGCAGCTTTTTTAACCTTCATCTTGATCTCCTTGGCAAGAACCGGCGCCAGTGTAACAAAGTAATTTTTCTGAAAGTATTCCTATTAACCATGCTGTTGCGCGCACGCCTCGATGGGCCCGCGGCGCGGTCGCACAGCCGTTTCGCGCATACGAGAAGGCGGGCGGCATCGATAGGATGCCGCCCGCCGGTCAAACACGCCGTCTTGTGGACAGCGCTGATGCACAAAATTTCGGCGGTTTCGCCTCCCGGCCCGGATACCGGGCCGCGTCACCGCCGCTTCCAACAAGATAGGACAGGGTCCATCAGGGATACAAGCCGCGCATCTCGCGCGCTTGCAAAATCCGCTTACACGCGACGATGAACGCCGCCGTCCGCACCGACACGTTCTGCTCGCTCGACACCTGCCACACCGCCGCGAACGCTTCGCGCATCACGCGCTCGAGGCGCTCGTTGATCTCGTCTTCGGTCCAGAAGAAGCTCGAAAAGTCCTGCACCCATTCGAAATATGACACTGTCACACCGCCCGCATTCGCGACCACGTCCGGAATCACGAGGATGCCGCGATCGTGCAGGATGTCGTCCGCCGCCGTGGTGGTCGGGCCGTTCGCGCCCTCGACGATGATCCTGGTCTTGATCTTGCCTGCGTTCTTTTCGGTGATCTGGTTTTCCAGCGCCGCCGGAATCAGGATGTCCGATTCGACGGTCCAGAACTCATCAGCGGTGATCGCGTCGGCTTCAGGGAAACCGCCGACGCCGCCCTTCTTCGCGACGTAATCGAGCAACGCGACCGCATCGATCCCGGTGGACTTGTACACCGAGCCGGTGTGGTCCTGCACCGCGACGACCTTCGCGCCCGCTTCCTGGAACAGACGTGCGGCGATGCCGCCGACGTTGCCGAAGCCCTGCACCGCAATACGCGCGCCTTCGATGTCGAAGCCGATCCGGCGAGCCGCTTCGCAGCCCACCACGAACACGCCGCGGCCGGTCGCCTCGCGGCGGCCGAGCGAGCCGCCGAGCGTGATCGGCTTGCCGGTCACGACGCCGGTGGCCGTCTGCCCCTGATTCATCGAGTACGTGTCCATCATCCACGCCATGATCTGCTCGTTCGTGTTCACGTCCGGCGCGGGGATGTCGGTATTCGGTCCGATGATGATGCCGATCTCGCTCGTGTAGCGGCGCGTCACGCGCTCGAGCTCGCCCCGCGACAGCGTGCGCGGATCGACACGGATACCGCCTTTCGCGCCGCCGTACGGCACGTTCACCGCCGCGTTCTTCACCGACATCCACGCGGACAGCGCCATCACTTCGGAGAGCGTAACGTCCTGGTGATAGCGCACGCCGCCCTTGCCCGGACCGCGCGACACGTTGTGCTGCACGCGATAGCCCTCGAAGTGCGCGACCGTGCCGTTGTCGAGTTCGATGGGCACATCAACGACGAGAATGCGCTTCGGGCGCTTCAGGGTTTCCAGCCAGCGGGACAGCGAACCGAGGTACGGCGCGACGCGGTCGACCTGGCGCAAGTAGTTGCCCCAAGGGCCGAGGTCTTCTTTGTTGAGGTAGGAGGGAACGGACTGCAACGTTGAGGCGGCTTGTGCCGATTCTGCGGCTTGTTGCTGGGATGACATGAACGCTCCGGCGTTTGATCGAGTACGGGCATTGTGGAAAAACGCCGTATTGAAATCCAATGCCGTTTCCTTATCCGGTTATGTCTTTCTTGCATAACGTTCGGAAAGCCGCAAGTTCGTGTCGCCGCGACGCAGGTTCGAGCTCGAGTTTTATGCCGCGTTTCAGGCGGCGCTCCGCCTGAGCTCCTCCGACACCACGTCCCACAACTGACGCACGAGGATCTGGCGCGCGTCGTCGCTTTTCGCGGCGAGCTTGTCGCGGTACAGGCGAATCTCCATGCTGAGCGTCAACTGCCCTTCGGGCGTGCCGCGCATCGCGCGATCGAGGCGGATCAGCCGGCCTTCGGCCACCGCATCTTCGACCGCGCTATGCGGCAGAAACGCGATGCCGTGACCAGCGAGCGCCATCGCCTTGAGCCCCTCGGCCATGTCGGTTTCGTAGAGCCGGTCGAGGTACAGGCGCTCCGGCGCGTTCGCGAGAATCACCTCGGTCATGCGCCCGAGGTATGCGTTCGGCGTGTACGACAGATACGGCGCGGGCGCGTCGGCCGAGCCCGGCAGCGTGTGACGCGGACGGCCCGCGCGGGCGGGCGCCGAGAACGGGCTGATCGGCTCGTGGCCGAGCGTCAGCATGTCGTAGCGCGCCGGATCGAGCGCGACCGGGTGGCTCGGATGGTGATAGCCCATCATCAGATCGCAGCCGCCTTCCACCAAGGACAGCGCCGCGTCGTGCACGTTCAGCGCGCGCAGCCGCGTGTGGATCGGGCCCATCTGCGCTTCGATGCGCTGCAGCCAGCGCGGAAAGTAAGTCAGCGACAGCGTGTGCGGGACCGCGAATTCGATCGTCGCCTGCGGCGTCGCCGTATGGCCGCGCAACAGCGCGCGCGCCTCATGGAATTGCGACAGCATCGCGAGCGCCTGCTCGTTGAACACCTGCCCGGCCGCCGTGAGCCGCGTTGGATAAACAGAACGGTCGATCAGTTCCGTGCCGAGCCACGCTTCGAGCGCCTGGATGCGGCGCGAGAAAGCCGGCTGCGTGACGTGGCGCAGTTCGGCCGAGCGGCTGAAACTACGCGTTTCCGCGAGCGAAATGAAGTCTTCGAGCCATTTCAGTTCCATGCGAGTGCGTTTGCCGGCGAGAGGGAAGAAGTCTGCATTCTAGCGGCGCGAGGTGCGGCCGACGCATCCGGACGGGCGCATCGCAGTGGTAAAATCCACGGTTCCCTCCGTTCCCGATCCGCTCGCTGAGCGCTCAGTGCCTTAACCCGCGCCTCAACCTGCGCCTCAACCCGGTCCTCATCATGTCCGACACCCGCCCCGACACCCTGTTCGCGCTGAACGCGCTCTCCCCGCTCGACGGCCGCTATGCCGCCAAAACCGAAGCCCTGCGCGACTGGCTCTCGGAAGCCGCTTTCATGCGCAATCGCGTGACGGTCGAAATCCACTGGCTGATCGCGCTGTCGCGCGCCGGCTTCGCCGAAGTGCCGCGCTTCTCCGACGCATCCGAGCAGTTCCTGCTGCAACTGGCTGAGCGCTTCACCGCGCACGACGCCGCGCGCATCAAGGAAATCGAGCGCGTGACGAACCACGACGTGAAGGCCGTCGAATACTGGCTGAAGGAGTCGGTGAAGGGTCAGGAAGAACTGGAACGCGCGAGCGAGTTCATCCACTTCGCGTGCACGTCCGAAGACATCAACAACACGTCGCACGGTCTGATGCTCGCCGGCGCGCGCGAACACGTGATCCTGCCGGCGCTGCGCTCGGTGCATCAACGCCTCGTCGCGCTCGCGCATGCGCAAGCCGCCCAGCCGATGCTGTCGCGCACGCACGGCCAGCCGGCCAGCCCGACCACGCTCGGCAAGGAAATCGCCAACGTCGCCGCGCGTCTCGCGCGCGCGATCGAGCGCATCGCGAAGGTCGAACTGCTCGGCAAGATGAACGGCGCGGTCGGCAACTTCAACGCGCACCTGTCCGCGTATCCGGAGTTCGACTGGGAAGCGTTCTCGAAGGACGTCGTCGAGAACCGTCTGAAGCTCACGTTCAATCCGTACACGATCCAGATCGAACCGCACGACTACATGGCCGAGCTGTTCGACGCGATCTCGCGCGCGAACACGATCCTGCTGGATCTCGATCGCGACGTGTGGGGCTACATCTCGGTCGGCTACTTCAAACAGCGCACGAAGGCCGGCGAAATCGGCTCATCGACGATGCCGCACAAGGTCAACCCGATCGACTTCGAAAACTCCGAAGGCAACCTCGGCCTCGCGAACGCGACGCTGCGTCACCTCGCCGACAAGCTGCCGGTATCGCGCTGGCAGCGCGACCTGACCGACTCGACGGTGCTGCGCAACATCGGCGTCGCGTTCGGCTACTCGCTGCTCGCGTACGACTCGCTGATCCGCGGCCTCGACAAGCTCGAAGTGAACGCGCAGCGTCTGAACGAAGACCTCGACAACTGCTGGGAAGTGCTAGCCGAGCCAGTGCAAACCGTGATGCGCCGTTACGGCATCGAGAACCCGTACGAGCAGCTGAAGGAGCTCACGCGCGGCAAGGGCATCACGCGCGAGGCGCTGCAGAGCTTCATCGGCGGCCTGGCGATTCCGCAGGACGCGAAGGACCGTCTGCTCGAAATGACGCCCGGCTCGTACATTGGCAAGGCCGTCGAACTGGCGAAGCGGATCGGCTGATCGGCTGGCCCAGCTTCGGCGCATAAAAAAGCCGCTCCGAGGAGCGGCTTTTTTTCGTCCCGCGCTCGAAGCCGGAACGCGGGGGAATCAAAGACTCAGCGCGCTTCGACCTGCCTGAGCGCCTCGTCGACGATCTGTTCCGGCGTCAGATCGATGCTGACCGTGATCGCTTCATCGTCACCCGGCTCCTCGAGCGTATCGAGCTGGCTTTGCAGCAGCGACGGATCGAAGAAATGCCCGGTGCGATGCCCGAGACGCTCCGCGAGCACCTCGCGCGAACCCTTCAGGTAGACGAAGCACACGTCCTTGTCGCCGGCGCGCAGAATGTCGCGATACGAGCGCTTCAGCGACGAACACGTGAACACCGCCGTCTCGCCCGCCTTCTGCTTTTCCTCGATCGCCGCGCGGATCGTCTTCAGCCACGGCCAGCGGTCTTCGTCGGTGAGCGGAATGCCGTGGTGCATCTTCTCCTTGTTCGCCGCGCTATGGAACGCGTCGCCGTCGGTGAACGTGCAATGCAGACGCGCGGCCAGCATTTCGCCAATCAGAGACTTACCCGCGCCCGACACGCCCATTGCGATCAGAATCATTTGAAACTCCTTACAGGACCGCCGCGAGTGCGAAGGTCAGGGCCAGCCCCATCACCGAAATGATGGTTTCCAGGAGCGACCACGTCTTGAAGGTCTGCACCACCGTCATGCCGAAATATTCCTTGATCAGCCAAAAGCCGCCGTCGTTCACGTGCGAGAAGATCAGCGAGCCCGAGCCGGTTGCGAGCACCATCAGTTCCGGTTTCACCTGCACCGCACCGGCCGCCGCGATCGGCGCGACGATGCCGCAGGCGGTCGTCATCGCAACGGTGGCCGAACCGGTCGCGAGACGGATCATCGCCGCGACGATCCAGCCGAACAGCAGCGGCGACAGATGCACCGCGGTCGCGACGTTGGTGATTTCCTTCGAAATGCCGCTATCCATCAGCACGCGGCCAAAACCACCGCCTGCGCCGACGATCAGTGTAATACCCGCGATCGGCGCCAGACACTCGCCGCAGAACTTCTGGATCTGCTCGCGGTTAAAGCCGCGACTCGCGCCGAAGGTCCAGAAGCTGACCAGCACGGCCGTCAGCAGCGCGACGTCGGTGTTGCCGAAGAAGCGCAGCAGATCGTTCGGCAGCGTCTTCGGTTCGAACACCAGGTCGGCCCAGCTGCCGACCAGCATCAGAACCACCGGCAACAGGATCGTGGCCAGCGTGATGCCGAAGCCTGGCAGTTCGCGCTTCGGTGCGTTGGTTGCCACGCCGTTGCCGTTATTCGCGTCGTGACTGAGAAACTGCGCGGCAAGCGGATTTTCCTTCGGCAACTGGATATGGCGGCTCACCAGCAGCGCGAACAGCGGACCGGCGACGATCGCGCAGGGGATGCCGACGATCAGACCATAGGCGATCGTCTTGCCGATATCCGCGTGATAAGCCTGCACGGCGAGCAGCGCGGCCGGGTGCGGCGGGATCAGCCCGTGCACCACGGACAGACCCGCGACCATCGGCAGGCCGACCAGCAGCAGCGATTTGTTGGTGCGCTTGGCGACGTTGAACGCGATCGGAATCAGCAGCACGAAACCGACTTCGAAGAACACCGGCAAGCCGACGATGATCGCGACGACCATCATCGCCCAGTGAATGTGTTTCTCACCGAACCAGTTGATCAGCGTGGTCGCGACGCGCTCGGCGCCGCCCGATTCGGCCATCATCTTGCCGAGCATCGTGCCGAGACCGACAACGATGGCTATGTGCCCGAGCGTGTTGCCGTTACCCGTTTCGAACGATTTGACGATGGTCTGCATCGGCATGCCGGCCACGAGGCCCAGCAGCAACGACACGATGATCAGAACGAGAAACGGATAGACCTTCAGGCGCGTGATCATGAAGATCAGCAACGCGATCGCGATTAACGCGTAGACCAGCAACATGCTTCCGTGGGCAGATTCCATGAAGCCCCTCCTTTGGTTTATTGGTTTCAGAGTGCGGATGCGGCCGGCACTTCGTCTCACGGCAACCTGCGCGATGCCTGAAAACCCGGCTGGCCGCGCGGACGCTGAATTTTACTGTTTGTTTCAAAAACGCGCGCAAATCCAGCACGCATATCAAGCAAAAAAAGAGTCTCGGCGCGACAGCCTGATGCGGCTGTATCGACGAGACTCCTGTGCCCGGTTTAGCTAACCGATGCGCTGTCGTTTTGCGGGCTTAGTGCGCGGGCGCCGCCAATTGGCTCGCGGCGCGCGCGAGGCGCGTCACCTCATCCCAGTTCTGCGCGGCGAGTGCGGCCTTCGGCGTGAGCCACGAACCGCCGACGCAGACCACGTTCGGCAGCGACAGGAAGTGCGGTGCGCTTTCCGGCGTGATGCCGCCAGTCGGGCAGAACTTCAGCGCCGGGAACGGACCGTGGAACGCCTGCAGCATCGGCACGCCGCCGGCCTGCTGCGCGGGGAAGAACTTGACGATCTCGTAGCCGAGCTCGAGCGCGAGGATGATGTCCGACGGCGTCATCACGCCGGGCAGCAACGGCAGACCCACATCCTGCGCGGCCTGGTGCATGTCCTTGGTCAGACCCGGCGACACGCCGAACTGCGCGCCGGCCTTCTTCGCTTGCGCGCAATGCTCGGGCTTCGTGATCGTGCCGACACCGACCACGATGTCGTCGGCGAGCTCGGACGCACGCTCGATCGCGCCGAGGCCCGCCGGCGTGCGCAGCGTGATTTCGAGCACCTTCACGCCGCCCGCGTGCAACGCGCGCGACACGTGTTCGCCCTGTTCGACCGTGTCGAACGCGAGCACCGGAATCACCGGGCCGAGGCGCACGATATCGCTTACTGTTTTCGACGTCATAGTCAGACTCCTTGTTTCTGCAGCGCCGCGCCGGCTTGCGCGGTGCTCGTGTGATGGTCGCCGGGTTGATGGGCGTGCTTGTCGCCGTGCTTGTGGTGGCTGCCGTGACCGTGCTGGCCGTCGCGCGCGCCGCCCTCGCCGATCAGCTTGCCGAACACCGACGCGCCCTGCTCCGCCGGCGCCGCCGCCGCACGGAACACGCCGAACAGCTCTCGGCCGAAGCCGGCTTCGTTGTCCGCCTGATGCAGCGGCTCGGCGTTCGGACGCGCGGCCCATTCGGCTGCGTCGATCTCGATGTCGAGCACGCCCGCTTCCGCGTCGATGACCAGCGTGTCGCCCGTGCGGACCTTGCCGAGCGGGCCTTGCAGCAACGCTTCCGGCGACACATGAATGACCGCCGGCACTTTGCCCGACGCGCCCGACATACGGCCGTCGGTCACTAGCGCGACATGGAAACCCTGATCCTGCAACACACCGAGCAGCGGCGTCAAACGATGCAATTCGGGCATGCCGTTTGCGCGGGCGCCCTGGAAGCGCACCACCGCGATGAAGTCGCGCTTGAGCTCGCCCTTGTCGAACGCTTCCTGCACCGCTTCCTGCGAATCGAACACGATTGCCGGCGCCTTCACCTTGCGATGCTGCGCCGCGACCGCCGAGATCTTGATCACGCCGCGGCCGAGCTTGCCCTGCATAAGACGCAGGCCGCCGTCAGGCTGGAACGGCTCCTGGATGCCGCGCAGCACCGCGGTATCCGCGCTCGCCTCGACGCCCGCGACCCATTGCAGCTTGCCGTCGAGCAGCTTGGGCTCCTCCGTGTAGCGCTTCAGGCCCTTGCCCGCGACCGTGTTCACATCTTCATGCAGCAGCCCCCCTTCGAGCAGATTGCGCACGAGGAACGCCACGCCGCCCGCCGCGTGGAAGTGGTTCACGTCGGCCTTGCCGTTCGGATAGATCTTCGCGAGCAGCGGCACCGCCTGCGACAGCGTGTCGAAGTCGTCCCAGTCGATCACGATGCCGGCCGCACGCGCGATCGCGACGAGGTGCAGCGTGTGATTGGTCGAGCCGCCGGTTGCCAGCAGCGCGACGATGCCGTTGACGATCGCCTTCTCGTCGATCACATGGCCGATCGGCATGTAGTGGCCGCGCTCGACCGTCAGATCGAGCACGCGGCGCGCGGCCTGCGCGGTCAGCGCGTCGCGCAGCGGCGTGTGCGGATGCACGAAGGCCGAGCCCGGCAGATGCAGGCCCATCACTTCCATCAGCATCTGGTTGCTGTTCGCGGTGCCGTAGAACGTGCAGGTGCCGTGGCTGTGATACGCGGCCGCTTCCGCTTCGAGCAGCGCGTCGCGGCCGCACTGGCCGGTCGCGAACTGCTGGCGCGTCTTGGCTTTGTCGTCGTTGGACAGGCCGCTCGTCATCGGACCGGCCGGCACGAAGATGGTCGGCAAATGGCCGAATTGCAGCGCGCCGATCAGCAGGCCCGGCACGATCTTGTCGCAGATGCCGAGGCATAGCGCCGCGTCGAACATGTTGTGGGTGAGCGCGACCGCCGTGCTCATCGCGATCACTTCGCGCGAGAACAGCGACAGCTCCATGCCCGCGTTGCCCTGCGTGATGCCGTCGCACATCGCCGGCACGCCGCCCGCGAATTGCGCGACGCCGCCGTTTTCGCGCGCTGCCTGTTTGATGATGTCCGGGTAGTTTTTGTACGGCGCGTGCGCCGACAACATCTCGTTGTAGGACGACACGATGCCGATGTTCGGCTCGCGGATCTGCTTGATCACGAGCTTGTCGTTGCCTTCGAGACCGGCGAAACCGTGGGCGAGGTTCGCGCACGACAACGCGCCGCGTGCCGGGAAGCGCCCCTGCGCATGCTGGATGCGGGCCAAATACGCTTCACGCGTGGGCTTGCTGCGCTCGATCACGCGTTGCGTGACCTTCAACAATTGCGAATGCGGGGAAACCATCGGAGCTCCTTCGTCGCTGGCGGCAGGCGCACGCATGACACCAGGCGGTATCGCGGGGTTGTGATATCGAACCACGCCATATTAGTAGAAAAACTACACGATCGCAATTAAGAACGCTGTTGCGGTGCCGCATCGAACGACTCGCCAAGTCGCCCTATTGGCGGCGCCTTAGCGCTTTACAGCCGAAACCCAGGGAATACACTTACTCACCAATATGTAGTTTTTGTACCTAGCTTTTGTGCGCCAACGACCAATCGGATATAGTCCACACGTTCTTCAGCATAGTGCGAGTTTTCCGATGATGCTGTCCCAAGTGGAACAGATGCGTGATCAGCTGCGCCCGTCCGAGCGCAAGCTGGCCGATTATGTGATCGAGGCGCCGCGCGAGGTGCTCGATCTGTCGATGACCGAGGTCGCCGCGCGCGCGGGCGTGAGTCAGCCGACGATCGCGCGCTTCTGTCACGCGCTCGGTTTTTCCGGCTTTCGCGAATTCAAGATCCGGCTCGCGCAGGGCATCGCGAGCGAAGTGCCGGCCGTATATCGCGACGTGCGGCCCGACGAGCCGACACCGGGCGTCGCCGCGAAGGTGCTCGACCGGACCATCGGTGCGCTGATTCAGGTGCGCAACAATCTGTCGTCGGATAGCGTCGCGGCGGCGATCGACATGCTCGCGCAGGCGAAGCGCATCGAGTTCTATGGCGCGGGCGGCTCCGGCATCGCCGCGCTCGACGTGCAGCACAAGTTTTTCCGGCTCGGCATGCCGAGCGTCGCGTATTCGGACCCGCATACGTTTCTGATGTCAGCCGCGCTGCTCGGGCCGGGTGACGTGGTCGTCGCGATTTCCAACACGGGCCGCACGCGCGACATCATCGATGCCGCGAGGGCCGCGCTTAACGCGGGCGCGAAGGTGATCGCGATCACGCACGGCAACTCGCCGCTCGCCCGGCTCGCGACCGTGGGACTCTTCGCGAACGTCGACGAAGACACCGACATCTTTTCGCCGATGACCTCGCGCGTGTCGCATCTGGCGATCGGCGACATTCTGGCGGTCGGTGTCGCGCTGAGCCGCGGGCCCGAACTGGTGGAAAAACTCGCGCAGACGAAGGAAGTGATACACCGGCGGCGGGTGGACCCACAGGGGTAATCCGCTCCGATAAGAAACGCAAAAGGGCGATGTGCCATTCGACCGGCACACCGCCCTTTGTCTTTTCCAGCGCCCTGCTTAACGCCGTCAGCCGCTCAGAACGGCTTGATCACCACCAGCGCGACCGCCGCAAGCATACCGAGCACCGGCAGCTCGTTGAACATCCGATACCACTTGTCCGAGCGGCGATTCTGGCCGCGTTCGAACGTGCGGAGCAGCACGCCACAATAGGCGTGATAGATGACGAGCAGCACGACTACGCCGACCTTCGCGTGAATCCAGCCCTGCCCGCTGCCGATGCCGATCACGAGCCACAACCACAAGCCGCACGCGATCGCGGGCACCGCGATAAAGCTCATGAAGCGGAACAGCTTGCGCGCCATCAGCAGAAGACGCGCGGTCGCGGCGGGTTCCGTTTCCATCGCCAGATTGACGAAGATGCGCGGCAGATAGAACAGGCCGGCAAACCAGGAGGCAATCAACACGATGTGAAACGTCTTTACCCAAAGCATCGGCGGGGGTCCTTGTGGTCCTTGTTGTTGTGTTCGTTGTGGCGGTGCTTCGATTCGTGCTTATTGACGACCTTCGCCGTGCCCGAGCACGACGTACTTCAGCGACGTCAGCCCTTCCAGTCCGACCGGGCCGCGCGCGTGCAGCTTGTCGTTCGAGATGCCGATCTCGGCGCCGAGACCGAACTCGAAGCCGTCCGCGAAACGCGTCGACGCGTTGACCATCACGCTCGCCGAATCGACTTCGCGCAGAAAGCGCATCGCGCGGTCGTGGTCTTCGGTAACGATCGCGTCGGTGTGCTGCGAGCTGTAGGTATTGATGTGATCGATCGCCGCGTCGATGCCGTCGACCACCTTGATCGCGAGCACCGGCGCCAGATATTCGGTGCGCCAGTCTTCCTCGGTCGCGTCGACGAGCGGGCCGACGCCCGCATCGGCCAGCACAGCGCGCGCCGCCGCGTCGACGCGCAGCTCGACGTCCTTGCCGCGATACAGCTTGCCCAGCGGCGGCAGCACTTCGGCCGCGATGCCGCGCGCGACCAGCAGCGTTTCCATCGTGTTGCAGGTGCCGTAGCGGTGCGTCTTCGCGTTGTCGCAGACGTTGAGCGCCTTCGCCAGGTCCGCGCGATCGTCGACATAGACGTGGCAGATGCCGTCGAGGTGCTTGATCATCGGCACGCGCGCTTCGTTCATCAGACGCTCGATCAGGCTCTTGCCGCCGCGCGGCACGATCACGTCGACGTATTCGGTCATCGTAATCAGCTTGCCGACCGCCGCGCGGTCCGACGTCGCGACCACCTGCACCGCGTCTTGCGGCAAACCGGCAGCTTCGAGCCCTTCGCCGATCAGCTTCGCGAGCGCGGTATTGCATTCGAGCGCTTCGGAGCCGCCGCGCAGGATGGTCGCGTTGCCGGACTTCAGGCACAGCGCGGCCGCGTCGATCGTCACGTTCGGGCGCGATTCGTAGATGATGCCGATCACCCCGAGCGGCACACGCATCTGGCCGACCTGGATGCCGCTCGGCCGATACTTAAGATTGCTGATTTCACCGATCGGATCGGCCAGCCCCGCGACCTGGCGCAGTCCTTCGACCATCGTCTTCAGCGCCTTGTCGGACAGCGTCAGACGGTCGATGAACGCGGCGTCGTGCCCCTTGCCGCGGGCGCGTTCGAGGTCGCGGGCGTTGGCGGCCTTCAGCAGATCGGCATCGCGCTCGATCGCCTCGGCAACGGCCGCAAGCGCCGCATTCTTCGCGGCGGTCGACGCCCGCGCCATCGCGCGCGAAGCCTGGCGAGCGCGTTGGCCGAGGTCGGTCATGTACTGGTCGATATCCATGGTCATTCTCGTGATGCCCCGCACGGTGACGTGCGGTGGTCGGGCAAGATTAGCGAAAGATCAAACGATTGTAAGTCGGGTGCCTGGGCTTTGCTCGCGAGGGGCAGCGGGTGCGCTGTGCGGTCGCGGGTTTGCCGTTGCGTTGTGTTGAGCCCGTGGCATGGGAAACACGGTGCTCTGCATGTGACGCGATTGACGGTTGCTGTGCGATTGCAATCGCCGCCGAAGCTCGCCCGCGCCCAGTTGCTCAGCCTGGCCGCCGCGCTGGCGCCGCAGTCGGCGCCCGAGGTCGCGGCGGCGTCACTGGCGGCACCGCCGACGGTTTTGGCGCGGCCACCGTCATCGCGAGTTCGAACAGGCCGTCCCACGGATCGGGCGGCGGATCGTTGCGATGATTGCCCGGCGTGCCGCCCGACAAGCCCTTGACCTGCCGGTCGAGCCGCGCCGCCAGCGCGAGCGCCTTCTCGAGCGCCGCTTCGCTGACACGCGACAGCGCCGGCCCGATCAGCCGTTCGCGCGGACCCCACACGCGGTTCTCGCGCGTGAGCACCGCGAGAGGCTTGCCGGCTGCGACGCCGCGCTTGATCCGCAACAGTGCGCGCACTTCCTCGACGACGGCCCACAGCACGAGCACCGCCGCCTCTCCTTCACCGCGCAGGCCGTCGAGCATGCGCGCGAGACGGCCGACGTCGCCCGCGAGCATCGCCTCGTTGAGCTTGAAGACGTCGTAGCGCGCGACGTTGAGCACCGCGTCCTGCACCTGATCGAAGCTCAGCGAGCCGCTCGGATACAGCAGCCCGAGCTTCTGGATTTCCTGATGCGCGGCAAGCAGATTGCCCTCGACGCGCTCGGCGATGAAAGCGAGCGCGCGCCGCCCTTCTTCGCCGGCTGCGACGCGCTGGCCTTGAGCCGCGAGCCGCTGCCCGACCCAGTTCGGCAGCTGCGCGCGCTCGACCGGATCGATCTTCAGCGCGACGCCCACGTCGGCGAGCGCGGTGAACCATGCTGACTTCTGCGTGGCCGCATCGAGACGGGGCAGCGTGATCATGGTCAGCACGTCGTCGTTGACGGTGGATGCTAGCGCCTTCAGCGCATCCGCGCCTTCCTTGCCCGGCTTGCCCGACGGAATGCGCAACTCGACCAGTTGACGGTCGCCGAACAGCGACATCGACTGGCTCGCGCCGAGCAGCGAGCTCCAGTCGAAATAGCGCTCGGCCGTGAACACCGAGCGGTCAGTGAAGCCTGCCGCGCGCGCGGCCGCCCGGATGCGGTCGCACGCTTCCTGCGCGAGCAGGTGCTCGTCGCCGTACACGACGTACAGTCCGGCGAGGCCGCGGGCGAGATGCGCTTCGAGCGCGTCAGGTCGCAGTTGCATGGCTGGCGGTTGACGGGGTGGATGAGATTCGACGCATCGCTAACGGCGCGATGCTCACAGCGGCGGCGGCGGCAGCGGCGCGCGCGGCGCGATGGCCGGCACGGCCTCGGACGGCGTCGGATGCAGCGAGCGCACCACGCCGAGACGGCGGATCAGCTGATCGACCGCGTCGTTCTCCATGTCGGCGAACAGGATGTCCGACTCGGCGGCCTTCGCCTGAGAGAACTGGTCGCTATAGGTCATCGCGCGGTTCAGCGCGATCACGCTGCCCGGAATCAGCACGGTGCCGTCCTTGCCGGTCAGCGTGTAGGTCATCTGCAGATTCAGCTGATACTCGGCGACGACGCCCAGCGAATTCAGCGTCAGCGTGCTGAGGTTGCGGTTCTGCGTGATCTGCAGGATCGCGTCGGCATTGGCGACCGAGTTGACCACCACGGTGTCGCTGCCGCCCTGCACGATGCGGGTGAAGCGCGCCATGGCCGCGGGCGAGCCGCCCGACACATAGAGGCGCTTGAACGCGAAGTCCTGCTGGCCGCGCAGCTTGAAGCCGCAGGCCGACAACATCATTACGCTGCAAGCGAGCGTCAAAAACGATCTGCGAGTCACATTCGCTCCCGGTTCGCAGTGGATTCGCGGTGCCGAGGAACGCCACCGTGCGGGCGGCGCCCCATCTGCCGGATGAGGGCCTGGAACGTCAAACGACCACGTTCACGAGACGGCCCGGCACCACGATGATCTTCTTCGGCGCCTTGCCTTCGCTGAACTTCGCGACCATTTCGTGCGCGGCCGCTTGCTGCTCGATCGCGTCGCGCGATGCATCCTTCGCGACCGTGATCGCGCCGCGCACCTTGCCGTTCACCTGCAGCACGAGTTCGATCTCGGCCTGTTCGAGCGCCTTCTCGTCGACCTTCGGCCACGGTGCGTCGAGCAGAGGGCCGAATTCGTCGGCGTAGCCGAGCTCCTGCCACAGCTGGAACGTCAGGTGCGGCACGACCGGGTACAGCACGCGCAGCATCACGCCGTAGGTCTCACGCAGCACGGCCGTCTGCGCGCCCTTCGCGCCGTCGAGCGCGTTGAGCATCTTCATCGCGGCCGATACCACCGTGTTGTACTGCAGACGCTGATAGTCGAAATCGGCCTGCTTCAGCACGCTGTAGATCTCACGACGCAGCACCTTGTCGGCATCGTTAAGTTGCGCGGTGTCCAACTGGCCACCCGTGCGCAGCGCGGCTTCGTTCGTGTAGCCGAAGTTCCAAACGCGGCGCAGGAAGCGGCTCGCGCCTTCGACGCCCGAACCCGACCACTCGAGTTGCTGCTCGGGCGGAGCCGCGAACATCACGAACAGGCGCGCGGTGTCCGCGCCGTGCTGATCGATCAGCATCTGCGGGTCGACGCCGTTGTTCTTCGACTTCGACATCTTCTCGACACCGCCGAGCACGACCGGCTGGCCGTCCGCGTTCAGCACCGCGCCGACCGGGCGGCCCTTGTCGTCGAACGACACGGTCACGTCCGCCGGGTTGTACCAGGTCTTCTTGCCCGCGTCGTTTTCGCGGTAATAGGTTTCGTTGAGTACCATGCCCTGCGTGAGCAGGTTCTTCGCCGGTTCGCCGAATTTCACGAGACCGAGGTCGCGCATCACCTTCGCCCAGAAACGCGAGTACAGCAGGTGCAGGATCGCGTGCTCGATACCGCCGATGTACTGATCCATCGGCGCCCAGTAGTCGGTGCGCTCGTCGACCATCGTCTTCGCATCCGGCGACGCGTAGCGGTAGAAGTACCACGACGAATCGACGAAGGTGTCCATCGTGTCGGTTTCGCGCTTCGCCGCACCGCCGCAGCTCGGGCACGTGCAGTTCAGGAACGCTTCGGACTTCGCGAGCGGATTGCCCGTGCCGTCCGGCACGAGGTCTTCCGGCAGCACGACCGGCAGGTCTTTTTCCGGCACCGGCACGTCGCCGCACTTCGGGCAGTGGATGATCGGAATCGGCGTGCCCCAGTAACGCTGGCGCGACACGCCCCAGTCACGCAGACGCCACGTGATCTGCTTGTCGCCGAGGCCGAGCTCCTTCAGATCGGCGGCGATGCGGTCCACCGCTTCGTCGTACGCGAGGCCGTCGTACTTGCCGCTGTTCACCAGCGTGCCGGTCTTCTCGCCGTACCATTCCTGCCACGCTTCGGTCGAGAACTCCTTGCCTTCGACCGCCACTACCTGTTTGACCGGCAGACCGTACTTCTTCACGAACGCGAAGTCGCGCTCGTCGTGCGCCGGCACGCCCATCACCGCGCCTTCGCCATAGGTCATCAGCACGTAGTTGCCGATCCACACCTCGACCTGCTCGTGCGTCAGCGGATGCGTGACGTAGAAGCCGGTAGCCATGCCCTTCTTTTCCATCGTCGCGACGTCGGCTTCGGCGACGCCGCCGCGCTTGCATTCGTCGATGAACGCCTGCAGTTCGGGCTTGTCTTGCGCAAGGCGCGTGGCGAGCGGATGCTCGGCGGCGATCGCGCAGAACGTCACGCCCATGATCGTGTCGGCGCGCGTCGTGAACACGCGCAGCAGCTTCTGCTCACCGTCGATTTCGTACGGGAAGCCGAAGTTCACGCCGAAGCTCTTGCCGATCCAGTTCTGCTGCATGATCTTCACGCGCTCGGGCCAGCCGAGGCCGTCGAGATCGTTCAGCAGCTCATCCGCGTACTGCGTGATGCGCATGTAATACATCGGGATTTCGCGCTTTTCGACGAGCGCGCCCGAGCGCCAGCCGCGCCCGTCGATCACCTGCTCGTTCGCGAGCACGGTCTGGTCGACCGGGTCCCAGTTCACCGTGCCGGTTTTCTTGTACGCGATGCCCTTTTCCAGCATCTTCAGGAACAGCCACTGGTTCCATTTGTAGTAGTCGGGGCTGCAGGTCGCGACTTCGCGCGACCAGTCGATCGCGAGACCCATCGACTGCATCTGCTTCTTCATGTAAGCGATGTTGTCGTAGGTCCACTGCGCGGGAGGCACGTTGTTGGCCATCGCGGCGTTTTCCGCCGGCATGCCGAACGCGTCCCAACCCATCGGCATCAGCACGTTGTAGCCGTTCATCCGCAGATAGCGGTACATCACATCGTTGATCGTGTAATTGCGCACGTGCCCCATGTGCAGCTTGCCCGACGGATACGGCAGCATCGAGACGCAGTAGAACTTGGGCTTGTCGGTGGTTTCCGTCGTCTTGTAGGCGTCGATGGCGCGCCATTGCCCTTGCGCGGCGGCTTCGACGTCGGAGGGAACGTATTTTTCGTGCATGGTGTGATGGGATCGCTAGGTTCGGTGCTTTCGCACCGGCCCGGTGCTCTGCAGAATGTCGTTGCGTCGTTTCCCCTTTGGCGGGGAAAGGGCTGATTATACCGTTCGCGGACGGGTGCGCCGCTACGCGCGGCATGGTGCGGGGCGGGGTACGCCGGATTCGTCGACGCGGTGCGCGCCCGGCGGCGCTCGGTGATGCTCAGTGCTGCGCGGCGGGCGGCGGCGGGTCCGTCACGAAGCCGATCCGCTCGAGCCCCGCTTGCTGCGCGGCGCCCATCACCTGCGCGATCACTTCGTAGCGCGTCGAGCGCTCCGCGCGCAGCTGGATGTCCGGCTGGTCCGCCTGCTTGCCGGCCTCGGCGAACTGCATGCGCATCTGCGCGAGCGTGATCGGCTTGCCGTTCCAGTAGAGCTTGCCGGCGCCGTCGATCGACAGCGAGATGGTCTGCGGGGTCTGGCGCGCGGGCGCCGCCGCGACCTTCGGCAGATCGAGCCGGATCGCGTGCGAGAACAGCGGCGCGGTAATGATGAAAATCACCAGCAGCACCAGCATCACGTCGATCAGCGGCGTCATGTTGATCTCGGCCATCGGCGCGGCCGTCTGCTTCTTCTCGAGTCCGCCGAATGCCATGTCGCCTCCTTGCGTCTGAGTTTGGTCCTGCGATGGGCGGTGTGTCGTGTGGGGTAGGTCGCGATTTATCGGGGCCCGCCGCACGCCAGGCGTCAGCGGTGTGCCTCGTGCGCCGCCTGCTGTGCGCGCGGCGGCGTCGGCGCGTGCTCGGGCGAGCACACGTACGCGTGCAAATCGTGCGCGAATCCGTCCAGTTCCTCGGTCAATTGCCGCACGAGGCGGCCCAGCACGTTGTAGCCGAGCACTGCCGGAATCGCGACCACGAGACCGAAAGCGGTCATGATCAGCGCCTCGCCGACCGGTCCCGCGACGTTCTCGATCTGCGCCTGCCCGCTCGCCGCGATGCTGCCGAGCGCGTGATAGATGCCCCACACGGTGCCGAGCAGACCGACGAACGGCGCGGTGCTACCGACCGACGCCAGCAGCACCTGACCGAACTCGAGCCGCCGCTGCGACGCGTTGAGCGCCTGGCGCAGCGCGCGCAGCACCCGTTCGCTGCGCTCGACGCGCGCGAGCAATGCGCCCGGAATGTCGACCTCGGCCGCATGGAGCGCCGCTTCGGCGAGCGGCGCGAACACGCGCTCGCGGTCGGCGCGACGCAGGATGGCGACGCCCTCGGCGAGCGTCGGCGCGTGCCAGAAGCGCGCGATCGCCCGCGAGGACTGGCGTTTCGCGCGCGTCAGAATCCAGCTCTTGACGATCAGAAAACACCAGCTCGCAATCGACATGGCCAGCAGTACGTAAGCGACCGCAAGCGTGATCGCGTCGCTCGTTTGCAGGTAATGAATGATGCCGCTGCTGGCTGCCATCTGACCTCGCCTTCGGAAAGTGACTTCGGGAGGGCGCGCTCGGGATGCGCTGCCCCGCCTATGCGCAACGAACTTCGCTCAACGCAGGCCGAGCACGTCCTGCATGTCGAAGAAGCCGTTGTCGTGGCCTTCGAGGAAGCGTACAGCACGAAGCGCGCCTTGTGCATACGACAGGCGGCTCGCCGATTTGTGCGTGATCTCGATGCGCTCGCCGATGCCCGCGAACAGCACCGTATGATCGCCGACGATATCGCCGCCGCGAATCGCCGAGAAGCCGATCGTCGACGGATCGCGCTCGCCGGTCACGCCTTCGCGGCCGTAGACCGCGCAGTCGTCGAGATTGCGGCCGAGCGCGCCCGCGATCACTTCGCCCATCGTCAGAGCGGTGCCGGACGGCGCATCGACCTTGTGACGATGATGCGCCTCGATGATCTCGATGTCGTAGCCGGTCGAGAAGTGCCGCGCCGCGTATTCGAGCAGCTTCAGCGTGACGTTCACACCGACGCTCATGTTCGACGCGAACACGACGCCGATCTGTTCCGCCGCCGCGCGCAGCTGCGCTTTTTGCGCGTTGTCGAAGCCGGTCGTGCCGATCACCATTTTCACGCCGTGGCGCTGCGCGGCTTCGAGATGCGCGAGCGTCGCGTCCGGGCGCGTGAAGTCGATCAGGTAGTCGGATTCGGCAAAGACGCGCTCGATATCGTCGGACAGCAGCACGCCGGTCTGTTTGCCGAGAAACGCGCCGGCGTCCTGGCCAAGCTGCGCCGCGCCCGTGCGGCACAGCGCGCCGGAGAGCGTCGCGTCGGCATCGTTGAGGACGGTTTCGATCAGCATGCGGCCCATACGGCCCGATGCGCCTGCAATGGCAATTTTCATGACGATGAGGATTCGGAAAGAGTCAACCGGGATGGCGCCCGGCGAATGCACCGACCAGTGTGCCGGGGAATGCGCCCGGTCGATATAGGGACAAGCGGCGACAGGCGGCACGATCTTGCGGCGAGGTCGGTCGGCTCGCTGCTGAAGCCAACGCGCGCGGCAAACCGCGATGGCTCGCTCAGGTGACTGGCCCGCCGCGGCGACCCGCTGCCGCGGCGCACTGCGGCAACAAGGTCATGCGGCCCAAGCGGCGCATTTCCGGCCTCGCCTGACGCCGGACAAACACACACCTGGCGGGCGCTGCACATGTGGCGCGCAGCCCGCCTCACAACACCGACAAGCGGATCAGTTGCTCGTTCCGGACGTCGACGGCGAACCGTTCGGCGTCGAGCTGTCGCCGCTTTGCGAGCCCGTCGGGCCGACCGGGTTGCTCTCGTTTTCCGGCGCCGGCGGCGGCGGACGTTTGAACTGGAACTGCGGCTGGCCGCCGGCCGTCGGGCCTTGCGTCGGGATCCCGCCGGCGCCAGCTCTCGGCACGGCCGAACGGACGGACGGCGTGCGGCTCGGCGTCGACACCGCGCTGGTCGCGCGATTGGCCGCCTGGGCGGCTTCCGCGTTGGCGTCCATGGACGGCGTGGCGGCCTGCTGGGCGCCTGCGACCGACGGCGAGCGCGTCGTATCCACCGTGGCCGGCGCCGCGGCGGCAGCGGCCGCGCTTGCGGCGGCTGCATCGCTGGCGGCCACGGCCGCGCTCGCAGCGGCCGGCGGCGACGCGGTCGAGCGACGGCCACCGCGGTCGCCGTCGATTTCGGCCAGCAATTCGAGCTTGGTCGGCAGATCCTCGCCACCCGTCCAGTGGGTCACGGTGTCGCCCGAGAAGAACACGACGAAGTCGCGTTGCTGAACGATCGAGGTGTTGCCGCGCTTGAAATAGAACGTGTAATCCCAGCGATCCGCGTGGAACATGTCGGTCAACAGCGGTGTGCCGAGCACTTGACGCACCTGTGCGCGCGTCATGCCGACCTTCATCTGGCCGGCCATTTCCTGCGACACGAAGTTACCTTGCACGACCGTAATCCGATACGGCGTAATGCTTTGGGCAACGCGCTGGGTCAGGCTGTCGTACGTGGAACATCCGGCAAGAACCGCGACAGTCGCGACAGCGATCAAGGTACCCCGCATGCGGCTCCCCCGGTAAATCAATTGAGATTTAGAAATCATTTCACTCACCGTGCGGGCCCGCTTGCGGGCCGCGCTCATTCCATCGAAAATGACCAGAACGGCAAAACACATTACTATGAGAGCCCAGCATTGTACTCTAGGGATCCCTTGTCATGACCAATCCAACCGATCTCAAGAATATCGGGCTCAAGGCGACCCTTCCGCGCCTCAAAATCCTTGAGATTTTCCAACACAGCCCGGTACGACATCTAACCGCCGAAGACGTGTACCGCAATCTCCTGCACGAGGAACTCGATATCGGTCTCGCCACCGTGTATCGCGTGCTGACGCAATTCGAGCAGGCCGGCCTGCTCTCGCGCAGCAATTTCGAATCGGGCAAGGCGGTGTTCGAGCTGAACGAGGGGACGCACCACGATCACCTCGTGTGCCTCGATTGCGGGCTCGTGGAAGAGTTTTTCGACCCCGAAATCGAAAGTCGTCAGCAGTCCATCGCCAAGGCACGCGGCTTCAAGCTGCAGGAGCACGCGCTCGCACTGTATGGGGCGTGCACGAAGGAAAATTGCCCGCATCGTAAGCACTGATGCGTGGCGGGCCGCGTGCGAGTACGCGGCCTGGCAAGTCAGAAGAAAGACCCGGCCGATGAGAATCGGTCGGGTCTTTTTTGTTCAGCGGCGGCAAATACGGCTATCCGGCTAGTTCCACGCTCGGCTCGAAGGCGAGCCGCCACGGCTCGGCCAACTGCAATTCGTCGCAATTCGGCGCGTCGCCGCCACGATCGACGACGATGAACTCGCTGACCTGATCCAACGCGAGCAGCGGATGGTGCCAAACCCCTTTCGCGTAATTGACGCCCTGCCACGCGTCGGTCCAGAACGCGCGCATCCGCGTGGCGTCGAACTCGCCGGCCGGCGCGACCACCACCAGATAGCGGCCCGCGCGTAAGGGAATGAAAGCCTGGCTGCCGAGCGGATGCCGCTCCATCATCGTGATCTCGACGGGCAGCGCGCGCGGCTGCGCGCGAAACAGATTGACGAGCGGCCGGCCGCCCTGCTCCGCCACGTCGACGCGCGCGAGGTCGTGATAGCGCTCGGTCGTACCGCCATTGATCGGAAAATGACGCGCGCCGTCGAGTTCGATCACATCGCCGAACAGCGCGAAGGCCGCGCGCGTGAGGCGTTCCATCTGCAGGATCTTCATGCGTGCCGCTCCCTGATGTTGCGTGCGTTAAGCGATCTCGCCCCACAGACGCAGGCGTGACACGCCGCCGTCCGGGAAGATGTTGAAGCGCACGTGCGTGACCGGCCCGAGCGCGGCGAGGTCGTCCGTGAACGTGTGCACGTGATCCATTTGCAGTTTCTGTTCGCCGAGCAGCACCGGCCAGAACATCGCCTGCGTGACGAGGGAATCGTCGGTGCCGCCCGTCACCGATGCCGCCTGCAGCGAGCAGCGGTCCGGGAAGTTGCCCTTGAAGTGCGCCGTGTCCACTTCGATCCTGCGAATCACGCCTGGCCGTGCGAGCGCGACGATCGCCCAGTCGTTGCCCGGCTCGCGACGGCGCCGGGTTTCCCAGCCGTCGCCCATGTTCACGCCACGGCCCGGCATCAGCATCTGCGAGGCCGGCCCGAAATGCTGGTTGTTCGCGGCGACGAGGTACGCGCCGTTCTCGATCGCGGCGAGATCGAGCAGCGTGCCGCGCTCGACGCGGCTCCAGTCCCGCTGCGGCTGCCCGTACACGCGCAGTCGCGCGAGCCCGCCGTCCGGGTATAGATTCACGCGCAGATGGGTGACCGGGCGCGCGTCTTTCACTTCGACGTAGTGATGCTGGTTGCCCTGTAGCGTCGTCGCCGGCACGAGCGGCTGCCAGTCGGCGTGCTCTGGCGGCACGTCAGCGTCGCTGTGGCAGGCATCGATCGACGCCGCCGGCGGGAAATTGCCGGTGAAGTGGCTCGTGTCGAGATCGACGCCATGCACGACGCCCGGCCGCGCGAGACGGATCACGCAATGGTCGTGGCCGTTCGTGCGCTTGCGGCGCGTCTCCCAGCCGTCCATCCACTTGCCGTGGTCGTCGTATTTGCCGGGGATGAACACCGCCGGCTGCGGCTCGAGCATGCGCTCTTTCGGTGCGAAGAATTCGTCGCTGGCGAACAGCGCCTTCGCGCCGAGGCGCGGATCGGCGAGGTTCATATAGCGGCGCGTGAAGGCGGGAGCGTTCGGGTCGAGGATGGGGTTGGCCATGATGTCGGTCAGTGTCGAAGAGGTCAGAAACGGCCGGCGGCGCCACGGGGCCGCCGGTTTGCGAAAAAACTGTCCAGGTACGGTTCCGGTCGGTCTGGTCAGACCAAGGCCGACGCGCCGCCGTCAGAGTGCCGCCGCGTGTTCGCCAGCGCCCGGCTCGGCGAGTGTGTCGTCGACGGCCGGCACGTAGCGCAGTGCCGCGTCGCGATTCAGCACGCGGTGTGCGCGCGCCTTGTCGATATCGTTTTCCCATACGGCGACCACCACCGTCGCGACGCAGTTGCCGATCAGATTGGTCAGCGCACGGGCGATGCCGACGAACCAGTCGACCGGCAGAATCAGCACGAGACCGAGCACCGGAATCGCGGGAATCGCGGACAGCGTCGCCGCGAGAATCACGATCGCCGAGCCCGGAATGCCGTGCGCGCCCTTCGACGTCACCAGCGACACCAGCACGACGACGATCAGGTCGTGGACGGACAGCGGGGTATTGGTCGCCTGCGCGATGAACAGCACCGCGAGCGTCAGATAGATCGAGAAGCCGTCGAGGTTGAACGAGTAGCCGGTCGGAATCACGAGACCGACCGTCGAATCCTTGACGCCCATCCATTCGAGCTTGCGCATGATCTGCGGCAGCACGGCGTCGGACGACGCGGTGCCGAGCACGATCGACAGTTCTTCGCGCAGATAGCGGATCAGCTTGAAGATGCTGAAGCCGGCGAGCCGCATCACCGCGCCGAGCACGAGCACGACGAACACCACGCAGCTCGCGTAGAACACCAGCACGAGCATGCCGAGCTGCTTGAGCGACTCGACGCCGTAGGTGCCGGTCGTGAACGCGATCGCGCCGAGCACGCCGAGCGGCGCGAGCTTGATGATGAAGCCCATCAAGCGGAAGAACACCTGCGACAGTTCATCGATCAACCCGCTCACGCGTTGCGCGCGCTTGCCGAGCAGCGACAGCGCCGAGCCGAACAGCACCGAGAACACTAGGATCTGCAGGATGTCGCCGGTCGCGAACGCGTTGATCGCGGTGTCGGGGATGATCTTCAGCAGGAAGCCTGCAGTGTCCTTCAGGCTCTTCGCGTGCTCGGTATAGGTCGTGAGCGACGCCGCATCGAGCGAACTCAGGTTCACGTTCATGCCGGCGCCCGGACGCGTCACGTAAGCGAGCACCGCGCCGATCACGAGCGCGATCGTCGTCATCGCCTCAAAGTAGATCACCGACTTTAAGCCGACGCGGCCGACCTTGCGTAAATCGCCCGCGTGCGCCATGCCGCTCACCACCACGCAGAACACGATCGGTCCGATCACCATCTTGATCAGCTTCAGAAAGCCGTCGCCGAGCGGCCGCAAGGACTGCGCGAAATGCGGAAACACGGCACCGAGCACGATGCCGACCACGAGCGCTATCACGACCCGGCCAAATAGCGAATTGAAGAATTTCAACACGGCTTCCTCCTGCGGATGGTTGTCTCGGTCACTTCTGTTCAGACTGGTCGGACCAGTACTGTTATGGCGAATAGTAGGAAGCCGATATAGTCCCGTCAAGGACTGATCGAGCAGTGTTTACCCGTTATTTTTTCGGCGATTTCGGGTCGGATTCAGGATGCGCTACGCCGTGCGGCGCGCCGTTTCCGACCGCGTATTAGAATTGCGGTCAGACCACGCCACCAAGTGAGCTTTTATGAAAAACGTCCCGCACACCGTCACTGACGCGGCCATCGCGACCATCCGCGAGCGCATCGAAGCGGGCGTCTATCCGGTGGGCAGCCTGCTGCCGGCGCAGCGCCAGCTATCCGATGAACTGTCGATCAGCCGAGCGTCATTGCGCGAAGCGCTCTCCACGCTCGAAGCGCTCGGCCTGCTGGTGATCCGCCCCGGCAAGGGCGTGTACGTGGAGAGCGCGCAGGCGAAAACCGCTCAGGCGTGGCGTTTCGCCGAGCAGTCGTCGCTGCCCGACACGTATCAGATGCGCTACGCGCTCGAAGGCTTCGTTGCGCGCATGGCGGTGCTCGCGGTCACCAACGACGACCTCGCGTGGCTCGAGGAAAACGTCACCGCGATGCAAAGCGCGCTCGCCTGCGAGGAACTCGACGAAGCGGCGCGGCTCGACTACGCGTTCCATATGCGCATCGTCAGTATCGCGGGCAATGCGGCGATCGAGTCGATCCTGCGCAGCAGCGCCGAGATCATGAAGGAAAGCCAGCGCATGCCGTTCTACCGGCGCGAGCGGGTGCTGTCCACCTACACCGAGCATCGCGCGATACTCGACGCGCTGAAGGCCCGCGATTCGCTCGCGGCCGGCAAGGCGATCGAGACGCACATCGCGAACGCCGCGCAGCGCGCGGGCGTCTATTTCCCGACGCCGTAGCCGCCGCGCCGATACCGCGGACGAAAAAAAGCCGCTCCGAGGAGCGGCTTTCTCATGCAGCGTGAAACCGGCAGCTTACTTCGCGTTCGCGAGCGCCACAGCCGTGTCCAGCATGCGGTTCGAGAAGCCCCACTCATTGTCGTACCAGCTCGACACCTTCACGAGACGGCCCGACACCTTGGTCAGCGTCGAGTCGAACGTCGACGAAGCCGGGTTGTGGTTGTAGTCGATCGACACGAGCGGTGCGTCGTTGTAACCGAGAACGCCCTTCAGCGAGCCTTCCGATGCTTCCTTCATGATCGCGTTGACTTCCTCGACCGTCGTGTCGCGCGCGGCGATGAACGACAAGTCGACGACCGACACGTTGATCGTCGGGACGCGGATTGCGTAGCCGTCCAGCTTGCCGTTCAGTTCCGGCAGCACGAGGCCGACCGCCGATGCCGCACCGGTCTTGGTCGGGATCTGGCTATGCGTAGCCGAACGCGCGCGGCGCAGGTCTTCGTGGTACACGTCGGTCAGAACCTGGTCGTTCGTGTACGCGTGGATCGTCGTCATCAGGCCGTTCACGAGACCGATCTTGTCGTTTAGCGGCTTGACCAGCGGCGCGAGGCAGTTGGTCGTGCACGATGCGTTCGAGATGACCGTGTCCGATGCCTTCAGCACGTTGTGGTTCACGCCGTAGACGACGGTCGCGTCGACGTCCTTGCCGCCCGGCGCCGAGATGATGACCTTCTTCGCTCCGCCCTTGATGTGCGCGCTGGCCTTTTCCTTGGTCGTGAAAAAGCCCGTGCACTCCATCACGACGTCGACGCCCAGCTCGCCCCACGGCAGTTCGGCCGGGTTGCGGTTCGCCAGCACGCGGATCTTGTCGCCGTTCACGACGAGGTAGTCGCCGTCCACCGACACCTGGCCCGGGAACTTGCCGTGCGCGGTGTCGTACTGCGTCAGGTGGGCGTTGGTCTTCGCATCGCCCAGATCGTTGATGGCGACGATTTCGATATCGTGCTTCTTGCCGTTTTCATAGAAGGCGCGCAGGGTATTGCGGCCGATCCGGCCGTAGCCGTTGATTGCGACGCGAATCGTCATGATGTATCTCCTGATGGCTAAAAAATCCGTTTATGTTCGCCTGGTCGGACATCCGGTTCGGTGCGTTGCCCCGCGCAACCGCGAGGGGCGCGACGGCAACGCGACGCAACCATCAGCCGAGAGCGGCCTTGACCGTCGCCACGACGTGCTCGACGGTGAAACCGAAATGCTTGAACAGCACACCTGCCGGGGCCGACTCGCCGAACGTGTCGATACCGACCACGCCGCCTTCCAGACCCACGTACTTGCGCCAGAAATCCGACACGCCAGCTTCGATCGCGACGCGGCGCACGCCATGCGGCAGCACGCGTTCGCGGTACTCGGCGTCCTGCTTGTCGAACACCGTTGTCGACGGCATCGACACGACGCGTGCGGCGATGCCTTCGCGCGCGAGCGGCTCGACGGCCTTCATCGCCAGTTCGACTTCCGAGCCCGTCGCGATCAGGATGATCTTACGCGCGACGATCTCTTCGTCCCAGTCGCGCAGCACGTAGCCGCCCTTCTCGATGTTGGCGATCTGCGCGTCGGTGCGTTCGTTGAACTGCAGGTTCTGACGGCTGAAGATCAGGCACGACGGACCTTCATGCTCGATCGCATGGGTCCAGGCCACCGCGGTTTCGACCGTATCGGCCGGGCGCCACGTTTGCAGATTCGGAATCAGGCGCAGGCTCGCGACGTGTTCGATCGACTGGTGGGTCGGGCCGTCTTCGCCGAGACCGATCGAGTCGTGCGTGAACACGAAGATCGACTGCGACTTCATCAGCGCGGCGACGCGCAGCGCGTTGCGGCTGTAGTCCGAGAACGTCAGGAAGGTGCCGCCGAATGCCTTGTAGCCGCCATGCAGCGCGACGCCGTTGATCGCGGCGCTCATGCCGAATTCGCGCACGCCGTAGTTCACGTAGTTGCCGGCGGCACGGCCTTCGGCATTCACGCGCACCGGCTTCGCGGCTTTCCAGTTGGTCAGGTTCGAGCCGGTCAGGTCGGCGGAACCGCCGAGCAGTTCGGGCAGCACGGCCGACAGACCTTCGATGGCCTGCTGCGACGCCTTACGCGTCGCGACGGTCTCAGCGCGTTCGTTCGCGCCCGCGATGATCGCTTTCGCCTTGTCTTTCCAGTCGGCCGGCAGCTGCTTCGCGCTGCGGCGCTTGAACTCGGCGGCTTCCTGCGGATACTTGGCCGCGTAGGCGGCGAACGCCTTGTCCCACTCGAATTCAAGGCGCGCGCCCGCGTCCTTCGCATCCCACGCTGCGTAGACTTCCTCCGGAATCACGAACGGCTCCCACTTCCAGCCGATCGCTTCGCGCGTTGCCGCGATTTCCTTGTCGCCGAGCGGCGCGCCGTGCGAGTCGTGCGAGCCCGCCTTGGTCGGCGCGCCTTCACCGATCACGGTCTTGCAGCAGATCAGCGTCGGCTTGTCCGACTGCTTCGCTTGCCTGATCGCCGCGTCGACCGCGTCGACGTCGTGGCCGACCACGTTCGGGATCACGTTCCAGCCGTACGCTTCGAAGCGCTTCGGCGTGTCGTCGTGGAACCAGTGCACCACTTCGCCGTCGATCGAGATGCCGTTGTCGTCGTAAAACGCGATCAGCTTGTTCAGCTTCAGCACGCCCGCGAGCGAGCAGGCTTCGTGCGAGATGCCTTCCATCAGGCAGCCGTCGCCGACGAACACGTACGTGTGGTGATCGACGATCTTCGCGTCGGGCTTGTTGAATTCGGTGGCGAGCAGCGACTCGGCGAGCGCCATGCCGACCGCGTTCGCGAGACCCTGGCCGAGCGGGCCGGTGGTCGTCTCAACGCCCGGCGTGATGCCGTATTCCGGGTGACCCGGCGTCTTCGAATGGAGCTGGCGGAAGTTCTTCAGCTCTTCCATCGGCAGGTCGTAGCCGGTCAGATGCAGCAGCGAGTACAGCAGCATCGAGCCGTGACCGTTCGACAGCACGAAGCGGTCGCGATCGGCCCATTGCGGGTTCTTCGGGTTATGGCGCAGGTGACGCGACCACAGGGCAACGCCGATTTCGGCCATGCCCATCGGCATGCCCGGGTGGCCGGAGTTCGCCTTTTGAACGGCGTCCATGGACAACGCGCGGATCGCGTTAGCCATCAGGGAAGTGGGTGCGGGAGACGGGGTCGTCATGTCGAGTCCGGAGACAGAGTCAGAAAGCGGAGCGCGCTTGAGGCCCGGAAGCTCGGCGGCCAGTTCGCTACGGCGCACGATGCGGCGCCAGGAGACGCGAAACGGGCAGAGCAAGCGGACAAGGCTGAAAGCGTCACATTCTAGCAGAAGGTTAACCCCTACCCGGCCGGAAACCCGCCCGGCCGCGCGGTTCAACGCACTCCGCCCGGCGGCGGCATTCACGATCCGAGCAGCTGTTTTGCCCACGCTGCCGATCGAGCCCGTCCGCCGTGGACGCCCCGTTATTGTTCCAGCCTTGTGCCGGCGCCGTCTACGGATTTCCTCATGCGCGGCTCGGTCCGCTCGATGCCCGGATGTCTAGCGAGCTCCGCTACGGCCCGACCGATTCGCACGCTCGCCGAACGTCCCGCCGCATACCGCATCGATTCGCTGCGTCATGACGAACCAGCGGTGCACGCGGGGCAACTCTCGGCAGCGCGAACGGCGCGCGATAAACTGAGTCCGACGACGAAACCATCCATTTGAAGCGTGGACACCTGGAGCGAACCGGTTCGAGCGAAGCCGGCATGCCGCGCCGGAGCGAAACCCGCAACAGTGGCAACGCTGCCCCACGAGATCCGGAGAACTCCATGACCGCCCCTCGCCCCGCCGGTGTGCCCTGGCTGACCCCCTATCTGACGGTGCGCGACGCGCGCGCGTCGACGGCGTTTTTTTCGGCGGCGTTCGGCTTCGACGTGCGCGACAGCGTGCAGGACGATGGCGTCGTCATGCACGTCGAGATGACCTATCAAGGCCAATTGATCGTGATGTTCGCGCCCGAAGGCGCGTTCGGCTCGACCGCGAAGACGCCGAAGAGCGCGGGCACGATCGCGCCGCAATCGTTCTATGTCTATGTCGAGGACGTCGATGCCGTGTATGCTCGCGCGCTCGCGGCCGGCGCCAAGTCGCTGAGCGAGCCGCAGGACCAGTTCTGGGGCGACCGCTTCGCGCAGGTCGAAGATATCGACGGCTATCGCTGGGCGCTCGCCCGCCACCTTTCCTGAATCCGAGAGTCTTTCGTCGATGCCCCGTTTTTTTGTTGATGCGCTGCTTTACCCCGACGACGTGATCGCACTGCCCGACGACGTCGTGCGCCACGTGGCCGTGCTGCGTCTGCAGCCTGGCGATTCGCTGGTGCTGTTCAACGGCCAGGGTGGCGAATACGGCGCCGAACTCGTCGAGGTCGAGCGCCGTTCGGCTCGCGTGAAAATTGGCGAATTTCGTGCGGTGGAGGTCGAGCCGCCGTATCGGCTGACGCTCGCCCAAGGCATTGCAGGCGGCGACAAGATGGACTGGCTGATCGAGAAGGCGGTCGAACTCGGCGCCTCTGGCTTCGTGCCGCTGGCGACCGCGCGCAGCGTCGTGCGCCTGACCGGCGAGCGGGCACAGCGGCGGCAGCAGCACTGGCAAGGTGTGGTGCGGGCGTCGTGCGAACAGTGCGGGCGTAATCGGCTGCCAGACGTGATGCCGGTGCGTGAGATTGGCGCGTGGCTCGATACCCTCGCGCGCGAGCCGGCGCCCGACGAGTTGCGCCTGCTGCTGTCGCCGCGCGCGAGCATCGGCTTTGCGGCGCTGCCGGACGCGCCGCCGCCGGGTGGCGTGACGCTGCTGATCGGCCCCGAAGGCGGCCTTTCCGCCGACGAGGAAACTGCCGCCATTGAACAGGGCTTTACCGCAGTCGGCTTGGGCCCGCGTGTGCTGCGCACCGAAACCGCGGGGATCGCGGTGCTTGCCGCGCTTGCGGCGCGCTGGGGTGGTTGGTAAGCGGGAGCTTCCACAAGCAGCGCCGCAAAAAACAACGGCCCGCTAATTAGCGGGCCTTTGCCGTTTAACCGCGACGTTCACTGCCAGATCTAAGCAGAAACGCCTGAACAGGCGAACATTCTATGAGCCTCAGGCGAACGAGTAAAACACCCGGAACGCGACCTTGCGCTCGGCCCAGAATTCGGCCGCTTCACGGAACACGTCGAGCAGCGTTTCGCGCCCTTCCTTGTCGAATTTCTGCGCGATCGGCAGGTGTTCGAGCACGATCACGAAGCCAGGCTGCGCGCCGGCCTTGTGCACGAGGTCGGTCAGGCAATCGTAGAGCGCGTCGTAGTTCTTGCCGAAATGCTTGGGAAACAGAAACGACGTCGCGATCGTCTCGAGCACTTCCTGCTTCGAGGCGGCGTTCGCGCAATACGCATACAGAAAGTGCTGGCCAAGGTGGTTGGCCTCGTCGGCGAGATCCTGCACGCGGAACGCGCGGATCGACTGCACGATGTTCGGCCGCACCGTCCTGAAAAGGCTCATGGGCTCTTCGTTCGATGAAACCACCGTGCCAGCCTCGCTTTGGTTGTCGCGACCCTGCTCGTCGGCGCGCATCTTCATGACGCGTTGGAACAAATTGCCGTCGCCGGCCGCGAAAAGATCCGTCGCGACTCCGGAATCGTGCGCGTAGATGTTGTCGCTCATGCCGTTCATCCCAATGTCATTCAACAATACGGTTAAAACTGGTGTAATGGTCGTCCGAGTAATAACAATTGTCGGTTCGCTGTAGCGGACCTCCGCAGACGATGCGGCGCGCCCCGCGATTACGCGCGTGAGGCGTGGGGACGGTGTATTCGTGGTAATAGCCGCGCCGATGAGCGGGCAGCACCCGTTCGTAGTTGCCGAATACGATGCCGTCCTTCTGATACGGGTAAGGCCCGCCGGCAGCAATGAGGTTCAACGTATCGACCGCCTCGCGCGGCAATTGCGCCAGCGCGATGGTGCCTACCTGCGCTTCCGCCACAGCTGGCGCCGAATAGTCTCGCGCCAGCGCCTCGGGCGCCGAACTTGACAACGCGCAGAGCGCGGCAGCACCGATCAGCACGCCTTTCATGCGCAACCAGTTGCGTGCCATGTATCAGGTTTCCCCGCTGTCAGACCACGAGTTTGACGACCATGAAAGTCGTAAGGGTATCGCTAATAGCCTTTGGAATCAACGTTCGACGGCCCGACGACACCCCGCCTCGCGGCGCGGAAAGCCGGCCGTCGGGGCTTTGACGACTTTTGACAGAATGTTTAGCGCGTTCAGGCTAAACTGAGCTCAACCGTGATCGAACGCGGCGCAAGCGGTGCAAGCGGCCGGTGGCCGAGGCGCTCGATTGCGGTTTTAGAGCCTGGAACCACTCAGCCGAAAGGCTGTGTCATTGCCATTTTTCGGGGTGGCGATCCCCAGCTTGCCCTGAAGGCGTGCCCATTGCGGGCACGCCGTTTTTTTCAGGGCGCGCCGGTTGGAGAACCGGCGCCGGGCCTGTCGCGGCCCGGTCACGATGTGCGCTTAGCGGGTTGCGCTGACGTCCGCAACCAGCAGCGCCGCCATGTTGACGATCCGGCGCACCGTCGCCGACGGCGTCAGCACGTGCACCGGCTTGGCCGCGCCGAGCAGGATCGGGCCAATCGCGATGTTGTTGCCGGCCGCCGTCTTCAGCAGGTTGTACGCAATGTTGGCCGCATCGATGTTCGGCAGCACCAGCAGGTTCGCGTCGCCTTCGAGCGTCGAATCGGGCAGCACTTCGCGGCGCAGGTTGGAGTCGAGCGCGACATCGCCGTGCATTTCGCCGTCAATCTGCATCTCCGGCGCGCGTTCACGCAGGATCCCGAGCGTATCGCGCATCTTCTGCGCGCTCGGCGCGTTGCTCGAACCGAAGTTCGAATGCGACACCAGCGCGACCTTCGGCTCGATACCAAAGCGACGCACTTCCTCGGCCGCCATGATCGTGATCTCGGCCAGTTCCTCCGGCGTCGGATCGACATTCACGTGCGTATCGACGAGGAAAATCTGCCGGTTCGGCAACACCAGCCCATTCATCGCCGCATACACCTTCGCGCCCGGCTTCTTGCCGATCACCTGGTCGATGAAGTGGATATGGCGGTGCGTCGTGCTGACCGTGCCGCAGATCATGCCGTCCGCCTCGCCTTTCCTGACCATCATCGAACCGATCAGCGTGGTGCGGCGGCGCATCTCAAGCTTGGCCATCTGCGTGGTGATGCCCTTGCGCGACATCATCTTCGCGTATTCCTGCCAGAACTCACGGTAACGTTCGTCATGATCGGTGTTGACGACCGTGTAATCCTGCCCGGCGACGAGCCGCAGGCCGTAACGAGCGATCCGCTGTTCGATTACGGCCGGCCGGCCGATCAAAATCGGCTTGGCGAGCTTTTCGTCGACGACGATCTGAATCGCGCGAAGTACACGTTCCTCTTCGCCTTCCGCGAACACGATGCGCTTCTTCTCCGGCTCGACGCTGCGCGCGAGCTGGAAGATCGGCTTCATCGTCGTGCCGCTGTGGTAGACGAATTGCTGCAGATGCTGCGCGTACGCGTCCATATCCTCGATCGGACGCTCGGCGACGCCACAGTCCATCGCGGCCTTCGCCACTGCAGGGGCGACCTTCACTATCAGACGCGGATCGAAGGGCTTCGGAATCAGGTATTCCGGTCCGAACGACAGATCCTGGATGCCGTACGCGGTCGCGACGATGTCGCTCTGTTCCTGGCGCGCCAGTTCGGCGATCGCGTTGACGGCGGCGATTTCCATTTCGCGCGTGACCGTCGTCGCGCCGGCGTCGAGCGCGCCGCGGAACAGGAACGGGAACACCAGCACGTTGTTGACCTGGTTCGGGTAGTCGGTGCGGCCCGTGCACAGCACCGCGTCCGGGCGCACTTCGAGCGCGAGTTCCGGCAGGATTTCCGGCGTCGGGTTCGCGAGCGCGAGGATCAGCGGCTTGGCGGCCATCTTCTTGACCATGTCCTGCTTGAGCACGCCGCCAGCCGACAGGCCGAGGAACACGTCCGCGCCGTCGATCACCTCGGCGAGCGAGCGCGCGCTGGTTTCACGCGCGAAACGCTCCTTGTCCGGGTCCATCAGTTCGGTGCGGCCCTTGTAGACGACGCCCGCGAGGTCGGTCACGGTGATGTTTTCGAGCGGCAGGCCGAGGTCGACCAGCAGGTCCAGACAGGCGAGCGCCGCCGCGCCAGCGCCGGACGAGACCAGCTTCACTTCCTTGATGTCCTTGCCGACGACCTTCAGGCCGTTGGTGACCGCCGCCGCGACGACGATCGCGGTGCCGTGCTGGTCGTCATGGAAGACCGGAATCTTCATGCGCTTGCGGCATTCGCGTTCGACGATGAAGCAGTCCGGCGCCTTGATGTCTTCGAGGTTGATGCCGCCGAAGGTCGGCTCGAGCGCGGCGATCACGTCGACCAGCTTGTGCGGATCGGTCTCGTTGATCTCGATATCGAACACGTCGATGCCGGCGAACTTCTTGAACAGGACGGCCTTGCCTTCCATGACCGGCTTCGACGCGAGCGGGCCGATGTTGCCGAGACCCAGCACCGCGGTACCGTTCGTGACGACGCCGACGAGGTTGCTGCGCGCGGTGAAGCGCGCGGCGTTCAGCGGGCTCTCGACGATTTCCTCGCACGCAAATGCGACTCCAGGCGAATATGCCAACGCGAGGTCGCGCTGGTTGATCATCTGCTTGGTCGGGGCGATCGCGATCTTGCCGGGAGTCGGAAACTCGTGGTAATCGAGGGCTGCTTCGCGGAGTTTGGTATTGACGGGATTCGACATAAGGCGGGCTTCGGAGGGCAGATTAGAATAGACGTTCGACGGCATTGTAGCCCCAATTGCCCACGCAATTCCTTCAATACGGGTACAACTGCCGCGACTGAAACAGCGTGAAAGCGCGTTGCCCGTTGCACCGCTCGCCCGTTGCTTGCGACCGGGCATTACGCTCGAATCTCCTGACCTGCGCTATTTCTCCACTCGTTCTCCGCTCATCGCCCGCCATCATGCTTTCCGAGTTTTCGCTGATCGACCGCTTCTTCGCCCGCCGCGCCGCCCAAGCGCGGCCCTCCACTACCGAAGGCGGCACGCTCGGCATCGGCGACGACTGCGCGTTGCTGGCACCGCCTGCCGGCGAAATGCTGGCGATCTCGACGGACATGCTGGTGGAAGGCCGTCACTTCTTCGCCGATATCGATGCCGAAGCGCTCGGTCACAAGGCGCTCGCGGTCAACCTGTCAGACCTCGCGGCGATGGGCGCGCAGCCGCAGGCATTCACGCTCGCCTTCGCGCTGCCGCAGGCCGACGAAGCGTGGCTATCCGGATTCAGCGAAGGCCTGTTCGCGCTGGCCGAGCGCTACGGCTGCGAGCTGATCGGCGGCGATACGACCGGCGGGCCGCTCAATCTGTGCATTACCGTGTTCGGCAGCGTGCCGCCGCAAACAGCATTGCGCCGTGATGCCGCGCAACCCGGTGACGACATCTGGATTTCCGGCACGCTCGGCGACGCGCGCGCCGGCCTCGGCGTGCAGCGGGGCGAATGGTCCGCCGATCCGAACGACGCCGCGACGTTCCGCCTGGCACTCGAACGCCCCGAGCCGCGCATTGCGCTCGGCCTCGCGCTGCGCGGCATCGCACACGCGGCGCTCGACCTGTCGGACGGACTCGCCGGCGATCTGCTGCATATCCTGGAGCGCTCGTCGGTGAGTGCAAGCGTCGACGTCGACGCGGTGCCGCGCTCGGCCGCGTTGCGCCGACTGCCACCCGACGTCCAGCAGCGCTGCATGCTAGCCGGTGGCGACGACTACGAGCTGTGCTTCACCGCGCCCGCTGCCGCGCGCGCCGCGGTCGAGGCCGCCGCGCACAAGGCCGCTGTGCCGGTCACTCGCATCGGTACAATAAGCGCACTGGAGGCGGCCACCGACCGCCCGGCCATCGCGTGGCGCAACGCCGCCGGCGCGCCGCTCACTCTGACGCTGCAAGGTTTCGATCACTTTCATGCAGAATGACCCCCCGCTCGGCCCCGCCGACGACTTCCTCGGCAGCGAGCCGCCGCAAGCACCAGAACCGCGCGCGCCGAAGCCCGCTCAGCCACGCCGCGCGACCGCGCGCTTCATGCTGTCGCATCCAGTCCACATCCTGTCGCTCGGCTTCGGCAGCGGGCTGTCGCCCGTCGCGCCGGGGACGATCGGCACGCTGTTCGGATGGGCGTCCTTCGCGGTACTGAGCCGCTATCTGACCGTTATCGAATGGGGCGTGCTGATCGGCGTCGGCTTTCTCGCCGGCATCGCGCTGTGCGGCTTTACCGCGAAGCGGCTTGGCGTCGAGGATCCGTCGGCGGTCGTGTGGGATGAAATCGTCGCGTTCTGGCTCGTGCTGCTGATGGTCACGCCTGCCACGCTCGCCGCTCAGGTTTGGGCATTCGTGATCTTCCGCTTCTTCGACATGGTGAAGCCGCCGCCGATCGGCTACTTCGACCGTCGGCTGAAAGGCGGCTTTGGCATCATGTTCGACGACCTGATCGCCGCGTTCTTTACGTTGCTCGTGATTGCACTGTGGCGGATGTCGGTTTGAGCGCTGCCCGAATGCTACCTGAGCACCGTTCGGCTCTTCTGGTCGCCACCCGGCCCCTGCCGTTCGCCGCGCCTCACGGCCGGCTTCGTTTTCCGGATTGACTGACGCCATGCCTACCGATTCCGTCGTTCACCAGCTTGCGATCCGCGTGAGCAACCGTCTGCGCGACGAGCGCCTGATGCTCGTGACCGCCGAGTCCTGCACGGGCGGCATGGTCGCGACCGCGATCACCGACATCTCCGGCAGCAGCGGCTGGTTCGAACGCGGCTTCGTCACGTATTCGAACCAGGCGAAGAGTGAAATGATCGGCGTGCCGGCCGACCTGATCGAAAAGCACGGCGCGGTCAGCGAACCGGTCGCCCGGGCGATGGCTGAAGGCGCGCTGCGCAACAGCCGCGCGCAGGTGTCGCTGTCGATCACGGGCGTCGCTGGGCCCGGTGGCGGCACCGAAACCAAGCCGGTCGGCATGGTGTCGTTCGGCTGGACCAATCGGCTGCATACGTCGGTGGAAACGAAGATTTTCAAGGGCGATCGCGAGCAGATCCGCGTGCAGGCGGCCGCACACGCGCTGCGCGGCCTGCTGGCGCTACTCGACGAACGCGAGCATTGAGCGGCGTCTAACTGTCACTGAGGAGGCGGACAATGCCGGATTCGCGCGCGATCGCAGATGAACTGATCCGCCGCTTCGACCTGAAGCCCCATCCCGAAGGCGGCTTTTTCGCGGAGACCTATCGCTCCGCCGCGCGCGTGCTGCGCGCCGGCGACGCAAGCGAGACTGAGAACACCCGTGCGGCATCGACCGCGATCTATTACATGCTGTGCGACGGCGCGCATTCGGCGTGGCATCGGATCCGATCCGACGAAGTCTGGCATTTCTACGCCGGCGAGCCGCTGCTGGTCCATGTGCTCGATGAAGGCGAGGCCGACGGTGCGCTCGTCACGCACCGGCTCGGCAATCCGCTCACGCATCCCGATACGGTGTATCAGGCCGTCGTGCCCGCCGGTATGTGGTTCGCGGCCGAGTGCGCCGATCCGGCGTCGTTCGCGCTGGTCGGCTGCACGGTCGCGCCGGGTTTCGAATTCAGCGAGTTCGAACTCGCGGAGGTCGATGCGCTGAAGGCGCGGCATCCGCGCCATGCGGAGTTGATCGGGCGACTGGGACCGGCGCGCTGACGCGCCGCTCCTCGATTCAACGAAACGCGTTGATCCGGTCGCGGGTGTCCTTCGCTGCCTGCGCGGCCGCTTGCGCGAAGTCGTCGCCCTTGCCCGCGTAGATGATCGCGCGCGAAGAGTTGATCAGCATGCCGGTGCCGTTCGCGGTACGTCCGGCGCTCACGGTGGCCTGCACGTCGCCGCCTTGCGCACCAATGCCCGGAATCAGCAGCGGCATGTCGCCGACGATCCCGCGCACCACTTCGATTTCCTTCGGAAACGTCGCGCCGACCACGAGCCCCAGTTGGCCGCTCGCATTCCACTTCTGCGCGGCCAGTTGCGCGACAACCTGGTACAGCGGCCGGCCGCCCGTCTCGAGAAACTGCAAGTCCGAGCCGCCCGCGTTCGACGTGCGGCACAGCACGATCACGCCCTTGCCGGCGTGCTCGAGATACGGCTCGATCGAATCGAAACCCATGTACGGATTGACCGTCACCGCGTCGGCCTGGTAGCGCTCGAACGCCTCGCGCGCGTACTGCTCGGCGGTGCTGCCGATATCGCCGCGCTTGGCGTCGAGAATCACCGGCAGGCCCGGATGGTTCGCGTGAATGTGAGCGATCAGCTGCTCGAGCTGGTCTTCCGCGCGATGCGCGGCAAAGTAAGCGATCTGCGGCTTGAACGACGACGCATACGACGCGGTTGCATCGACGATCGTGCGGCAGAACTCGAAGATCGCGTCGGCGCGGCCCGCGAGCGCGCCCGGAAATTTGCTGGGCTCGGGATCAAGCCCAACGCACAGCAGCGAGTTCGTGCGCTGCCAGGCGTCGTTGAGTGTCTGGATGAAATTGGACATGGTGAGTCTCGCGGCGAGCCGGTAATCGGAGGAGGCGCGTATTTTACCCGTCCGACGATCGCCATCCGTCGATGGCGGTCAGCGCGCGGCCCGCACCTCATTGACTGTGGCTACTGCCTGCGCCGCGCGCCACGTGCACCCGGCATCGAGCGCAGGCCAGTCCGCTCGACCGTGAAGCGGAACGTGCGCGTCAACCGCTCGCCGCGCTTGAGCAGCGTCATGCCGTTTTCGCTCGCGCCGCCGGCCAGGTTCATCGCATTGATCGGATGATCGACCGGCTCGAAGCAGAAGAAGTCTTCCCCGGGCGGTGTGTACAGCACGTAGTAGTCGGTATCGGCGGCGATGTTCAGCGACAGCCGGCGCTTCGGCCACACCACCGCCGCCTGGCCGCTCCAGCCGGTGAACGCGTGATTGACGATCGTCTCCGGCAGCGGATACGCGACGCCGAACTGCCACGCGGGCGGCGCCGGCACGTGACGCACCGGCAGCCAGTCGTCGCCCGACAGCCACAAGCCGCCGGCCGCCGCCGACAACTCGGTGTCCTCATCGCGCACGAAGAACGGATGCACGCCGAGCCCGAACGGCAGCGTCTCGCGGCCGGTGTTTTCGATTTCGAGCGCGACGACGAGCGTCGGGCCGTCAAGCGTATAGGTTTGCGTCGCGCGGAACGCGTACGGCTTGCCGTCGCTGCGGTCGAGCGCGAGGCGCACGTGCTCGCGGCCCGTGTCGAGCACCTGCCATTGCGCGAGCCAGCCGTCGCCGTGAATCGGCAGCGGTTCATCGGCGCGGTTGCGCGGCACCTCGACGCGCCGCCCGCCCACGCTGAAATGACCGCCGCCGATGCGGTTCGAGTACGGCAACAGCGGATAGCAGGCAAGCTGGTTCGGTTCCGTATCGACACCGACTTCACTGCAGCGCCGGAAGATCGGCGTCAGCGCGCCGTCGTCGCGCCAGTCGAAGCGGGTCACGCCGCCGCCGAGCGTCGGCGCGACATCGAGACGCAATTGCGAGTTGGCGAGCGTGATGCACGCGACATCGCCGGCACTGCCTTCGCCGAGCGCGACCGCCGACGTGCTCGGGCCCGCCAGCACCGGATTGGCCGCCGCGGCAAGTCGCGAGCGTCGCGTTTGAGAGGTTGGGGATGAGGCTGAAACGAGATTCGCAACAGTCATATCTGGCTCCATCGAGAGGCGTGGGACGTTGCCGTCAGGGTTGACGGGAGTTGCGGGCGATTTTTTATGAGCAATTCGCCTCGAGTCCGAACTGCATGCTGCCGATTCGTTGCCGGCCGGTCGCGGGCGTATCGCTAGCAGACCGAAACTGCTACATCGACTTCTGCTTCACCTTCAGGATCGCGGCCCCGGCTCGCGGCCGGGGCTGCGTCATTCTGCGCTAGATCGGCGCGCCCTGGAACAGCGGTTCCGCAACACCGCGCCGTGCGAGCGTCGCGACGAACAGGTCGCCCGCGAGCGTATCGGCCGCGCGCGCCGTCGCATCGAGTTCGGCGTAGGCGCTCGTGATGTACAGCGTGTCGAGCGCCCTCTCGCCCTGGGTGCTGCCCGCGGCCTCGCCGAGCGCGGCACCGCCGATCGCGACGCAGCTCGGCTGCGTGGTCGGCACGTCGATGCGCTCGGTTTCCACACCATCGCGACCGTAGCGCACCACGCGCGCGCCGCCCCACTGCGCGTTCCACAGGCCGCCGTCGCTGTCGACGGTCGAGCCGTCGGGGATGCCGTTCGCATCGGTTAGACGCGTGAACACGCGATCGTTCGCGATGCTGCCGTCCGCGCGATAGTCGCACGCGCGGATTTCACGCGTCGGCGAATCGCAGTAGTACATCGTCGCGCCGTCGGGACTGAATGCGATGCTGTTCGAAATTGCCGGCGCTGGCAACGGTAAGCGTTCGAGCGATAGATCGTGATTCAACCGATAAAAGCCGGCGACCCTCTGCCGTTGCCCGCTTTCGTCCTTGGTGCCGAACACGAAGCGCCCTTGCCGATCACAGCGGCCATCGTTCACGCGCGTGTTCATGCCGGGTTCGACGTCGACGATCCGCTGCGTAGTGCCGGTCTGCAGATCGAAAAACGCGAGATGCGATGCGAGCCCGAGCAGCACGTAGCGCGGGTTTTCGCACAACGCGAAGGTGGCGAGCCGCTCGGGCATGTCGAACGAATCGCTGCTGCCGTCGGCCGGATCGTAGCGCCACAGCCGCGCGCCCTCGATATCGGTCCAGTAGAAACGGCCGCTGCGGGCGCACCAGGTCGCGCCTTCGCCGAGTTCGCACTGCGCGTCGAGCAGCAGCGTGGCCCGCTGCACGCGCGGGTTGCCGCTCACGCCCAGCCTCCGTCCACGACGATGTCCTGCGCGGTGATCATGCGACTGTCGTCGGCAGCGAGGAACAGCGCCATGCGCGCGAGGTCGGCCGGCATCAGCTCGGCGTCGATGCACTGGCCTTCCTTGATCTGCCGGCGGCCGTTGTCGTCGAGCCACAGGCGCAGCTGCTTCTCGGTCATCACCCAGCCCGGCACCAGCGTGTTGACGCGGATATTGAAGTGGCCGAGGTCGCGCGCGAGCCCGCGCGTGAGCCCCTGCACCGCCGACTTCGACATCACGTACACCGGATAGCCGCCGTTCTTCAGCATCCAGCTGATCGAGCCGAGGTTGATGATCGAGCCGCTGCGCGCGGCCTTCATGTCCTCCATCACGGCCTGCGCCGCGAAGAACTGGTGGCGGATATTGACGGCGATGCCCGCGTCGAACGACTCGCGCGTGACGTCGGCAATCTGATGGCGCTTGTCGTTCGCCGCGTTGTTGATCAGCACCTGGATCGGACCCAGCGCCGCCTTCACATCGGCGATCGCTTTTTGCAGCGCGTCGACATCGGTCAGGTCGCAGGGGAGAAACAGCGGCTTGTGCTTCGAATCGCCGAGCTGGTCGGCGAGGGCTTCGCCGGCGCTCGCGTCGATATCGAAGAACGCGACGCGCGCGCCCTGCGCCGCGAAGTGCTCGACGAACGATGCGCCGATGCCGGTCGCGCCGCCCGTGATCAGCACCGTACGGTCGACGAGGCTCGGATAGCGCGCGTACGCGGTGTCAGCGAGACTGACGTTTGCATTGGCCGGAGACGACATCGTTCGATTCCTTTATGAGCTTGGGATGGGGTGAAAGCGACTCAGTCGCGCGAGCCGCGGTTCTTCAACTGGTCGAGCAACACGGCCGCGAGCAGGATCGCGCCGCGCACCAGGTACTGGTAGAACGCGTCGATGTTCAACAGGTTCATCACGTTCTCGACCGTGCCCATGATCAGCACGCCGATCACGACGCCCGAGATCGTCGCGCGGCCGCCCAGCAGCGACACGCCGCCGAGCACGCACGCGGAGATCACGTTCAGCTCGAAGCCTTCGGCGGCATTCGGCTGACCCGACGTGATACGCGACGCGAGAATCACGCCGGCGAGCGCGGTGACGGCGCCCTGGATCAGGAAGATGTAGACGCGCGTGCGCTCGACGTTGATACCGGCGAGCCGCGACGCTTCCGGATTACCGCCGATCGCGAGCGTATTGCGGCCGTACACGGTCTGGTTCAGCATCACGCCGAACACGATGAAGCAGATCAGCGTGACCCAGATCGGCAGCGAGACGCCGAAGAACGTCAGGCCGCCCAATGCGATGAAGGTATCCGACGACACGCCGACCGCCTGACCATGCGACACGATGAAACCGAGGCCGCGGACGATTTCCATCGTCGCGAGCGTGGTAATCAGCGCGTTGATGCGCAGATAAGCGATCACCGCGCCGTTGACGAAACCGATCACCGCGCCCGCCGCGACCGCCGCGATGATCGCGATGACCGTGCTGTTGGTCGCGTTGAGCACCATCGCGCACAGCACGCCGGCGAATGCGACGGTCGAGCCGACCGACAGGTCGAAGTCGCGCGACGCGAGGCAGAACATCATCGTGCACGCGACCATGCCGATCTGCGAGATCGACAGAGCGAGGCCGAGCATGTTCTCGATCGAGAAGAAATGATCGACGGTCAGCGACATCGTGACGAACATCACGATGAAAATCACGATCAGGCTGTACTCGGTGATCTGCTGCCACCACTTGGCCTTGTCGCTGGTCTGCGGAATCAGCGCGTCGGCCGCGCTCTTGGCGGCCTGCTGCGCGAGGTTTTCTCTGGCTTGCATGTTCAATACTCCTCCCCGTTCCCCACGGGTTGCGGACTCTCGTCCGGATAAGGTTCAGGCCGCGCGCGAGCCGCTCTGGTTGGCTGCGTTGGCGTTCGTGTTCGAGTCACCAGGTAGCGCGGTCGAGCTTTGCGGCAGCGCGAGGCTCAGCACCGACTGCTCGGTCGCATCCTTGCGCGCGAGCTCGCCGGAAATGCGGCCCTGGCGCATCACGACGATCCGGTCGGACACGCCGAGCACTTCGGGCAACTCCGACGAAATCATCACGATCGCGCAGCCGCGCTCCGCGAGCTGATAGATCACGTTATAGATCTCGTGCTTCGCGCCGACGTCGATGCCGCGCGTCGGTTCGTCGAGAATCACGACCTTCAGATCTGGCTCGGCGAGCCAGCGCGACAGAATCGCCTTCTGCTGGTTGCCGCCCGACAGGAAGCGGATCTTCTGCCGGCGATGCGGCGTCTTGATCTTCAGCAGCTTGATGAAACGGTCCGCCGTCTGCGCCTCTTTCTTGCGATCGAGAAACACGCCCGCGCGCAGATAGTGACGGCGGCAGCTGATGTTGATGTTCTCCGCGACGCTCGCCATCGCGACGATGCCTTCTTCCTTGCGATCCTCGGGGCACAGCACGATGCCGTGTTTGATCGCCTCGCCCGCGCTGCGCACCTTGATCGGCTTGCCGTCGAGCACGAGTTCGCCGCCCTTGCGATGCTCGGCGCCGTACACCAGATGCATCAGCTCGCTGCGGCCCGCGCCGACGAGTCCGAAGAAGCCGACGATTTCGCCGCGCCGCACCTCGAAGCTGGCCGGCTGCGCGAGCGGATGACCTTCGATCGCCTTCGCCGCGAAGCGCACTTCGCCGAGCGGCCGCGCCGTATAGCTATAGATGTCCGAAATTTCGCGCCCGACCATCTCGCTCACGATCGTGTCGCGCGATACGCCTTCGAGCGTCGGATGCGACGCGACCTTGCGGCCGTCGCGGAAGATCGTGCACGCGTCGCACAGCTCGTAGATCTCGTCCATCCGATGCGAGATGTAGATCATCGCGCGGTTGTCGGCGCGCAGATCGCGCACCAGCTTGAACAGCACCTCGGTCTCGCGATGCGACAGCGAACTGGTCGGCTCGTCGAGCGCGATCACCCGCGCATTGCGCATCAGCGCCTTGCAGATTTCGACCATCTGCCGCTGCGCGATCGACAGCTTGCGCAGTTTCGCGTTCGGATCGAGCGCGACGCCCATCGCTTCGAGCCGCTCGCGCACGAAGCGCTTCGCCTCGCGCTTGTTGACCCAGCCGAGCGCATTGGGCAGCTGGCCGAGCAGCAGATTTTCCGCGACCGTGAGGTCCGGTACGTACTGCAGTTCCTGGTGAATCACCGCGATGCCGGCACCGATCGACGCGGCCGCGCTCGGAAAGCGCACCTCCTTGTCGTCGATCATCATGCGGCCCGAATCGGGCTGATACTCGCCGCCGAGAATTTTCAGCAGCGTCGATTTTCCCGCGCCGTTTTCGCCCATCAGGCCGTGCACCTGGCCGACGTTGACGTCGAAGGAAACACCGTCGAGCGCACGCACGCCTGGAAAAACCTTGCCGATATTGTCAAAACGTAGCGTCGCTGACACTTCGCCTCCTCATCCCTCATGTAGACCGTACGCGCGCCGCCCTCCGCAACAGGCGGAGAAAGCGGCGCGCCGGCGGTGTACTTCATGTCACCGCAAGACCCGCGATTACTTCGACGCGAGGCCCATCTTCTCGCGCACTTCGCCGACGTTGTCGCGCGTCGCCAGCATGCCGGTCGTCAGCGTGAGCAGCGGCGGCTCCTTGCCCTGGGTGATCCACGAGTACATCAGTTCCGAGGTTTCCTCGCCGTGGCGCTTCGGGCTGATGATCACGGTGCCGAAGAAGCCCGTCGGCTGCGGCTTCTTGAACTCGTTCAGCGCGGATTCCGAGCCGCCGATGCCGATACCGATCATGTTGTCGGCCTTGAAGCCACGGCCTTCCGCCGCGCGCACCGCGCCGAGCACGCCTTCGTCGTTCAGCGCGTAAGCGACCCAGTGCTTGAACTGCGGGTTCTTGGTCAGCGCGATGTTGGCGGCGTTGAAAGCGTTTTCCGTGTCGGTCTTCGCTTGCGGCGCGGTGATCACGTTCGCTTTCGGGAAGCCCGCGGCGACCAGCGCGTCGGTCGCGCCGGTGGTGCGGTCATGCGCGGTCGGCAGCTGTTCATAGGTCACGTCGATCGCGCCGACGTCCTTCATGTCCCAGCCGCGCTTCTTGATTTCAGCCGCGATGCCGTCGCCGACCTGCTTGCCGATGTTATACGCCGAGATGCCCATATGCGGCACCGCTTCGATCGGCTTGCCCGCGCCGTCGACGAGGCGGTCGTCGACCGTCATCATCTTCAGGCCGTCGGCTTTCGCCTTCGCGACGATGCCCGGCCCGAGCTTGACGTCGGGCGTGCAGATCACGAAGCCCTGCGCCTTCTGCGCGGCGAGGTTATCGATTGCGCTCATCACCTTCTCGCCCGACGGCGCGCCGATCTTCACGAGCGTGAAGCCCTTCTCCTTGGCGGCGATCTCGGCGAACTTCCATTCGTCCTGGAACCACGGCTCTTCCGGCTGCTTCACGAGGAAGCCGATCTTGACCGTATCGGCAGCCTGTACGACCGGCGCGTTGAAGAGCACACCCGTCGCCGCCGCTGCCAGCGTGAGGAAAATTCTGCGTTTCATGATGCGTGTCTCCTGACTAATTGATAACGAGAAGGTAATCGGCCGCGTCTTCTAATACCGGTCCTGACACACGCGGCCAGCGCGTCGTCCGGTGTTCTGTGCGTCTCTTCGCGATGCGAATTCAGTCGTGATACAGCGCCGAGCGGCCGCCATCGACGGTGATGCAGCTCGCGTTGATGAACGGCGCCTCGTCCGATGCGAGGAACACCGCGGTCATCGCCACTTCCTCCGGGCGCCCGATGCGCTTCATCGGCTGCAGATCGAGCGTCGCCTGCTGCGCGGCGGCCGGATCGGGCTGCTCGTTCCACCAGTCGTGCGTCAGCTGCGTCTCGATGTAGCCCGGTGCGATCGCGTTCACGCGCACGTTGCACGGCGCGTACTCGATGCCGAGCGCGCGCGTGAGGCCGATCACGCCATGCTTCGCGACCGGATAAGGGAAGCAGCCCGGAATGATCTTGAACGCGTGGGTCGACGCGATGTTCACGATGCTGCCCGCGCCGCGTTCGACCATCCCCGGCAGCACCGCGCGACAGCCATTCCACACGCCGTCGAGATCGACCGCGAAGCAGCGCCGCCAGTCGGCGTCCGTCATCGTCAGCGGATCGCAAAACACGTTGATGCCCGCGTTGTTGACGAGGATGTCGAGCGCACCGAACGCGCGCTCGCCTTCGCTCACCGCATGCCGCAGCGACGCGGGATGGGTCACGTCGGTCTGCACCGCGAGCACGCGCGCGCCCGCGCCGACTTCCGCTTCGATCCGCGCCGCCGTGCGCTGCGCCGTGTCGAGATCGAGTTCCGCCAGCACGACCGCCGCGCCCTCGCGCGCGAATGCGAGCGCGATCGCCGCGCCGATGCCGCGCCCGGCGCCGGTCACGAGAGCGGCTTTGCCGGCGAGCCGGTTCATTTCTTCGCTCCTGCGCGAGCGATCCGCAGACCGTTGATGAACGCCTTCGCATGCGACGCGGTCACCGCCGCGCTTTGGCCCGGCTTGTACAGCGCCGAGCCGAGGCCGAAACCGTTGGCACCGGCGCTCAGGAACGGCCCCATGTTGTCCGGGTTGATGCCCCCGACCGGCACGAGCGGCACCTGCGCGGCGATCACCGCGCGCCATGCCTTGACGACCTGGCAGCCGAGCTGCTCGGCGGGGAACATCTTCAGCACGTCCGCGCCGTTCTTCAGCGCGATGAACGCTTCGGTCGGCGTCGCGACGCCAGGCGCGCAGGCGAGGCCGCGCGCCTTCGCGGCGATCACGACATCCGGATCGCTGTGCGGCATCACGATGAGCTCGCCGCCCGCCGACTTCACGTCGTCGACGTACAGCGGATGCAGCACCGTGCCCGCGCCGACGATCGCGTCGGCCGGCAGCACCTTGCGGATCGCGGAGATGCTGTCGAACGGCTGCGGCGAATTGAGCGGTACTTCGACGATGCGAAAACCCGCTTCGTACAGCGCTTGACCGTGATCGGCCGCGTCGGCGGGCGTGACGCCACGCATGATCGCGATCAGCGGACAGACTTCGAACGCGGCGATCAGACCCGCGTGCGGCATGTAGGGTCCGGGCAGATTGATATGTGGTTGCATGTCGGTTCCTTGTTTCGTGAGCGTCGTAAAGGCTCTGCCGCCGGTCAGCCCGCGCGCGCCGCTTGCGCGGACGGCTGCACGAGCCCCGCTGCTACCGCAACGCGCCACAGGCCGCGTTCGGTCGCGTGTCTGACCGGTTCCGCGCGCAGACAGCCGAATTGCGCGAGCGCGAGGCGGTAGCGCTCGCATAGCGCGTCGTTGCCGATCAGCCGCAGACTCTGCTGCGCGAGCGAGCTGCCTTGCTGAGCGAGCACCGCTTCGAGGCCGGCGAGTTCGTGTCCGATCAGCAGGCCCGACAGATAGTCGGGCTGTGCGTCGCTCGACAGCGCGCCGGTCAAGCCGAGCGTGCGCGTGCTGAATACGGTCGCGAGCACGCCCGCCTGACCTTTCTCGCGCGCGATGTTCACACCGCGCAAAAATGCTTCGGTATCCGGCCGATCGGGCGTGACCATCGTACGGCCGAGAATCGTGTGCTCGCGCAGCGCGGCGAATACTTCGCCAGTCATGAAGGTGTGAAAACGCTCGATGCGCTCCGCCTGCACGACCGCCCATTTCGCGTGCGTGCCGGGCAGGCCGATCAGTGAGCGAGCGCTGCTGTCGACGGCGCTTGTGCCTTGCGCGCCGTTCGCATCCGCGCTGAGCGCGCCGAAAATCTGCGTCTCCTCGCCGCGCATCACGTTCGGCAATTCGCCGCGTTGCAGCACGCCCGGCACGATATGCAGCGTCGCGCCGCGCGCGGTCTGCACCCGGACGATGCCGGCCACCAGCGCATCGGCGTTCGCGGGCGTCTCGACATACGGCGCTTCGAGCCAGCCCTGCGCGCTGCCCACCATCCCCGCCGCGATCACCGGCACGCCGCGCCCATGCTCGAGCCACGCGCCGCAGGCGTCGTCGAACGCCGCGTCGAAGCCGCCCTCGGCCGCGCTGCGCGGCAGATTCATAATGCCGGCCGACGATGCGCGCGTCGCCAGCACGCGACCGTGCACGTCGAACAGATACGCGCGCAGCGACGTCGTGCCCCAGTCGAGCGCGATCAGCGCGGCATGCGTGAAATCGACGGCGGCGGTATCCGTGCCATCGGTCGCGTCCGGCTGCACGCCCGATGTGGGCCCGGCGGGCGCCTGGTGGTTCGCCAGCGTGGCGGTGCCCGCTTGTTTCATCGCTTGATCCTGCGCGTGGCCGGTTGCGGTGCGCGCCAACCGAGTTCTTCCGAAATCGCGCGCGCCTCGCGCTGCACGACCGGAATCAGTTCGTCCATCCGTTCGAGCGGCATATACGGAATCGTGCTCGCCACCGACAACGCCGCGACGATCGCGCCCGACGCATCGCGCACCGGCGCCGCGACGCAACGGATCGACGCTTCGTTCTCTTCGAGATCGAACGTGTAGCCGCCGGCCGCGTAGTTCGTCATGCGCTGCAGGAAGGTCGGCGCGTCGGGGCGGTTGTCGGGCTTGAAGCTGACGCCCGCGAGCGCGCGGCGCGACGCCTCGAACAGCGACTGCCATGCGTCCGGCGCGAGGTCGAGCATCATCGCCTTGCCGATGCCGGTCGACGCGAGCGGCATCCGATGGCCGACCCGAGAGCGCATTTCGAGGCCGCGCGTGCCGGGGATCTTGTCGATGTACAGCACGTCGTCGCCGTCGCGCACGCCGAGGTGGATCGTGTCGAGCGTCTGCTCGGCCAGCGACTGCAAGTGCGGACGCGCGACGGCCGTCAGCGGCATCTGTTCGAGCGCGATCGTGCCGAGCTCGATCAGCTTCGGCCCGAGCAGATAGCCGCCCTGCACCTGGCGCAGATAGCGCGCCTGCACGAGGCTGCTGACCAGTCGATGCGTGGTGCTGCGGGTGGTGCCGAGCGCGGCGCCGAAGCTGCGCAGATCGCGCACGCCGGCCGCCGCCGCCTCGAGAATCGCGAGGCCGCGCAACAGTGTCTGTGTGCCGGCCTGCTGCGGCGTGATTTCCAGCAGCGTGACCGGCAGCCCGAGTCCGTCGACGGTCGCCGCGCGCTGCACCGGGCGCGACGCCCTTGCGGTTGCGGACGCACTGGCGGCGACATTGGCGGTGACGGCTGAAGCCTCGCGCGGCGCGGGATTCGCGGCGCGGTCCGGCGCGCCGTTCGACCCCGGCGCCGCCTCGGTCGGGCTAGCCCCGTGAGTAGGCATCGCTTTGTTCATGGCGATTCGCTTTCGGATGGTTTCTGCGCTTAGCGCGCGGGGCCGGAGAACAGGGCGGGAACGCGTGCGGCGCCGCGCTCGCGCGGCTGCTGTGGTTGGCTGCCAGACATGTTGGCCTCGTCTCCGGTTTTTTGTGTCGCGGTTCGCTGTTTCAGCGCGCTGGAGCGCCTACTTGCGATGCATGTTGGCTTGGATTGTAGGGCGACTTTTGAGAATCACCAATATGTGAATGTTGAGTCCAGATAGTGAGATTTTAGTTGGCAATCAGCTGTTTAGCGGAACGCAGCGCCTCCGCGAAAAGACGCAAAAAAGCCCGCGAGGCGGGCTTCGGAACTGAAAACCAGGGGATCGACAGCGCTTTTCAATCCGGCAATTCTGCCGCGCCCATCCGCCGCGCGATGACTCGCGCGCGTTGCGTGAGATACGCCGAATTCCTGTGTTCATCGAAATATTTGGGGCGCGGCAGCATCACCGCGAGCCGCGCCGACTGCGCGGCCGTGAGCTTGCTCGCCGAGGTCTTGAAGTAGTACTGCGCGGCCGCCTCCGCGCCGTACACGCCGTTGCCCCATTCGACCGAGTTCAGATAGATCTCGAAGATGCGCTGCTTGTCCATCAGCGTTTCGAGCATCCACGTGATGATCAGCTCCTGGCCCTTGCGGATATAGCTTTTCTCGCGCGACAGGAACAGGTTGCGCGCAAGCTGCTGCGAGATCGTCGAGCCGCCGCGCACGATCCGGCCTTGCGCCTTGTTGCGCTCCCATGCCTGCAGCATCGCGTCGGTTTCGTAGCCTTTGTTGTTGACGAAGTTCGCGTCTTCGGACGCGATGATCGCGCGCTTCAGGTTGCGCGAAATCTGCTCGTACGGCACCCACGTGCGCTGCACCGACAGATCCGGCCGGTCCTGCGACAGACGCCACGCGTCCGAGCGCATGAACGCGGTCGAGCGCGGATTGACGACGTTCCAGATCGCGATCTGCGCGAAGTAGTACGCCTGCGTCGCGAGCCAGGCGATGACCACGACCGCGATCAGCCAGGCGAGCCAGCGCAGCGGGCCGGCCTGGCCGCGCGAACCGTTGGCGCGCCGCGTCGCTGTCATGGTGCGTGCTATCCGCGCGCTAACGTTATGCGGGCGACGGCGCCGTCAGCAGCGCGCGCAACTCGGCGAGCACCGGCGCGCCGTCGGGGCGCACACCGCGCCACACATAGAACGATTCGGCGGCCTGCTCGACCAGCATGCCGAGGCCATCGGCGCCGCGCGCGCCGAGCTTCGCCGCGTGCTGCATGAAGACGGTCGGATGCGCGCTGTACATCATGTCGTAAGCGAGCGTGCCGTTGCCGAACGCGCGGTCGTCGCACTCGGGCAGCGACGCATCGAGGCTGCCCGCGGTCGCGTTGACGATCACGTCGTACTGCCCCGCTTCGATCGCGCGGGCGCTGCCGCCGCTCAGACGGCAGCGCGCGTCGCCGGCAGCCTGAGCGAACTGGTCGACCAGCGCCTCGGCCTTCTGTGCCGTGCGGTTGACGATCGTCAGCGTATGCGGCGCGCGGTCGAGCATCGGCAGCACCACACCGCGCGCGGCCCCGCCCGCGCCGAGCAGCAGGATGCGCGCGCCTTTCAGCGACACACCGAGATTCACCTCGATGTCGCGCACGAGGCCGAAGCCATCCGTGTTGTCGCCGTAGATGCCGCCGGCGTCGACCCTCAGCGTGTTTACCGCGCCGGCCGCCGCGGCGCGAGGCGACAGCGTGTTCGCGAACGCATGCGCGTCGAGCTTGAACGGCACCGTCACGTTCAGGCCACGCCCACCCGCTTCGATGAACGCGCGCACATGCGGCACGAACGCGTCGACTGGCGCGAGTAGATGACCGTACTCGACCGGCTCGCCGGTTTGCGCGGCGAAGCGGCCGTGGATGAACGGCGACTTGCTATGTCCGACCGGATTGCCGATGACCGCGTAGCGGTCGCGCGTTGGGTTGCCGCTCATCGTCCCGGCTCCGTGATGTGTTGGTCGTTGTCGGCGGTGTTCGATGCGGCGTCGTCGTTGCCGTTGCCGCTTGCCGCGGATTCGTCGGCGCCGGGGTTGTCGTTCGGATTGCCGCCGTCGGCTTCGGCTTGCGCCTCCGCTTCGCTTTCGGCGCTGTCGTCCGCTGCGTCGAGCAACTCTTCGTCGCCCTCGTCCTCGCCTTCTTCGGCTTCGGCGCCGCTCGTTACAGTCGGCGCATCGAGCACGTGCAACAGACGCACCGACGCTTCGATCGTCAGTTCATCGATCGACATCACTTCCAGCTGCAAACGCGTGCCGCGCGCATGCACGCCGAGACCCGGCACGTGCAGCAGCAGCGGAATTTCCTCGAGACGCACGAGATCGCCCTTCACGACCGACGCGACCACCTGCTTGCGGTTTTCCTGCGTGAGCCAGCGCAGACACCAGAAGTACTCCATGCGGCGCTGGTAGTCGGCGTACGCGGTGTAGGTGTCGTCGAAGCCCTGCACGACCGCGAACAGATCGGCGTCCTTCGGCTTGAACGGCGCGGCGAGCTTCGCGGTCACGCCATGCTGCACGCACGCGATCAGCTGCCACTGGTTCACGAGGTCGACGTAGCGGCGCAGCGGCGACGTGCTCCACGCGTATTGCGAGACCCCGAGCCCTTCGTGCGGCGCCGCGTTGGTCTGCATGCGCGTGCGCTTCGGGCCGCTTGGCGCGCCGAACGCGCGCTGCGTGCGATAGATGCCCGGCACGCCGTGATCATGCAGGAACGCGCCCCACGACGAGTTCGCGAGAATCGCCAGCTCGGCGACGATCGTGTCGAGCGGCGAGCCGCGCCGGCGCGGCGTGATCGTGATGTGCTCGCCGTCGACGTAGAAATTGAAGTCGGTATTGCGCTGCACTTCACGGCGCAGGCCGTAGCCGGCGCGCGCGGTCTGGCGCTTTTCGAACAGTGCTTGCGCGAACGGCCACAGCACGGCGATATCGTCCTTGTGCGGATACTCGCCGGTGCCCTCGGCGAGCGCCTGCTCGGTGACGACTTCGTCGAGCGTGTTGTGACGCAGGTTGTTCTTCACGAACACGCGCTCGGCGCGCGTTTCGCTCGCGACGATCTCCTGCGTCTCGCGATTGACGATCACATACAGCGACAGCGCCGGCCGATACCCTCCCTCGGCGAGCGTGAAGGTGTCGACGACGCTGTCGGGCAGCATCGTGATCTTGTCGCCGGGCATGTAGACCGTCGACAAACGCGCACGCGCGATCGCATCGACGTCGTCGCCGCGCTGAATGCCGAGCGCCGGCGCGGCGATGTGCACGCCGATCCGCACGCGGCCGTCGGCCAGATGCTCGACCGAGAATGCGTCGTCGATTTCGGTCGTGGTGATGTCGTCGATCGAGAACGCTTCGACGTCGGCCTGCGGCAGATCGTCGGGCACGTTCGCGGCCGCAACGGTCGGGAAGCCGGTGCCGTGCGGAAAGTACTCGGACAGGAATTTCGCTTCGTGCAGCGCGCGCGGCGACGCTATCGCGCCGCATTCGAGCATCAGCCGCGCCTGCGAGATGCCGCGCGCGGCCGCGGCGCCCTCGAGCGCCTTGTACTCGATCGTGTTCTTGTCGGGCTTAGTCAGGAGCGCGAGGCCCTTGCCGCCCGCGAACGCTTCCGGCAGACGGCCTGCCTTCAGTTCTTCCTCGTACTGCGCCTGCACGAGCGCCTGCTGGCGCTTGCGCTCGAGGCCCGCGAGCGCCATCTTCAGCTGCTCTTGCGGCGCGCGCTGGTACATGCCGCGGCCCTTGCGGCGGAAGTACACCGGCGAGCCGTGCATGCGCAGCACCAGCGCCGCGCGCTCGATCGCGCCGAAGCTCGCGCCGAAGTACTCGGCGCCCAGCGTCGCGAACGGGAATTCATCGTCCGGCGCGCATTCCCACAGGAAGTCCAGATCGATCTCCTGCGCCAACGTGTCGGCCTGCTGCATCAGTTCGGCCGCGGTGGGCTTTTCGAACTCGATCAGCACGTCTTTCGCGCGCACCTTCGCGCGCCGGCCGCCCGGCAACTCGACCTGAAACGCGTCCCCCTGACGCGACAGCACGCTGCCGGCCTTGAAACTGCCCGATTCCTCGAAGAAAACGTTCACTCAATACTCTCGTTCTGACTTGCATCTGCCGGCGCGCCCGACGCCCTGTGGCGATCGATCACTGCATGAGCGGCACGGCAACCTGTTCGTGATAGTGAATCCGCGGCGCGCACTGCGCGTGCCAGCGGGTTGAATCTTGCGACCTGCGGTGGCGGTCGGTGTGTCTTTCCGGCCGATGTCCTTGCGGGGATCGGTGCCGCCGCCCTTGCGCGCCGTCAGGCCGCCGCGCGTGGCGCCGGCGGCTCGACGTGTTCGCCGTCGCAGAAGGCCAGCACGTCGTCGAGATACTGCGCGAACTCGCTGATCGCGTGGTCGCTGCCTTCGATCAGCGTGGTGCGCGCGCCTGGATAGTGCGCGAGCATTTCGCGATAGTCGAGCACTTCGTCGCCGGTGGCTGCCATCAAATAATAGCGTTCGGGCCGCGTGATCGACGCCACGCCGAGCGCGCGCAATTCATCCAGATGATGCGGCTTGACGACGATGCTGCCGCCGCCATGCCACAACGGCTGCTCGCCGAGATACGCGCTCAGGTCGCGCTGCGGCACGACCGCCGGGTTCAGCAGCACGGCCGGCCAGCCGTGCTTCTCGGCCAGATGGGTGGCGAAGTAGCCGCCGAGCGAACTGCCGATCACCGTCACCTGCCGTGCATCGCCGTTCGCACGTGCGGCGGCGACCAGCGATTCGGCAAGCGCCACCGTTTCGAACGGCGACACCGGCAGCATCGGGCAACACCACTCGTCGGCGCGGCCGAGTTCTGCCAGACGCGTCGCGAGCAGACGCGCCTTGAACGAATTCGGCGACGAACGGAAACCGTGCAGGTAGAGAATCACGACGCGCCTCGCGTCGAAAGACCGTCGAGCAGCTTCTGATGTACGCCGCCGAAGCCGCCATTGCTCATCACCAGAATCTGGTCGCCGGGACGCGCGGCGTGGACTACCGCCTTCACGAGCGCGTCGAGGTTGTCGAAGGCCTGCGCCTT